>NZ_KV821843.1:122611-316147 GCF_001815755.1 Rothia sp. HMSC061C12
GACGAGGCGACCGGCCAGTTCTACCTGCACTACTTCTCCGTCAAGCAGCCCGACCTGAACTGGGAGAACCCGAAGGTCCGCGAAGAGGTCTACGACATCATGCGCTTCTGGCTGGACAAGGGCGTGGACGGCTTCCGCATGGACGTCATCAACCTGATTTCTAAGGACCTCTCCTTCCCCGAGGATCCGGCAGTCCTCGCTGGCGGCCTCGACAACTCCCTTGCTGTCGCAGCTAACGGCCCGCGCGTGCACGAATTCCTGCAGGAGATGAACCGCGAGGTCTTGAGCAAGTACCCGGTCATGACCGTGGGCGAAACCCCCTGCGTGACCGTGGACGACGCCGCACTCTACACCGGCTTCGACCGCAACGAGCTGCAGATGGTGTTCCAGTTCGAGCACATGGATGTGGACGCCTCCGAGGGCGGCGTGACGGGCAAGTGGTCCGACCGCCGCTTCAACCTGGTTGACCTGAAGAAGGTCCTCACCCACTGGCAGGAGGGTCTGCACGGCCGCGGTTGGAACTCTCTGTACTGGAACAACCACGACCAGCCCCGCACCGTCTCCCGCTTCGGTAACGACTCCCCCGAGTACCGCACCGTCAGCGCCAAGATGCTGGGCACCGTACTGCACCTGATGCAGGGCACCCCCTACATCTACCAGGGTGAAGAGCTGGGCATGACCAACGTCTTCTTCGACGACGTCAAGGACTACAACGACCTGGAAATTCACGACTCTTGGCGCAAGTACGTTGAAGAGTCGGGCCGCGTTTCCGCTGAGGACATGCTGCGCTACATCAGCGCCTCCGGTCGCGATAACGCCCGCACCCCCATGCAGTGGACCGCTGGCGAGAACGCAGGCTTCACTTCCGGCACCCCGTGGCTGAAGCTGAACCCGCGCTACACCGAAATCAACGCGGAGGCAGAGCTCGCTGACCAGGATTCGGTGTTCTACCACTACCGCGATCTGATTAGCCTGCGCCGCGAACACCCGATTGTCCTGACCGGCGAGTACCGCCTGCTGGATGAAGAGGATGACCAGGTTTACGCCTACCTGCGCGTGAACTCCGATGAGGACGCCGCCGCAACCGGCGAGCGCGCACTGCTGGTCGTCGCGAACTTCACCGATGACGCCGTTCAGCTGAACTACGCGGGCGGCAACCTGGATTCGGTGGTGCTAACCAACTCGCAGGCACTCTCCCCGACTGAGCTGAAGGCAATCGAGAACACCCCGAAGCTGATTAGCTCGAACTATCGCGACGAGAACCGCGAGTTCACCGACGAGGGTACCTTGCTGCGCCCCTACGAGGCGAAGGTGTACCTTTTCGGTAACGCCAAGTAGTCGTACCCCACTCATACTGTGCGAAGGGGGACCAGAAACGGACATTCCGGTCCCTCTTCGCCCTATACTTCAATCACAGACACCTTTTCCCTCTTCGGCGTAACCGCCGGTACAGAAAGGCAATTATGAGCAACTCCGAGGCATACGAGGTTCCCTCCTACGAAGGCCGCCAGTGGTGGAAGGAAGCCGTGGTGTACCAGGTGTACCCCCGCTCCTTCAACGACGCTAACGGCGACGGTATCGGTGATCTGAAGGGCATTACCGAGAAGCTGCCCTACCTGGCTAAGCTGGGCATCAACGTCATTTGGCTCTCCCCCGTGTTCGACTCTCCGAACGTGGACAACGGCTACGACATCTCTGACTACTTCGCGATCATGAGTGACTTCGGCACCATGGAAGACTTCGATGAGATGCTCGAAACCGCCCACAAGCACGGTATCAAGATCCTGATGGACCTGGTCGCAAACCACACCTCCGATGAGCACCCCTGGTTCAAGGAATCCCGCTCCTCCAAGGACAACCCCTACCGCGACTACTACATTTGGAAGGATCCGAAGGGCTTCGACGAGGACGGCAACCCGATTCCTCCGAACAACTGGGCGTCCGAGTTCGGCGGCCCGGCATGGGAGTGGGACGAGGCGACCGGCCAGTTCTACCTGCACATCTTCTTCAAGGAACAGCCCGACCTGAACTGGGAAAACGAGAAGGTTCGCGAGGACCTGTACTCCATGGTCCGCTGGTGGCTGGACAAGGGCGTTGATGGCTTCCGCCTGGACGCTATCAACATCATCTCCAAGCCCGAGGGCTACCCGGATGACCCCTCCACCGACTACGAGAAGCACACCTCCTCGATTCCGTTCGTCATTACGAACGGCACCATGGTGCACCCGTGGATGAAGGAGCTCACCCGCGAGACCTTCAGCCGCTACGACGTGATGACCGTGGGCGAGACCAGCGCAACCAGCCCCGAGGACGCTAAGCTGTGGGCTGGCTACCACACCGGTGAGCTGAACATGATCTTCCACTTCGATCACATGGGCGTGGATAACGACCCGAACGGCAATCTGGGCGGCAAATGGTCCTACGCGCCCTACAAGCTGACCGAGCTCAAGCGCATCCTGAACGACTGGCAGACCACCCTGGAGGGTAACGCCTGGGGTTCGTTGTACTGGAACAACCACGACCAGCCGCGCGTTGTCTCCCGCTTCGGTAACGATTCGGATGAGTTCCGCACCCTGTCCGCTAAGCAGCTGGCGACCACTCTGCACTTCATGCAGGGCACCCCGTACATTTACCAGGGTGAAGAGCTGGGCATGACCAACGTGAAGTTCGATTCGATTGAGGATTACCGCGATGGTGACTCGATCCGCTTCTATGAGGACATGCACGTTGACCACAAGCGTCTAAGCCACGAAGAGGCGATGCAAGCGATTTACATTAAGGGCCGCGATAACGCTCGTACCCCGGTTCAGTGGGATGCCTCCGCTAACGGTGGTTTCAGCCCCGAGGGTGTGACCCCGTGGATTGCTGTGAACCCGAACTACCCGGCGATTAACGCTGAGGCTGTTCTGGCTGATGAGGATTCGATTTTCTACCACTACCAGCAGCTGGTGGCTCTGCGCCGCGGCAAGCTGAAGGATCTGATGGTTTACGCAGCCTTCGCTCCGGTGGATTCGGTTCAGGTTCCGCACAACGAGGATGAGGCTGTGTACGCCTACACCCGTACCGGTGGTGCGGATGGCAGCCCCGCGAACGAGTCTTTGCTGGTGATTTCGAACTTCACTGCCGAGGAGCAGGAGCGCGACTTCGCTGTGCTTGCTGAGGCTCGTGAGGCTGGTGCTCGTGTTGAGCTGGTGAGCTCGAACTACAAGGACGACGCGGGTTCGACCCTGCGCCCCTACGAGGCGAAGGTGTACCACATCGTTCGCTAAGCGCTGTAGCTCGTTGAGTGCTACCGCGTGCCGATAAGGTGATAGACAGCAGAAGGAGGGTGAGGCTTATGCCCCGCCCTCCTTTTGTGTTGTCTCCTGCGTGGTCTCCTGTGTTCTCCCGGCGTGCTTTCTTGGCTCTACTTAGCTGGAGGCTCTACTTAGGTGGCGAAGACGAGCTGCAGGATTGGCACGGCGAGCGCTATCATTCCTATGCTGACGACCGCCCCTGCGGCGATGACGGGGGCTGCGGTGCCTTCGTGCCGGTAGTGGGTTTCTAGAATGACGATATTAGCTGCTGGCGGCAGAACAGCCAGAAGGAAAAGCACCTGCGGATGCGCGAGCAACTGGTCAAAGTGCACGCCCGCCGTATCGTGTGCCCAGCGGGCAAGCGCCAGCACGCCGACGCTGTAGACGCTCACGAGCCCGGCGCGTAGGAGAGCCCATCCGGCGGCGCGGGTCAGGTCTGTGCGGTGCAGTTTGGCGGCGCCGAGCCACATACCCAGCACGATCATTCCGATAAAGCTGAAAACCCAGGTGAGCACCCGGTAGAAACCCGCCCCGTACTGGCTCAGGATGGGCCCGGCGGGCAGGCAGAGCAGTCCCACCACCACGGCGATAACGGGCGGGCTGGTACGCAGACCCCGCAGTACCGTGCGGAGGGTTCCGCCACGGCTCCTAGCGGCTCGTGCATCCGGTGCGTTGCCCTCCCCTACCCCGGCCTCTGTCTTGGAACCACCGCGTAGCAGCGAGGTGCCCAGGATATTGCCCATGATGGAGTTGCCGATATACGCGCCAATGTACACGCGCACGGCTTCCTCGCCCCAGAATCCGGCAACCACAGGGATGCCGAAGAGTCCCGCGTTCAGGTAGACGAAGGCGAGCTTCTGCACGGGGTCGCCGGTGATGCGCCCGGCACAGAGCACGCCGAGGAGCATCAACACCATGGTGGAGGCGGCGACAAAGAACAGTTCGGGACGGCTGGTTGCGACAGTGTAGATGATGACGGCGGGAATGATCCAGCGGGTCAGCAGGGTTGAGGCGTCTTCTTTGAGGCGGGTGCTCCAGCGATCGGGTAGCAGTAGCGCGAGCCCCAGACCTAGACCTAGGTAGATGAGTGGGAGGATGATTCCCATGCTCGTTCCTTTCGCTGTAGCTCTGCTGTTTTTGCCGCGTTAGGGCGTGTCTAATAACCCTACCCTGAACCTTCAGGTTGAGGTTGATTATTTTTTCTCTGTGGTTTTCGGATTTTTCGCGTCATATTGCATCATATTCCGCCAAACCCTCGTTTTTTATGCGGTTCGCTTCTAATCTTGAAATATAGAAAGGATATATTTTCAGCGTATTCTTTCAATCTATCGCCGACACTCATTTTCTCGCATCATTAGACGCGCTGTTGTTTCTTCTCATGCGAGGTTATACGCTCAGGAGCCCGCAATGCAGCAACCGTATCTTTCTTCTCCTCCCGATGCTGGAGGCGTCCCCCACCGCTCCGCAAAGACCCCCGCGAAGGCGCAGGGGCAGCATGCCGGTGTGCATATTCCGTGGCGCTCTTCTGCGGCCCCCTCAGCAGTGAACGCTTCGACTGCAGTGGCTGAGCCTGTTGTTGCTTCTGCTGCGCCCGTAGCGTCTATGAGCGGTCCTGAACGTACGTTTAGGGTCCCGCACCCGGTGCTGAGTGCTATCTCGTGGCTGATTGCGGCTGCGAGCGCTGCGTGGCTTGTGATTCTGGGCGTCTCGTTGGCGTTGAATGTCGCCTCGGGTGTGAGTCACGATTCTGAGTTTATGATGCTAACCTACGGCGTGTACATGGCGTGCGCATTTGGGTTCTGCTGTTTTGGCACGTTTTTTGCTCTGCATTTTGGGTTGGGGTCGAGCGCTCATTGGCGTGATTCGATTCGTCATCCGCACCACCCGCATTAAAGTTTTTATTTCTCGTGTGGTTTTGTGGAGAGTTTTTAGTTCTTTTATTTGAACTCTTGTTTTAAATATTTTGGCGTTTTTCTTTAAAATTCATGCGAAAAATCTAGGCTACGGAGTATTTTCAGAAACGCTCATATGAAAGAAGCCGCCCGGCGCATCACAGCAGGATGCACCGGGCGGCTCCTTACGGGGCTTCAGCCATCTTAGGTTGCACACTCAAAGGGGTTCAGGAGCCGAACATGCAGACGCTCAAAATCTTTGACATTGCGCGTTACGAGAGTAAGACCATGAGTCAAAGCAGTTGCAGCGATCCATGCGTCGTTCTCCGGCGCTTTATCCGGCACGTGAAGCCCTGCACAACAATCAGCTACAGCTCCGTCAATGACAAGAGTTCGTTTCTGAAATTTCTCTCGAACTGCCAAAAACCACTCACGCAGATAAGCACCTTGTATCGGATCTTTACGCTCCATAGCAAGCACACCGCGCTCTAGTTCCATAAGGGTCACGACGCTAATATAGAGTGGCTTTTCTGAATAACGGCGAAACCACGACTCAAAAACAGGGTCAGCCTTACCGCGTGAGAGCTTCCACAACTCAGAAATAATATTGGTATCAAGCAGGTACATCGTTGTCCCCTAGAACTCTACAATGGGGCGCTGATGTGCGGAACGTTCTGCCGTGGGGAATTCTTCGGGCAGGTCCATACCTTCAGCAGGTTGAGGGTAGTTTGCGAAGAAATCATACAGGGAAGAGCTCTCATTCTGGCTACGCGAATACTCTTCATAGGTCATAAGGACATAGGTGGGTTCACCACGCTTAGTGATAATAACGGGTGATTGCTGAGCCTGCTTCTGGGCTTTGGCGAGATTTTGGTTGAACTCGCGGCTGGTCATAACGGTCATAATTTCCCCCTTGCTGCTCACGACATGAAAACATAAATAATGTAACTACGTAGCTACATTATATTTTCCTTTCAGTACTACGACAACCCCTCCATCTTCAGACCCGCTATATATCGTTAGGAAGATACGAAGAAGCCGCCCGGCGCATCACAGCAGGATGCACCGGGCGGCTCCTTCACAGGCTCCCAGCTACAAAGCTAGGTAGCCCACAGCGGGATTACTCCCACTCAATGGTTCCCGGGGGCTTGGAGGTAACATCCAGCACCACTCGGTTAACGTCCTTGACCTCGTTCGTAATACGGTTCGAGATCTTAGCCAGCAGGTCGTACGGCAGGCGCGACCAGTCAGCGGTCATTGCGTCTTCCGAAGAGACCGGGCGCAGAACAATCGGGTGGCCGTAAGTACGGCCGTCACCCTGAACACCCACGGAACGAACGCCAGCCAGCAGAACCACGGGGCACTGCCAGATGTGCTCGTCCTGACCTGCTGCGGTCAGCTCTTCACGCACGATAGCATCAGCGGCACGCAGGGTCTCCAGGTTCTCGCGGGTAACCTCGCCGACAATGCGGATGCCCAGGCCGGGGCCGGGGAACGGCTGACGTGCCACGATTTTCTCGGGAACGCCGAGCTCACGACCGATAGCGCGAACCTCGTCCTTGAACAGGGTGCGCAGCGGCTCCACCAGTTCGAAGGTCAGGTCGTCGGGGAGGCCGCCCACGTTGTGGTGGCTCTTAATGTTTGCGGTGCCGTCGCCGCCGCCGGACTCGACAACGTCCGGGTACAGGGTGCCCTGGACCAGGAACTTGATGTCTGCGCCCTCTTCGCCTGCTTCGGCAATCAGCTTGCGCTGTGCCTCTTCGAAGGAGCGGATGAACTCGCGGCCGATAGCCTTACGCTTCGCCTCGGGCTCGGTGATACCCTCGAGTGCGGAGAGGAAACGCTCCGACTCGTCAATGGTGATGACCTTAATGCCCATGGATGCTGCGTAGTCCTGCTCAACCTGTTCACGCTCGCCTTCACGGAGCAGACCGTGGTCGATGAAGAAGCAGGTGAGCTGGTCGCCAACAGCCTTGTGCACAAGTGCTGCTGCCACGGATGAGTCAACGCCGCCGGAGAGCGCGCAGATAACGCGGTCGTTACCGACCTGCTCGCGGATCTTTGCGACCTGCTCTTCGATGATGTTGTTGGTAGACCAGGTAGGCTTCAGGCCTGCCACATTGTAGAGGAAGTTCTCCAGAGCGACCTGGCCATAGTCGGAGTGCTTCACCTCGGGGTGCCACTGCACGCCGCCGAGCTTGCGGGACTCGTCCACGAATGCTGCCACGGATGCGCCGGGGGTCTTTGCCAGCACCTCGAAGCCTTCGGGGGCTTCGGTCACGGAGTCGCCGTGAGACATCCACACGTTCTGGGTGGTGGGGGTGCCGGTGAGGAAGGAGGAGTTCTCAGCGCAGACCACAGCGTCGGTTGCGCCGTATTCGCGCAGACCGGTCTGGGCGACGGTGCCGCCGAGGGTCTGAGCCATCACCTGGAAGCCGTAGCAGATACCGAAGATCGGCACGCCAGCTTCGAACAGGGCTTTGTCGCCCTTGGGTGCGCCATCGGCGTAGACCGAGGAGGGGCCACCGGAGAGCACAATAGCTGCCGGGTTCTTGGCGAGCATCTTCTCGGTGCTCATGGAGTGGGGGACGATTTCGGAGTAGATGCCGGCTTCACGCACGCGACGAGCAATGAGCTGCGCGTACTGTGCACCGTAATCTACCACCAGGACGGGACGCTCTTCGAGCTGGTCCAGGTTCACAGAGTTGGTCACGAAAATTACCTCAACGTGTTGGTACTAATCCGCGCACTTGCGCGGGGATATATCTATTTTACGCTATCGCGTTGTGGGGTTGAATGCCCGCGGCGCGGGAACTATTCCGCACTTTGCCGGTCATTCCACCGCATCAAGACAGCGATATAAGAAAGCACCGCCCGGCAACGGAGTTAACGTCTCCATAGCCAGGCGGTACATTATAAAAACAATTCTCTTCGTTTATCCCTTGAACTGAGACATATCAATACGCCGGTCGCAGAAGTCAGCCACCGCATCGCTGTGCGTAGCAATAATGGCACAGGCCCCAGCGTTCACCATCTCCCGCAGAATATCAAGTACCTGCGCCTCATTCTCGGCATCCAGGGCACCAGTCGGCTCATCCGCCAGAATCAGGGACGGTTGCTTCAACATAAGCCCAGCAAGCGCCACGCGCTGTTGCTCACCACCCGAGAGTTGGTAGATAAGAGACTTCTCTCGCCCAGACAAACCGACCCGCTTGAGGACGGACTCTAGCTCTTTACGGCTCGGGCGCTGCGAACGCGGCATAACCGCGAGCGGTCCGAGGACATTCTTTTCAACGCTCTCCCCTTCTACCAGGGCATAGTTCTGGAAGAGATATCCTAGACTATCACGGCGGAAATGACGGCGGGTTCGCGAGGATGAGCCGCTCAACATTGTTCCTTGGAAGGTATATTCTCCTTCGGTAAAGTCGGTCAGGGTCCCTAGACAGTTAAGGAGAGTGGTTTTTCCACTTCCGGAGGCACCAGTTAGGGCTAGCATCTGTCCTGGGGCTACGACAATGTGGACATCAGCAAAAATAGGATGCCCTGCAATACGCACAGACCCTCCGCTTACGGTCAGCAGATTTTCTGTTTTTAAGATGGACGCCATCAGTACATTTCCTTTCGCGCATGATTGGCAACTGCAACTCGGTAGCCTCTGCCAAAGGCCAATAAACTCATACCAATCGACACAATAACGGTGGACGTGAAGAGTACCGTTGCCAGCACTGCAATAACAGATGCAGTCTCAGCCCCAGCATTGAGATACTGCTCGTGGGCCAAGCTCGTTAGTTGGAGAACCCCATAGCTAATGACAAGAGTCGTTAAAACCGCCTCCCCAATGAGAACCCCACGGAAAGTCTGGGTCGGATGCATACCGTAGGTAAAGGAACGAGCAATACGCTGCTGATGTTCTGCGCAGTACACGCGTGCGTACTCCAGAAGGGTCACAAGACACAAAACGGAAAGGATAATGAGCGCATACAAGCTAATGCGTTGTTCGCTCTGCATCCTGCTTGTGAGACTAAAATATTTTTCACTCACCGGCAGAATTTCACCTACATAGCTTCGAGCCGCACTACCCTCAAGAGATTCGAGAGCTTTTTGCCGATCCTTAATGAATGCCCCGTTCTGGCTGAAGGCAGCAACGAGCATCTCCATTCTGTCGGTCAGCACAGTTTTCGGGACATACACAATAATGGGGTTCTGTACAAAGTAGTTAGCTTTGGTACCGTCACCATATGTGTAGGAGCTCGTTACAGTCTCATATGCTCTCAATTCCGAAAGCTCAGCTCGTGGAGCTTCTAAATTGTTCGAGGGAGAAGAGCTATCAGCCGAGTCAAAGGCACTAGAGGCAAGGCGCCTTATATCATCGGTGTGCTTTTCCAATTCCTGGGGATAGTAGACGCTAAGACCGCTACGACTTTCCAGGTCTTCAAGAGGAGGTAAGCCTGCTGGCAGGGATTCAGGATTACTATCCAGGTATTCACGATTCACGTACAGAAAGGTGCGACCTAAGCTCTGATCAGGTTTCAGAGAGTCTGATTCATTCTTTCCGGCTCTATAAGCTTCAATCGATTCATCGGATGTATAGACAGGGTTCTCCGCACTAGCGAGGATGACGTTATCAGATTCTACTTGTTCTTTACTCCAGCCCTGAAGGTTCTGGATGTCACTAGCCTTATACCGGAAACCATTAAAGGACACACTATATCCGCTACTCTGAAGCACCGCGGGGCGGGCTTGATTGAGTGCATGGACTTGCTGAGTCGTGTAAGCCAAAGTGATTAGAGTAGCAACAACAAGGATGAGCGCCAAAGAGCGGCACGCCCAGCTAGCCGCATAGGTAATACGCGTGGGTACCTTTCCTTTAAGGGCTTGTCCAATAGGTATAGCTACAGTAAATACACAAGCCACATAATGCAGCAGAAGCATAAGGCCCAACATCCAGCACAACAGAATAAGCTGAACTTTCAGTGTCAAGGCCGCAAAAGCCCACGAATTGTACAGAGCGAGGAATGCATAGAAAAGGGCGTAGAGGCCCAGAATTCCGCCAAGAATAGCAGGCCCTGATTCTAGCAGCTGTGCACTGTAGACACGGTTTAGGGATGCACCATGCAGACGCAGGCGCGCGCTTTTTTTCGTCTGCCGGAATACGGCACCAATCAGAGCCGTACTAAGGGCTAGGCATGTTGCGATAAAGGCATACCCGCTTGGGGTTCCCATGTAGTACCCTGTAATGCTTCGGAGATTGAGAACATCGTATTCCGTTACATGCGCACCATTTTCACGCAGGGTAGTGAGCAACTGGGCACGTTGCTGGTCACTACCGCCATAAAGGTTGTAGAGACCTCGAGCTTCTACAACCTTGCCCGGATTAAGCCTTTTGACCTCAACGCGGTCTTCAGGAGCATAGGAAGGGTATCCCGTTTGCTCCCACCTACGTACAGTATTTTCGGCACCACAGAATTCGAGTACGATACCGTGCCGAGTATCTGACACGTCAAGGGTGCGACGAGCTATAGCGATGCTGTTCTTCTCCGCTTCCTGACACATATTCTCCAGAAATTTGCGAGTATCTACGCCTTCACTGATAGAAGGAATCTGGAGGTTACGGGTATGCCCAAGAGACATCTCCGAGTTGATACTCAGAAGCATGAAGAAGGGGAACACGATGGAGGCGAGGGTCGCCCATAGATAAACTGAGGTGAGGACCGATACATACCGGCCAAATCGGAATCGGCACTTAAGCATGGGGATTCGTTTCTGTCATATGGGCGGGCCGCCTGATAGATTCGCTCAGACGGCCCGCCAAATATTTTGCATATTAGCTTCCTGCATCATCTGCAGGACCATATTGCTAGTACGCTATAAAATATTCAACGTGCTTATTTCTAACAATGGTTGTTATAGTAAGCTTCGTTAGTGTGGTTCCAGGAACGAGCAGACGAAGCCCTAGCCGTGGTAAAGGGCTTCTTACATCCGGAGTAAACCCAGTCCCTTCCCCAAACGGTTGCGCTATGCCATTCTTCTTGTGGTAATAACGAGACCACACGCCCCAGATAGACGAACCATAGTCCCAAGTACCACCACGCACATCAACAACAGTCGCCGCAGCCGGGACAGTTGCGACAGGAGCGGCGGTCAGCGCCGTCGCGCTCAATGCGATAGCGGCAAGAACCTTCTTAACAGGGGTAGCGATGATACCCATTTCTAATCTCCTTCAATAGGTATATCCATATGGTATTGAACTTACACTTTTGCATAAGTTCTTCCTGAGAATATAGACCTTAGCCATCGCTCTCACTAGATACACTACAGTGAAAATATAACCCCCGACACTATAAAATGAGAAGGTTTCACAACGTGGCATAAATTTCATTATTCCAAAGATAGTGACTCGCGCCCTATCCAAAAGAACACCTCAAAGCAATACCGCCCGGTAGCCGGAGGGATAAACCCATCAGCCACCGGGCGGTGATTCATGAAGCTACATTAGCCGCGGTACGCGGGGACCACGGTCAGGTCAGCCTTCTGGAACTTCTTCAGATCCAGGTAACCGCAGTTAGCCATTGCGCGCTTGAGCGCACCGACAATGTTGCTGGTGCCGTTCACGTGGTGCGAAGGACCGTACAGGACTTCCTCCAGGGAGCCGACAACACCCAGCGGGGTGCGCACGCCGCGCGGGAAGTCCAGCGAGTGCGCCTCGTTGCCCCAGTACCAGCCCTGGCCGGGAGCCTCGGATGCGCGAGCCAGCGGAGCACCCAGCATGACAGCGTCAGCGCCCAGTGCGAGAGCCTTCACCATGTCGCCGGAGCGGCCCAGGGAGCCGTCAGCAATCACGTGCACGTAGCGGCCGCCGGACTCATCCAGGTAGTCCGAACGTGCCGCAGCCACGTCGGCGATAGCGGTTGCCATGGGTGCGGAGATGCCCAGGCCCTGGCGGGTGGTCTGTGCGGAACCGCCGCCGAAGCCCACCAGCACGCCGGCTGCGCCGGTACGCATCAGGTGCTTAGCCTGCGAGTAGCCAGCAACGCCACCAACGATGACCGGAACGTCCAGCTCGTAGATGAACTTCTTCAGGTTCAGCGGCTCGTGCGAGGTGGAAATATGCTCAGCAGAGACGGACGCGCCACGGATGACGAACAGCTCAACGCCCGCCTTCACCACGGTCTCGTAGTGCTCCTGGGTGTTCTGCGGGCTCAGGGAGCCTGCAACGACCACGCCGGAGTCACGAATCTCTTCCAGGCGTGCAGTGATCAGTTCCGGCTTAATCGGCTCGGAGTAAATCTGCTGCATGCGGGTGGTTGCGGAGGCGGGGTCCGCCTCGGGCAGCTCAACAATCTCGTCGAGCAGCGGCTGCGGGTCCTCGTAGCGGGTCCACAGACCCTCGAGGTTCAGCACGCCCAGGCCACCCAGCTTACCCAGTGCAATGGCGGTCGCCGGGGACATGACCGAGTCCATGGGCGCACCAATGATGGGGGTGTCGAACTTGAAGGCGTCAATCTGCCAGGAGGTGTCGACGTCGCGGCGGTCGCGGGTACGGCGGGTGGGCACCAGCGCCACATCGTCCAGGGAGTAGGTGGGGCGGGCGTTCTTGGAGAGGCCAATCTGAATTTCAGACATGGGGTGAATCCTTTCGAATTCGGTTTGAGGGGTGCCGCTGGGCGTTATTCGCGCCGATGCCCGCCCGATACCTGAACGGTTATGGGGCGGGCTCAACGGCGCATGGTGTGCACACCATGCGGCGAATCATCGTTGGTGATGCGTTTTAGGCGCGGTAGTTCGGTGCCTCAACGGTCATCATGATGTCGTGCGGGTGCGATTCCTTCAGACCTGCGGGGGTGATGCGCACAAACTGACCCTTGTGCTTGAGCTCCTCGATGGTGCGGGAACCGACGTAGAACATGGTCTGGCGCAGGCCGCCTTCGAGCTGGTGAATCACTGCGGAGAGCGGGCCGCGGAAGGGAACCTGACCCTCAATGCCCTCGGGGATCAGCTTCTCTTCGCTGGAGACGTCAGCCTGGAAGTAGCGGTCCTTGGAGAAGGACTTGTGACGGCCACGAGTCTGCATCGCGCCGAGCGAACCCATGCCGCGGTATGCCTTGTACTGCTTACCGTTCATGAAGATCAGCTCACCGGGGGACTCGGTGGTGCCGGCAAGCAGGGAGCCGAGCATCACGGAGTCAGCGCCGGCAACCAGTGCCTTGCCAATCTCGCCGGAGTGCTGCATACCGCCGTCAGCAATCAGCGGCACACCTGCCGGGATAGCTGCCTTAGCGGACTCGTTGATAGCGGTCACCTGGGGAACACCAACACCGGCGATGATGCGGGTGGTGCAGATGGAGCCGGGGCCAACGCCAACCTTCACGCCGTCAGCGCCAGCGTCGATGATAGCCTGTGCGCCCAGGCGGGTTGCAGCCTGGCCACCGATGACGTCCACGTGTGCTGCGGCGGGGTCCTTCTTCAGGCGGGCAATCATGTCGAGCACGCCCTGGGAGTGACCGTTTGCGGTGTCCACGAACAGTGCGTCGACGCCAGCCTCGACCAGGGTCATTGCGCGCTCGTAGCCGTCACCGAAGAAGCCGATAGCGGCGCCGGCACGCAGGCGGCCGTCCTCGTCCTTGGTGGCGTTGGGGTACTGCTCAGTCTTGACGAAGTCCTTGAGGGTAATCAGACCGGCGAGCTTGCCTGCGTCGTCGACCAGGGGCAGACGCTCAATCTTGTTGTGGGACAGCAGCGCGAATGCTTCGTCCTTGGTGACGCTGGGGTGTGCGGTGACCAGCGGCATGGGGGTCATGATGTCGCGAACGCGAATGCCGTCGTAGTCGGAGCGGGAGATGTAGCGGATATCGCGGTTGGTGATGATGCCTTCCAACACGCCCTCTTCGCTGACGACGGGCAGACCGGAGACCTTGTAGTAGCCGCAGACCTCATCGTACTCGGCGATGGTTGCGTCAGCGCCGATGGTGACGGGGTTAATGATCATGCCGGACTCGGAGCGCTTCACGCGGTCAACGTGTGCAGCCTGATCCTCGATGGAGAGGTTGCGGTGGATAACGCCCATACCGCCCAGACGTGCCATAGCGATTGCCATAGCGGAGTCGGTCACGGTGTCCATTGCCGCGGAAATAATGGGGGTGTTCAGGGTGATGCGCTTGGACAGGCGGGTGGAGGTGTCCGCATCGGAGGGGATGACGTCGGTGTTGCCGGGCAGCAGCAGCACGTCATCGTAGGTCAGGCCGGTGAAGCCGAAGGGATCCTCGGACAGAGCGGTGGGAATGGTCATTGTCTACCTTTCGGATGCTGGCTTCATCGGTGAGAAGCTCAGCCTATACGTTGCGTATGTCAAGATGCGGTACGACCCGTCTGCTCGCACCCCACAAGGTGGTTTGAGCGCAAACGGGAGCAGCTTACCTTCTATAGTAAACCGCTAGAGGTTTCTTTGCTGAGAAGCACTCAGAGTAAGCATTCCTCAGCGGGAGGCTGTCGGCAGGTTCTAACGCCCCCGCGAACGCGAGCGCATCCGAGCCTACCGACAGCGAGTGCCCGGTACCGCCTCCATGGTGGAGGGGCGGCACCGGGCACACACACTATTTAGGCTTCTTCAGTTTCTTCGGGCTTCTCAACCACCAGGGTCTCGGTGGTCAGCACCAGAGCCGCGATGGAGGATGCGTTCTGCAGAGCCGAACGGGTCACCTTCACCGGGTCAATCACGCCGGCTTCGATGAGGTCCACGTACTCGCCGGTCTTGGCGTTGAAGCCGTGGCCCACGGGCAGCTCGGAGACCTTGGAGACGATGACGTAGCCGTCTTCGCCCGCGTTCTCAGCGATCCAGCGCAGCGGCTGAACCAGGGCACGGCGAACAATCTGTACACCCACGTTTGCGTCGTGGTTGCCCAGGTCCATGCCGTCCAGTGCCTTCAGTGCGTGAACCAGTGCGGAACCGCCGCCGGAGACGATGCCCTCTTCCAGAGCGGCACGGGTGGAGGACACAGCATCCTCGATGCGGTGCTTGCGTTCCTTCGCCTCAACCTCGGTTGCGGCACCGACCTTGATGACACCCACACCGCCGGCGAGCTTAGCCAGGCGCTCCTTGAGCTTCTCGCGGTCCCATTCGGAATCCACGCGCTCAATTTCGCGGCGCAGCTGCTGCACGCGGTCCTCGATTGCCTCGGGGTCGCCGCCGCCGTCCACGATGGTGGTGTGGGACTTGGTGACGGTCACGCGGCGTGCCGAGCCCAGGTGCTCCAAGGTGACCTGCGGCAGGTCAATGCCGAGCTCACCGGTCACGACGGTGCCGCCGGTCAGAATTGCCAGGTCCTGCATGATTGCCTTGCGGCGGTCACCGAAACCGGGAGCCTTCAGAGCGACCACGTTGATGGTGCCGCGCAGCTTGTTCACGACCAGTGCGGAGAGCGCCTCACCGTCAACGTCTTCTGCGATGATGGTCAGCGGCTTCTTCGCCTGAACAATCTTCTCGAGCACGGGCATAATCTCTGCGATGGTGGAAATCTTGCCCTGGTAGAGCAGCACGAGGCTGTTCTCCAGCACTGCTTCGCCGCGCTCAGCGTCGGTGACGAAGGAGGGCGAGAGGTAGCCCTTGTCGAACTGCATACCTTCGGTGATGTCCAGTTCGATTTCGGTGGAGGAGCCGTCTTCAATGGTGATGACGCCGTCCTGGCCGACCTTCTCGAAGGCGCGAGCCAGCAGCTCACCGATCTGCTCGGACTGCGCGGAGATAGCGGCAACGTGCGCCACCTCGGGGCCCTGCACGGGGCGTGCGTTCTCGAGCAGTCGTGCGGAGACAGCCTCCACAGCAGCCTCGATGCCGCGCTTGACGTCGGCGGGTGCCGCGCCGCTGGTGACATTGCGCAGGCCCTCGTTGACCAGTGCCTGTGCGAGCACGGTTGCGGTGGTGGTGCCGTCACCGGCTACGTCGTTGGTCTTGGTGGCGACTTCCTTCGCCAGCTGGGCGCCCAGGTTCTCGTACGGGTCGTCCAGTTCAATTTCGCGGGCAATGGACACGCCGTCATTGGTGATGACGGGTGCGCCCCACTGCTTGTCGAGCACAACGTTGCGCCCGCGCGGGCCGAGGGTTACCTTGACCGCGTTTGCCAGCTTATCGACGCCAGCCTGCAGGGACTTGCGGGCGGCATCGTTGAATTCAAGCTGCTTAGCCATGTGTTCGCTACTCCTAGTGCGTCACAGAAAGGAAAATTTGAGGGGCAGATGATAGCTCATGCGCCGTACCGGATGAGCGGTACGGCGCATGAGCATCTGAAAGTATTAGTCGACGATTGCCAGAACGTCGCGTGCGGAGAGAATCAGGTACTCTTCGCCCTGGTACTTGACCTCGGTGCCACCGTAGCGGGAGAACACGACAACGTCGCCTTCCTTGATGTCTACGGGAATGCGGTTGCCCTTCTCATCCACGCGGCCCGGGCCAACGGCGACAACGCGTGCTTCCTGCGGCTTTTCCTTCGCAGTTTCGGGGATGACCAGACCGGATGCGGTGGTCTGCTCAGCCTGCTCGATCTTGATAACGACGCGGTCTTCCAGGGGCTTGATAGCCATAATCGGTTCCTCCGGGTTGTGGATTTACGTTTGATGCGAGACAGCGGCGCAGTGGCGCGCCCGATGACTGTCTCGAGTGCTACCTCAACTCTAGTTTCACCTGTGCTTTCGGTCAAGAAAAGCGCCCCTCTGCCGGGGTGTTTCACCGCAAGGCGAACGCTGAGCAAAAAGCTGGGCAAATCGGGCTCCTCACCTCTCAAAACCGGCACCCCGTAAAATGAGGAGCATGCCTATTCCCGCATCCCCTTTTACACCCGTCGCCGAGCTTCCGTTCAGCGCCGAAGCGCTCGCGGCAGCCGATGAGCTCTACCCGCTGGGCTCGGATACGCTCAGCGCCGTTACTTCTTTGCGTTCGCGAGGTTTTAGCCCCGAGGAGTCTGCACAGATTATTTCGCTGGCGCAGGCTCGTACCCGTGCGCGCGCCAAGTTCGGCGAGCGCACCCGCACGCTCATGCTGACTCAGGAGGCGGCGGAACAGGCGACCCGCCCGGTGATTGCGCACTATCGTACTCAGCGTCTGCGCCCGGTTGCCGGCACGGTGGCTGATTTGGGTTGCGGTATCGCGTCGGATTCTGCCGTGTATGCGGCCGATCGCGGTGCCGTGGTTGCGGTGGAGTTGGACCCGTTGACGGCTTCTTTTGCGGCGAAGAACCTTGAGTTTTGCCCGCAGGCGCGCGTGTATTCGGGGGATGTGACCGATTATGTGCACGGTGAACTTCTGGACGCTGCCGGTGAGCCGGTGGGCATTGTGTGGATGGACCCGGCGCGCCGCGAGTTGCGGGGTGCGAAGAAGGCCCAGACGGAGCGCCTTTTTGATCCGGAGGCGTTCTCTCCCCCGTTCTCATTCGTGCTGAATCTGGCGCGTACGGGTGTGCCGATGGGCGTGAAGTTGGGCCCCGGTTTTCCTCATGAGGGCATCCCCTCGCCCGAAGATATTGCGTCGGAGGCGAACCCCAACCCGCGCGTTGAGGCGGAGTGGATCCAGTCGGAGGGATCCCTCGCCGAGTTGGTGCTCTGGTTTAACGCACTGGCTCAGGAGGGGGTGGCTCGCACGGCAACCTCTGTGCGCGAGTGGCCTGCGGAAGAGGCTGCCCCTAATGAAGGATCAACCGAAGGCTCAACCAAAACCGGCGCCCTACTGCCTCCCTACGAGGCGGTGAGCTTCCGCAGCCCCTTGACGGCGGAAGAGGCGGAGCAGAGTGTTGACGTTCCGGTGTCCCTGCCGCAGCCGGGTGAATACCTGCTGGAGCCTGCCCCGGCGATTGTGCGCTCGCATCTGGTCGCTGAGTTTGCGCAGAGTATTGGCGCGCACCTGCTGGATGAGCACCTGGCGTACCTGTGTTCTGCCGAGCCGGTGGAGCATCCGTTGGTTGCCTGCTACGAGGTGCTGGAGGAGATTCCCCTGCAGGAGAAGCAGCTGAAGCGTTGGGTGCGTGAGCAGGGCTTTACGGCGCTGACGATTAAGAAGCGTGGCGTGGACATTGTTCCGGAGCAGTTGCGTGCGCGCCTGCTGGGTTCGGCGGGTTCTAAGCCTTCCAAGAAGAAACAGAAAAAGAACGTTAATTCTTCTTCGGGTGCGCAGGCGGGTACTCAGGAGTCCTCGTACCGCCCAGCGACGCTGGTCTTTACCCGCATCGGTTCGGGTAGGGATTCACGCCGCGTCGGCTGGCATGTGCGCCCGCTCTAACCTCGCCAGCCCCGGCCACCCATCCCTAACTACCCAGCACTGACGGCCCAGACCCGACTGCCCAGACCCGAGGACGGGTTACCGTTCGTGACGATTCATGACGTTTCCCGTTCCGGATTCTGCACTCGACAGGGCACCGGGCACCGCAAGACCGTACACTAGATACGGTGCCTAGTAGAGGTACTCCCCCGCAAAAGCCGGCTCCCACCGGCTAGCGCACAGCCGGGTAGAGCCCACCGATAATAACTTCCATAGTCGGCACCATGCACGACCCTATTTCCAGACGCAGGAAAGGCAATATGATTGACTTTGCTACCTCCCCGCAGTCCACTCTCGGCGTGGAATGGGAGATTGCGCTCATCGACCGTGAAAGCGGTGCCCTGACCCAGCGCGCCAGCGAGGTGCTATCCATCCTGCGCGAGCGCCGCCCCGAACTGCTTGAGCCCGCCTCCAACCGGGCGCATGTGACCGGCGAGTTTCTGGAGAACACCGTCGAGGTGGTGACCGGCATCTGCCGCACCGTCGCTGAGGCGTGCCGTCAGCTGCAGGATTTAACGGATACTCTGCGCGACATCACCGATGACCTGGGCATTGAGTTCTACCCCGCCGGCACTCACCCCTTCTCCCACTGGGCTGACCAGCCGGTTGTGGCGAAGGAACGCTACCAGCGCGTGGTCGAGCGCGCCCAGTATTGGGGCCGCCACATGGTCATTTACGGTGTGCACGTACACGTGGGCGTTGACTCCCGCGATAAGGTTCTGCCGCTTATTGACGCGCTGACCAACTACGGACCGCATCTGCTGGCGCTTTCGTGCTCTTCCCCGTACTGGGATGGAGTCGATACCGGTTACGCTTCGCACCGCACCCAGCTTTACCAGCAGCTGCCCACGAACGGCCTGCCCTTCCACTTTGACACCTGGGAGCAGTACAGCGAGTACCTGGAGTCACTCGTGGCGACCGACGTGATCAACGACCCGAGCGAGGACCGTTGGGATGTTCGCCCGGTTCCGCGTTACGGCACTATTGAGATGCGCTATTGCGATGGCCTCGCGTCCCTGCCGGATGTTGCGGCGATCGTGGCGTTCACGCAGTGCCTGGTGGAGTACTTCTCCCGCCAGATTGAGGCGGGTGAAAGCGTTGAGGTGCTCGCCCCCTGGCACGCGCAGGAGAATAAGTGGCGCGTTGCCCGCTACGGCCTGGAGGCTAAGATCGTGGTCTCTAACGAGCCGGTGCAGCGTACCCTGCGTGAAGATTTTGAGCTGCTTCTGCCCAAGCTGGAGCCGGTGGCACGCGACCTTGACTGCGAGGTAGAGCTGGCACAGGTACGCCGCATCCTCGCCGAGGGTACGGGTGCTGATCGTCAGCGTGCGGTCTTTGAGAAGACCGGCTCTCTGCGTGAGGTGGCGCTGGATGTTGCTGCGCAGTCTCGTGCGCGAGCGTTGCGTTAGAGCCCCCCCGCAGCTAAAGTTTGAATACAGAAAATGCCTCGGCGCAGTCCTTTGCGAGACTGTGCCGAGGCATTTCTATGAGCATTCTCGAGGCGAGCCGCATCAACGGGCTCGCGCTAATAATCCCTGCGGAAGTAACTATTTCAGAGGTAGCCTGTTTAGAAACAGACCGTGGTCACCGGCAGAGAGGAGTCCGTCGTGAAGTCCACGCCCGAGGGCTCACGACCGGCAGCGACCAGGCGGGCACCCAGCGCCGCAACCATCGCGCCGTTATCGGTGCACAGGGTGAACTTCGGGATAATCAGACGCACCCCCTCGGAGGCGCATCGGGCGGAAAGCAGCTCACGCAGGCGCGAGTTAGCCGCCACGCCGCCACCGAGCAGCAGGGTCTTCATGCCCTGCTCGCGGCAGGCAAGCATCGCCTTCTTGGTGATAACGTCCACGACCGCCTCCTGGAAGGACGCGGCAATATCGGCAACCGGGACCTCTTCACCGGCTGCTTCAAAGCTTTCGATCACGCGCGCCACGGCGGTCTTCAGGCCGGAGAAGGAGAAATCGTAGCGGTGTGCGCCGGGCTCCTCGGCGGTGCCCATGAACTTGCGGTTCGACAGGCCGCGCGGGAACACGAAGGCGTTGCGGTTGCCATCAGCGGCGGCGCGGTCAATCGCGGGGCCGCCCGGGTAGTCCAGGCCGAGCAGTCGGGCGACCTTGTCGTAGGCCTCGCCTGCGGCATCGTCGAGGGTCGCGCCGAGCAGACGCACATCGGAGGTAATATCGCGCACCTGCAGGATTTCGGTATGACCGCCAGAGACTAGTAGCGCACCCAGGCCACCGGATCCGGCATTCGCCAGCAGGTCGGAGCCGTCTTCGGTGCCGTTGTCCTCCAGCAGGCCAACGCCAACGTGTGCGACCAGGTGGTTAATGCCGTAGAGGGGCTTGCCGGTGGCAATAGCGAGCGCCTTCGCCGCGGAGACACCGACCATGAGTGCGCCCGCCAGGCCGGGGCCGGCGGTGACGGCGATAGCGTCCACCTGATCGAGGGTGATGTCCGCTTCGGCGAGTGCCGCCTTGAGGGCGGGGATCATGGCGTCCAGGTGAGCGCGGGAGGCGATTTCGGGGATCACGCCGCCAAAGCGTACGTGCTCTTCCATGGAGGAGGAGATGGTGTTGCTGAGCAGCTGTGCACCGCGCACGATGCCGATACCGGTCTCATCGCAGGAGGATTCGATGCCCAGAACGAGGGGTTCGCGAGTGCTCATAGTCTATCTTTCTGTTGCGCTGTCTGCGCGTAGTGCTTCTAGTTGCAGTGAGGTAAGGATGCTGTGATGTAGGGATGCCGCGGCATAGAGGGCAGCGGATACTCGCCCCTATCGCATGGATTGCCGTTTAGCCCAACGGCATATTTAGAACGCGCATTCCATAATGATGGCGTCGGTTCCGTCATCGTAGTAGCCGCGGCGTACGTGAATCGCACGGTAGCCGTTGCGTTCGTAGAGGCGCTGGGCGCGCGGATTGTCGGCACGCACCTCCAGCAGGATGCGCTCGGCACCCTGCTCGCGGGCACGCTCGTGCATCTGCTCAAGCATGGCGCGACCGAAGCCGTGGCCCTCATATTCGGGGAGCACGCCGATGGTTTGAACGTCGGCGGTGTCGGCTACGACCATGGTTCCGCAGTAGCCGATAGCGCGCCAGTCGCCCTCGTTATCTTCCGAACCTTCTGCAGGCAATTCGAGCATGTAGTAGGTGCGAGTCGGGTGGGTCAGCTCCTCGAGGAACATGTCGATGTGCCAGGCGTCGGCGGGAAACAGGGCGGTTTCCATGCGGTGCATGGCCTGCACGTCGGCAAGTTCGGCAACGCGCAGGCGGGCGCCCAGTGCCAGATTATTCAGTGCCAGGTTATTCAGCGCCAGGTCGTCTCGCACGATATTGTCGGTAGCGCTCATTTAGCTCTCCTTCTGTGCGGCAGTCTGCGCAGCCTGTGCGGCCTGCTTCTGCTGGCGGGCGAGCATTGCGGCGGGGACCTTTGCGTCTGAGTCGCGCAGGTACTGGGCGGAGGTGTCCTCGCTCAGGTTCTCGATGCCCAGGCGCGCCGCGGCGGCAACCAGGTACTCGGCGTGGGGGTGAACCTCGCGGGCAGAATCAACGATGGTCCAGCCGTGCTCTTCGAGAGCCTCGGTGTACAGGCCAGCACCGTAACCGTAGGCGTAGGCGGGAGCCCCACCGGGCAGAATTTCGGAGGCGGGGCATACGTTCGGGCCGTCCACCAGGCTGTAGCCTTCGGCGTTCACGCGGTAGCGGGCGGAGTAGACTTCGCGGCGGCGCGCGTCGGAGAGTACGAGTAGCTCAGCACCTTCTACAAGCTCAGCACTTTCAGCAGAGGCGAACGCTCGTTCTACGTTCTCTTCCCCGGCAGTATCCTCGGCAGCCGCACCAGACACAGCACGCTCAGCCAGCGCGGTCAGGCTCATCATGCCGTACACCGGCACCGACCAGGCAAAACCCAGAGCGCGCGCAGTAACGATACCGGCACGCAGACCCGTAAAAGGTCCCGGGCCGGTACCGGTCAGAATCGCATCCAAATCTTCGCCGCGCACGCCAGCGTCCTGCAGGGCCGCCTGCGCGTAGGGGCCCATCACCTCGGCGTGGGAGCGGGTATCTTCACTCTCATAGCGGGCGAGGATTTCGAAGGACGCACCGGCTTCGGAGCCGTGCACACGGGCGAGCGCCACAGATGCGGTGGCGGATGAATCAAGGGCAAGTACTAGCACCCTATCATTCTAACGCGCGGGCTCTAGGCGCTCTGCAGGGCCTCTTTCAGTGCGTCAAAAGCGTGCTCCCAGCGGGGGCCGAAGGCGCGCACCCGCAGCAGGCGAGGCTCAGGGGTGTCCGCTTCCTCGTCGCTTTCGTCCTCGTCTTCGTCGTCCCAGCTGAACTCTTCGGCCCCCGAGTAGGCGAAGCGTGCATCCGCGCCGGTCAGGCGGGTGAAGTCCAGCTCCAGGCGGGAATCGCTCAGGTGCTCAGCCTTATCGCGGCCCCACTCAATGACGGTCACAGAGCGCGGCAGGGAGAACTCCAAATCCAGGTCGTCGAGCTCTTCGGCGCTGGAGAGGCGATAGGCGTCTACGTGCACCAGGTCGGGGCCGCCGGGTCGGGGGCCGTCCGGCAGGTTCGGGTGCACGCGCGAGAGCACGAAGGTCGGTGAGATAACGCCTTCGCGCACGCCCAGGCCTTCACCCAGGGAGCGGGTGAACGTGGTCTTGCCCGCACCGAGCTCGCCCGAGAGCAACAGTACGTCCCCGGCGTTCAGGTGCTGCGCCAGGGTGAGCGCCAGGCGGCGGGTATGGTCGGGGCCGGTCACATCCAGGTCGAGTGCGGCAGAAATGTACTCAGCGCTCATTAGTCCTCCTGCTCCTGCCCGGTACCCCACAGCTCGTTCAGCTCAGCTTCAACCCAGGAGCCGCCAACGTAGAGGCGCTCCACGCGGGACGAAATGCGGGTCACGATTTCGTAGTTAATGGTCTGTGCGGCATCCGCCCACTCTTCCACAGGCGGGTTCTCACCGGCACCAAAAAGGATGGCGGGCGCACCCAGGTACCCCAGGGCAGGGTCACTCAGGCCGGGTTCGCCCAGGTCAACGACCATCTGGTCCATGGCGATGCGGCCGACCACGCGGTAGGTCTTGCCTTCCGCGTTGTTAGGCCCGGAGCCGTTCTCCGCGTTCTGCGCGCCCGGGTAGATGCGCACCGGCGCGTTCTCCGCAATACGCGGCACGCCGTCAGCGTAGCCGAGCGGCACCAGCGCCAGGGTGGTTGCCTTGGGAGTGTGATAGCGCAGACCGTAGGAAACGCCCTGACCTGCAGGAACTTCCTTCACGGCGGCAATGTAGCTGCTCACCGTCATGACGGGCTTCAACCACAGGTCCTCAGCGGTGACCTCCGGCAGCGGGGAAAGACCGTACAGCGCGAGGCCGCAACGCACGCCGTCACCGAGCAGACGCTCCTCCGTATCCCAACCCTCCAGCGAGGCGGTCAGGGTCGCCGGGGAGTTCGCCAAATGCACGATCTTCGGGTCCAGGCCAGCCTCACGAGCCTGAGCCACAAAAGTATCCAGGGCATCGAGCTGCTGTGCAGTCTCGGCGCGGGTCGGCTCATCAGCAACCGCCAGGTGGCTAAAAATACCCTCAACCGTAATCAGTCCAGACTCCTCCAGACAGGCGGCGCGAGCCACCAGTGCAGGCCAATCCGCCGCGGTAGCACCGTTACGACCCAGACCGGTATCAGCCTTCAGATGCACGATAGCGCG
The DNA here is from genome assembly GCF_001815755.1 of Rothia sp. HMSC061C12. Taxonomy (NCBI): domain Bacteria; kingdom Bacillati; phylum Actinomycetota; class Actinomycetes; order Micrococcales; family Micrococcaceae; genus Rothia; species Rothia sp. HMSC061C12. The sequence continues at coordinate 146,811 of NZ_KV821843.1, forward strand.
CTCGCCGGTGCGTTCAGCGGCGGCGGCTACCGCCTCCAGGTCCCAACCGGAAACACCCAGACGGATCTTCTCCTGCAGAGCCGCCTCAAAATCGGTGGAGGGAGTGTGCAGCCACGCCATGAGCGGCGCCTCAATACCGTCAGCACGCAGTTCCAGCGCCTCGTTCACGTGCACCACACCCAGCAGGTCAGCACCGGCGGCAATAACCGAACGTGCCACCGGGTACGCGCCGTGACCGTACGCATCCGCCTTAATCACTGCAATGAGCGCGCGGTCGCCAATAAGTTCCTTGAGTCGGCGCACATTATGTTCTAGCGCATCAAGGTCAATGGTGGCGCTTCGCTCTGCCTCTGCCGGGGTGCAGGGCGGGCAGTAGAGCGGTTCGGCAGGCTGCTGAGGGTGAGTCATGGTCCTTCACGGTCCTTCTGACGGCGGGTACTACAGGCTGCGCTTGGACAGCCTCTCTTCTACTAAATTCTAGACCTCCCGGTGTGCGAAAGTCCTATCGCGCTACACTAGGTAAGGTACACCTTTGAGAGAGGAAAGCATCGATGAGCACTCTGCCGCCGGTTCGGACGGTTCACGTGTATTCCATGCACACCGACCCTTTTGCGCAGCCCGGTAGCGGAGATGCAGGCGGCATGAACGTCTATATTGCCCGGTCGGTGCATGCCATGCTGGAACTGGATCCGGAGCTGCGGGTTGAGGTTTTCACCCTGGATCGCGGTGAGGCGCTTCCGACCGATTCGCCGTTCCGTCAGCCTCCTCAGCCCGGCGAGCGCCTTGTGCGCCACAGTCTTGATCTGCCCTCCGCCCGTGGTCTTTCGAAGAATGAGCTGGCTGCGGTCACCGATGATTTTGCGCAGGCGTGCGTCGAGCAGGCACTGTACACCCCGGATATTATTCACGCCCACTATTGGCTGTCGGGTCAGGCTGCGGCTCGTGCATCCGACCTGTGGTCGGCTCAGGGCGTTGGCTTCCCGGTTCCTGTTCTTTTTACTCCACATACGACGGCTGCTGCCAAGGATGCGCGCCGCGGCGAAGGTGAGGCGCCCGAACCCGAGGAGCGCTATGCCGCCGAGCGCCTGATGAGTAGCTCCGCGAGCCGGGTGATTGTGAATACTCCCCTGGAGGCGCAGCAGATGGGCGAGTATTACGGTACGGACGCGCAGAAGCTTGCCACTATCCCGCCGGGTGTTGACACCTCGATTTTCCATACGATTCCTGGCGTGCATCCGCTCAATGACACCTCGGAGACTCGTTGCCGCATTGTGTTTGCCGGTAGGCCTCAGCCGTTGAAGGGCCCGCATCTGCTGGTGGAGGCGCTCGCGCTGCTCCCCTCCGATCTGCAGGTGGATGTGGACATTATTGGTCGTTCCGATTCGGATTATGAGCGCCGCCTGTTGCAGCGTGCAGCTGAGCTGGGTGTGGCAGATCGGGTGCATTTGAAGGATCCGGTTCCGGCATCTGAGTTGGCGAATATTTTCCGTGCTGCCGATATCGTGGCGTCCCCGTCGTCGTCTGAGACGTTCGGGTTGGTGGCTCTGGAGGCGCAGGCGTGCGGCGCGGCGGTGCTCGCTACGGATGCTGACGGTCTGCGCTTTGCGGTGGAGAACCACCGTACGGGCCTGCTGGTGGCGCCTCGTACTCCGCAGCGTTGGGCTGCAGCTATTGAGCGTCTGGTGCGTGCCCCGTATCTGCGTCATTCGTTGGGTGCGAACGCCGCGGCGCGTGCCCGCACGATGGGTTGGGAGCAGACGGCGCGTAAGACCCTGGAAGCTTATGCCGAGGTACGTGAGGGTATCTCGCAGTAATGTATTTTTCACGTTGTGAGGAGTTTTAATGTCTTTCTCGATGAGCCGCGATGAGTTCGCCGCGTACCTGGATTCTGTGCGTATTACCGGCGAGGTGGCAACCGCCCGAGAGAATAACCTGGACCATATTCAGGGTTTCCTGGATGGTAATGAGCACCTTGAGTTTGGTGTGCAGTGGACCCGCGAATGGGATTACGATTCGGTGTTTGAGGTGATGGTTCGCCGCGCGGGTCTGAACCCGGATCGTTCGCATACTCACGGCCAGGACACTATTGGTGCTGAGCAGTGCATCAGCGCGCTGGAGGAGTACGCCCGTATCTTCGGTGAGGCGGTGCGTGCGGGTTCTCGTATTCTATTTGCGACAGGTCACCCGGCGGGCCTGTTCCCCATCTATGCGGTGATGGCTGCGGCTGCGAAGGCTGCCGGTGCTGAGGTTCTCCAGATTGAGGAGGGTGAGCGCTTCCTGGACGGCGATGTCCGCCAGATTATGGATGTCGTGATGTTTGAGCAGTACGGTAATCTGCAGCATACGCATTTCCCCGGCCCGATGCGCATCGCACTGGATCAGTTGAAGGCGCGCGGTGTGACTCCGGATCTGGTGGTTTCGGATCACGGTATGGCTGGTTATGCTTCCTCGACCTGTAAGTTGCTGACGATTGGTATTGCGGATTGTAATGATCCGGGTCTGTTTGTGGCGGCTGAGCAGGGGGACCTGCCGGTGTGCGTGCCGATGGACGATAACGTTCCGCCGCGTCGTTATGAGCCGATGATTGATTTCATTTTGGATCGTGCGGGGCTTGAGCGTCCTTAATGTCTCTTTTACACCGTGTGTGTAGGGTTTGTTATTGAGCCTCCGGGGGTTGTCGTTTTATGTGCCGGTTATTGTTTTTTCTGCAGGTGTGTGAAACAGTCTGGTGTTTTTAGGAGTTTCTTAGCTCCACTAGGCATTCTTCTCGGGGGCTCTTATTCTCTTCTTTTTCTGTGATTGATTTCATCACACCGGAGCGACTTTGCCTCTTCATTCTTCGAGACGGAAGACCCCCGACCCCGTAGAATAGTTTACGGAACACGTTTATGCGCTCTGTGGGCTCATATAACGCTCCACTAGGCGTCTTACCAGCGCCTTTGCCGTAGTCTCTGCCATTATTTTCACTCAGTAAGATTAAGGGTTCACTCATTCATCAGGACAAAGACTAGGACACGATTCCCTATTCACCGATAATTAGGGGTAAATGTGCCTATTCGCCGCTCTCAGTCCACGACACAGGACAAATTTCCGGGGAAGATTACACCGTTGAAAGTACAAGATCGTCTTAAAAAAATGTGGGGTTCAGACTTCGTCGTCAAGCGAAGCTGGCATCCCAAGGTTCAGCGTGCCCTTTACTTTGGCGATTTTCTCGCCATTGCTATTGCGGTTGTCGCTGCGCATCTGATTCGTTTCGGGTGGGAGAATGCTGACCTGCCCTATGTGAACGTTTGGCCTATTAACGCCCTGGATGGCCGTATTCCCGCTATTGATTACATCTTCCTGGGCGTTGGTATGGTTGTCGGCTGGTGGTTTATCCTCCAGGTGAACGGCTCCCGCAGCCTGCGCATCATGGGGTTCGGCACTGAGGAGTACCGCCTCATTACTCGCGGTACTACTTACTTTTTCTGCCTGCTGATTATTGTGGCGTTCTTCCTTAAGGTTGACGTCACCCGTATGTACCTGCTGATTGCTTACCCGCTGGGTCTGTTCCTTCTGCTCGTTGAGCGTTGGCTGATTCGTCAGGGTCTGGTGCGTTCGCGTACTCGCGGTCGTGCGTTGACTCGCGTCATGATTATTTCTGATGTGACGACCGGTCAGCACCTGTACAAGAACCTGAAGGATGTGGTTGCTTCCGGCCTGTCCCCCGCTGCGTTCTACCTGCCCGGTTTCACCCCGGGTACTACTGTTGCTGGCGCTCCGATTCCGGTCCTTGGTTACAGCACTTCTCCGGCTGACATTATGGAGGCCATCCGCGAGAACGATATTCACATGGTCGCGGTTACGAATGGTCACCACTTGAGCCCGGATCAGGTTCGTCTGCTGGGTTGGAAGCTTGCTGATGCGCATATTTCGCTGATTATGGCTCCTGCGACGACCGATATTGCTGGTCCGCGTATGCACATGCAGCCGCTGAATGGTCTGCCGCTGGTGCACGTGTCGACGCCGCGTATTACCGGTCTGTCGGCGTTCTTCAAGCGCGCTGTGGATGTTGTGTCTTCGGGTCTGGGTTTGATTCTGCTGTCTCCGCTGTTCCTGGTGGTGGCGCTGCTGGTCAAGCGTGATGGCGGTCCGGTCTTCTTCCTGCAGAACCGTGTGGGTCTGAACGGTGAAATGTTCAAGATGGTGAAGTTCCGTTCGATGCGTACTGACGCCGAAGAGGTTAAGAAGCGCCTCCTGGAGCAGAACGAGGGTAATGGTGTGCTCTTCAAGATGAAGGACGACCCGCGTATTACCCCCATCGGCAAGTTCATCCGTAAGTACTCGATTGATGAGTTGCCTCAGCTGTGGAACGTGTTCATTGGCGATATGTCGCTGGTGGGTCCGCGTCCTCCGCTGGTTGAGGAAGTTGAGCAGTACGAGGACATTGCGTACCGCCGTCTGCTGGTGAAGCCCGGTATTACCGGTCTGTGGCAGGTTTCTGGCCGTAGTGACCTTTCTTGGGAAGAGTCGGTTCGTCTGGATCTCTACTATGTTGAGAACTGGTCGCTTACCGGTGACCTCATTATTCTTCTGCGTACTGTCCGTGCGGTTTTCGCTAAGGAAGGCGCGTACTAAGAAGAGTTGGGGGTCTCTCGCTGGTATGTATGCCGTTTTTGAAGATGCTGTTCCGGCACAGGCAGCTTGGCATCATCCATTGATATAAACGCACAGAAGGGGCGTGAATCCATTTCCGGTGGATTCACGCCCCTTCCTTTGTGCCTTCTGCCTGGTTCATTGAGAGACGCTCTAGAATCTCTGGAGGGCGTTAGGCTGGAGGCGGCGTACTGGGCGCCTCTGCCCTATTCGGCGATGAGTCGCGCAATGACTTCGGGGAGCATCTCCGCGACGCGGGTTGCCGGGGCGGGGCCCAGCAGTGCGTCCTTGACGCTTCCGGTGGCGCTGGCGCGTGCGGCTTCACCGTGCAGGTAGACTGCGAGCGCACCGATGGAGGCGTAGGTGCAGTCTTCCAGGGTTTCTCCGCGGGCTTCGAAGGCGGCTACGGTCTGGGCGAGCAGGGCGCCGTAGATGCCGGTGAGGGTGTCGCCACTGCCTGCGGTGGCGAGCCAGGGGCTTCCTCCGGCAACGCTGTAGGTGGCGCCGTTGGGTGCCGCAATGAGCGTGTAACCGCCCTTGAGCATGACGGTCGCGCCGGAGAGTTCGGAGGCGGCACGCACCCAGCGGAAGGGCTCTGCGTCAATGTCCTTGCGGCTGGGTACGATGGCTTCGCCCAGGTGCTTCTTCCAGGTTTCGGGGGCGAGCTCGTGTACGACCCGCAGGAATCGTTCGAGTTCTGCCGCGTGCGGGGTGAGAATCTTGTGGGATCCGAGGTGCTTACCGGTTGCCATGTATTCTGCCGCCAGGTCGCAGGCACCAGCGTCGAGGATTGCGGGTTCGGGCGAGTGGAGCAGGTAGCGGTTCTTGTCCAGCGAGTCGTAGCTGGAGCCGGAGCCGCCGGCCCAGACGGTGACCCTCTGCAGGGCGGGTGCGCCGCTGAAGTAGACGGTTTCGGGGTTGTGGGCGATCATGAGCTGGCGGAGCTCGTGGGAGTTGGCACCGAAGCGAACCATACCAACGCCGGTGTTGAGGGCAGCACGCACACTCATGAGGGCTGCGCCGGGGTATTCGAGGCTTCCAGTGAGCATGCCGAGTACGCCGCGAGTGTACTTGTGGGAGTGCTCGTCGGGGATTTCGATGAGTTCGCGGTAGTCTTCGCGGTCGAGAACACGCAGGGCGGGCTTGTGGGCGTCGAGGGCTTCGGGCACGCCCAGGTCGTAGAGTTTGATGTCTCCGGAGTGGACGCTGTGGCTGGTGCCTGCCGGCAGCTTGTGACCGATGAAGGTGACGGTGCGGTCGGCGCGCAGGGAGGGTTCATGCACGGTTCCGCGGTTGTTGTCGACTCCGGAGGGGGTGTCGACGGCGAGGACTGCGCCGAGCTTACCGTTGAGCTGCGCGGCGCGGAGTACGCCCAGGTATTCACCGGCGCTACCGCGTACGGCACCGCTGGAGCCGGTACCCAGGATGCCGTCGATGGTCAGGTCGTAGCCGGCAAGCTGTTCGAGGGCGTGTTCGGGGTCAAGCACGCGGGTGCCTTCGCCGCCTTCGCGGGCGATGAGTTCGAGGTTCTTTTCGCTGGAGTCGAAGATGACTGCATCAACGCTGTGCCCCTTGGCGCTGAGGCGGGCGCCGGCGTAGATGGTGTCTGCACCATTGTTGCCCGGGCCGATGAGGAGCAGGATTTTGGCGTTTTCTGTGCCGTGGAGCAGCTCCTGCGCTTCGGCTGCAACGGCGTCTGCGGCGCGTTGCATGAGGTAGCCGTCGTAGTCGGCGGCTTCAATGTAGGGCTTTTCTGCTTCGCGTACCTGGGAAGCAGTGTAGATGAGCTTCATTGCTGTCTCCTTGGGTGGCACCGTGCGGGCCTTAGGGGGGTCACCGGGGGTGGTGTTGATGTGGCTCTGCGTTTAATCGTCGGTGGCGTTAGTTTTCGTCGGTGTCGTCGCCGGTGATGACGCTGAGTCGGTAGCTTTCGGGGTTGAACTTTTGCAGGTGCGCCAGTTCTGCATCGCTGAGGTATTCGGCGGTTGCGATGGCGATGGCGATGGGTTCATCGTGGGTCAGCGAGAGGTGGATGCGGTTGATGCCGAGTTCTTTAGCACGGCGGGCGATGGTGCCCTGAATGATGAGGTAGGGTTGGCCGCTTTCGGCGGTGGCGACTTCGCAGTCTTGCCAGTTGAGTCCGGCGGGTGCTCCGAGTACTTTTGCGACGGCTTCTTTGGCGGCAAATCGTACGGCTTGGGAGCGTACATTCCGGGTACGTTCGTTGGGGGTGAAGACGCGGCGGACGAAGGCTGGTGTTTCGGCGACGATTCGTTCGAATCGTTCGATGTTGACGGTATCTACGCCGATTCCCATGATCATGAGCTTCACCTTCTGGGCTAGGGGTGGTGCCGCGTCCTGTTTGCGGTTTCTCTTGTTTTAAGTCTAGCGAGATTCGTTTCTTTTAGATGGGATAGCGGCAAATATGACGCATAGTTGATATCTGTTTCACAGCGTCTATTTTTGTTGGGTCATCCACGAATAACCACCAGGTTAAACGACAAGGGCGGTGGTCAAGTTCTCTAAGAACTCAACCACCGCCCTTGTCGTTATCGCTGAGGCGATTTCCGAGGATTACTCCAGAGGATTACTCCACGGTCACGGACTTTGCGAGGTTACGCGGCTGGTCAACGTCCAGGCCCTTAGCTTCTGCCAGTGCGCATGCGAAGATCTGCAGGGGCACAGTTGCCAGCAGGGGCTGCAGCAGCGAGGGGCATGCCGGGACGGTGATGAGGCGGTCTGCGTAGGGCTTGACGGCCTCGTCGCCTTCCTCGGCGATGACGATGGTGAAGGCGCCGCGAGCGCGCACTTCCTGGATGTTGGAGACGACCTTGCCGTGCAGGGAGTCGCGACCGTTTGCGGAGGGAACCACTACGATGACCGGCTGGCCTTCATCGATCAGTGCGATGGGGCCGTGCTTGAGCTCGCCTGCTGCGAAGCCTTCAGCGTGGATGTAGGTGATTTCCTTGAGCTTGAGTGCGCCTTCCATTGCGACGGGGAAGCCCACGTGGCGGCCAAGGAAGATCACGGAGGAGGCATCCTTCATTTCGACGCCCAGTTCCTTGACCTGGGTGTCGTTGTCGAGGACCTTCTGGATCTTTGCGGGCATGTTCTGCAGCTCGGCAAGGATCGAAGCAATTTCGTCCTTGTACTTGTTGCCGCGCAGCTGTGCCAGGTACAGGCCAAGCAGGTATGCTGCGGTGATCTGTGCCAGGAATGCCTTGGTGGATGCCACTGCGATTTCGGGGCCTGCGTGGGTGTACAGCGCAGCGTCGGATTCGCGGGGCAGGGTCGAGCCGTGGGTGTTGCAGATGGAGATAACCTTTGCACCCTGTTCGCGTGCGTGGCGCACTGCCATCAGGGTGTCCATGGTTTCGCCGGACTGCGAGAGTGCCACGATGAGGGTCTTCTCGTTCACGATGGGGTCGCGGTAGCGGAACTCATGTGCGAGCTCAACCTCGGTGGGGATGCGGCACCAGTGCTCGATGGCGTAGCGTGCCACCTGGCCTGCGTATGCTGCGGTACCACATGCGACGACGATGATCTTGTCGATGGTGCGCAGCACCGAGTCGTCAATGTTCAGTTCGTCGAGGGTGAGGTTGCCGTTTTCGTCGAGGCGGCCCATGAGGGTCTGCTCAACTGCGGTGGGCTGCTCGTGGATTTCCTTCTCCATGAAGGAGTTGAAGCCGCCCTTTTCAGCTGCTGCGGCGTCCCATTCGATGTGGAAGGGCTTGCCCTCTGCGGGGTTGCCTTCGAAGTCGATGATGGAGTAGTCGCTGCCGGTGATGGTCACGATCTGGTCCTGACCCATTTCGACGGCTTCCTTGGTGTAGTCAATGAACGCGGAGACGTCAGAGCCGAGGAAGTTCTCGTTCTCGCCCAGGCCGATGACCAGCGGGGAGTTGCGGCGGGTTGCCACAACGCGGTCCGGGTGGTCGGCGTGGATAGCCAGGATGGTAAATGCACCTTCGAGGCGGTTGGATGCGACGCGTACTGCCTCGGTGAGGTCACCGGTACCGAGCTTGTTGTAGATGCTTGCGATGGTTGCTGCAGCTACCTCGGTGTCGGTCTGAGATGCGAACTCTACGCCTTCGGCGAGCAGTTCGGCACGCAGTTCTGCGAAGTTTTCGATAATACCGTTGTGTACGACGGCGAGGCGGCCGTTGTCGACAACGTGGGGGTGAGCGTTGTTGTCGGTGGGTCCACCGTGGGTAGCCCAACGGGTGTGACCGATACCAATCTGGGAGTCCGGCAGGGGGTTTTCCTTAACCTCGTTTTCGAGGTTCAGGAGCTTGCCTGCCTTCTTACGGAATACGATGCCGTCGGGGCACACGAGTGCCACGCCAGCAGAGTCATAGCCGCGGTATTCCTGGCGGCGCAGACCTTCGAGGACCACATCGTATGCGTTGTGGTCAAACTTGTTACCGTCCGGAGCAGTGTCCAGACCTACATATCCTACGATTCCACACATGCTATAAGTTTATCCCACAAGTATCCAGATATGCGCACGGTGAAATACCGTTATACGTCACGTTTATTGTGGCTTTCCTGGCTTTTTCAGGTTTTACCCTTTTCTTTCCATACATTTATTTCTTCAGACATACCGTGAGAGTAGATATTTTCCCCACGGGCTGAAAGTTCGTACACTTAGATAAATGAGCACCGCACCGTATTTTTCTGGCGATGACCGCTTCATGCATCTTGACCGTTCCCGTTGGTCGCACCTAGCCGATGAGATTTCTGTTCCCCTCAGTGCTGAGGAAATTGAGTCTCTTCGAGGCCTGGGTGAAACTGTCGACCTTGAGGAGGTGCAGCGTATTTATCTGCCGGTTTCTCGTCTTCTTAACCTGTATGTGACTGCTGCTTCTTCGTTGAACCATATGACGAATGATTTTCTGCATGTGTCTCAGCGCCGCGTCCCGTTCATTATTGGTGTGGCGGGTTCTGTTGCTGTGGGTAAGTCGACGACGGCACGTATTTTGCAGGCTCTTTTGAGCCGTTGGCCTTCGACTCCGAAGGTTCAGTTGGTGACTACGGATGGTTTCTTGTACCCGAATGCGGAGCTTCAGCGTCGCGGCATTATGCACCGTAAGGGTTTCCCGGAGTCTTATGATCGCCGTGCCCTGTTGAATTTTGTGTCGCAGGTGAAGTCCGGTGCCGAGCGTGTGGTGGCGCCGAAGTATTCGCATCTGTATTACGACATCATGCCGGATGAGCATATTGAGGTCACCGCACCGGATGTTCTGATTCTTGAGGGTTTGAATGTTTTGGCGCCTTCTCAGGCTGAGGGTCCGGAGACTTCCGATCTGACGCTGAGCGATTTCTTTGATTTCTCTATTTATGTGGATGCCCGCACTGAGGATATTGAGCGCTGGTATGTGAATCGTTTCTTGACTCTGCGTTCTTCGGCTTTTGCGAACCCGGAGTCGTATTTCAAGCGTTATGCGGAGCTAAGCGATGAGCAGGCGGTTGAGGTGGCGACCGGCATTTGGAAGAGTGTGAATGAGCCGAATCTGTTGCAGAATATTTTGCCGACTCGTGCTCGTGCGCATTTGATTCTTCAGAAGGGTGCCGAGCATACCGTGGAGCAGGTTCTTCTGCGTAAGAATTAGAGGTTCTTTAGGTTTTTAGTGTTCGCGTGCGGCTTTTAGCCGGTATTGTGGTGCATTCTAGTAGAAGGCGCCGGAGGCTCCACTCCCTCGCGGGGTAGGTTTAGGCTTCCGGCGCTTTTTGTTTGCATCTACGCCATGATGAGGAGTTATTGTGAAGTCCCTGCACCGTACGTCTACCGCTCAGGAGTCTCTTAATAGTTCTGTGGTGAACCGCCGCACCCTCTTGGGCGCCGCGCTGGGAGTTGGCGGCACGGCGCTATTGGCGGCTTGTGGTTCGCAGGGTGGTTCGCAGGGTCAGGGTGCCTCCTCTTCATCTTCTGCAGCGAGCGCTTCTGCCTCTGAGTCTGCGACGGCTTCTTCTAGTGTCTCTTCCACTGCGGCAGCCTCTTCTGCCGCGCCCTCCCCTGTTGCTTCTGCGACCGGTGCTTCTGCCAGCACTTCAGCTTCTGCGAGCACGTCTTCTTCCCCGTTGGCTCTTGCTCAGCCGAGTGTTGAGTCTCAGCCGGACTCGTTGCGTTGCCTCGTGAATAAGATGCGCCCTTTTGCGCAGCAGGACTGGGAGCCGAGTGACCTGGTGGAGTTCTACGGCCATCAATTGCGTGCTGAGGCGGCTAAGGCGGCGGACACGATGATTGATGCGGCGGCGACCGACGGCGTGACCCTGCTTGTTTCTAGCGCGTATCGTTCGTATGCGGTGCAGCAGCAGACCTATCAGTATTGGGTTTCGGTGAACGGCCAGCAGGTGGCAGACCAGTTGTCGGCTCGTCCCGGCTATTCGGAGCATCAGACGGGTTTGGCGATTGATTTTGCTTCTCCTGAGGGTTGCCGTCTGGAGGAGTGTTACCGCGATACGCTGGCTGGTCAGTGGTTGGCGAAGAATGCTCCGCGTTACGGATATATTTTGCGTTTCCCTGATGGTCGTCAGTCGGTGACCGGTTATCGTTTTGAGCCGTGGCATTACCGTTATGTGGGTGTGCAGATTGCTCAGGAGTATGTGTCTTCGGGTGCGAAGACTTTTGAGGAGTTCATCGGTACGGGTGCGGCACCCGATTATGCAAGTGCGAGCTAGGCTCTGGGCTAAGCTTTCAGCTTTGCCAGGTGCGCTAAGCGGTGATGTGTGTCGTATTTCTAGGTTTCGTACCGGGAATAAATAGGCACAGTAGATGCATATTTTTTCGCGTACACGCCGCGTAAATCCGCGATTTTTCGCAGGTTTCAGAGATTTTTACTCACCTTTATATGACCTAGACCTTAAGTATTGGGTACCACAGAACCACTGTGAAGAAAAACACATGCTTTACAGTGAAAATTTTCTCAGAATATGGCATTTTGAACACCTAAAAGGCGCTATTCTATATCTCATGCTTAAGGGTTTTAAAGATTTTCTGATCCGCGGTAACGTCATCGACCTCGCAGTTGGTCTGATTATGGGTACCGCCTTCACCGCTGTGGTGACCTCGCTTGTCCAGGCCGTCCTGATGCCCGCTATCTCGATGCTGGTTAAGTCCCCCAACTTCGATGAGTTCCTGGTCTTCGGCCAGATCAAGGTTGGCGTGTTCCTGACCGCTGTTGTCAACTTCATCCTGATTGCAGTTGCTGTGTACTTCGCAGTTGTTGTCCCCACTCAGAAGCTGACTGAAATCGCACTGGCTAAGAAGAAGGCTGAAGACGAGGCTGCTGAAGAAGAGGAAGAGACCGAGATTGCCCTCCTGAAGGAGATCCGCGACGCTCTGGCAAAGAAGTAATTTCTCTGCTCTCTAACACTAACTTTCGAACCCCCGTATCCCTGTGGATACGGGGGTTTTCCGTATCCACATCCCCTACGACCACCCAAGATAACGAAGAAGGGCTGGGAAGGTAACACCTTCCCAGCCCTTCTCTATCCTCCACTGCGGTCTTCACACCGGAAGAATACGTTTAGAGTGCCAATTCCTTAGCCACAACGTCAGCCAGCTGCTGAGCAACCTCATCAGCCTGCTCCTGGGTTGCAGCCTCAACCATCACGCGGACCAGAGGCTCAGTGCCGGATGCACGCAGCAACACACGGCCGCTCTCACCCAGTACTCCTTCAGCCTCGCTCACAGCGGTAGCGAGCGCCTCGTTGGTCTTGACCGCCGCACGGTCAACGCCCTTGACATTGATTAGGCGCTGCGGGGTGGGCTGCATGCGGGATGCCAGCTCCGAGAGGGTCTGACCGCTACGTGCCACCTCTGCAGCCAGCTGGATGCCGGTCAGAACGCCGTCACCGGTGGTTGCGTAGTCGCTCATGATAACGTGGCCGGACTGCTCGCCACCGAGGTTGTAGCCGTGCTCGCGCATAGACTCGAGGACGTAGCGGTCGCCCACAGCGGTGCGGCCGAGGGTAATGCCGTGCTCGCGCAGGTACAGCTCCAGGCCCAGGCTGCTCATTACGGTTGCGACGAGGGTGTCCTTTGCGAGCTTGCCTTCGCGCTTAGCGGCAACAGCCAGGATAGCCATAATCTGGTCACCGTCTACCAGATTGCCCTTTTCGTCAACTGCCTGGCAACGGTCCGAGTCGCCGTCGTGGGCGATGCCGAGGTCCGCGCCGTGCTCAACGACTGCTGCCTGCAGCTTCTCGGGGTGGGTGGACCCCACGCCGTCGTTGATGTTGGTGCCGTTGGGCTCTACAGCCAGTGCGACAACCTCTGCACCCAACGCTTCGAAAGCTGCGGGAGATGCTGCGTATGCCGCACCGTTTGCGCAGTCCAGAACAATCTTCTTGCCTGCGAGGGGCTTGCCTTCAGGCAGGGTGGAGACCAGGTGCTTCACGTAAGCCTCGGTACCGTTCTCCAGGGGCTTGACGGTACCCACAGCACCACCGGTCGGGTAGCGGAAGGACTTCTCACGGTAAACGCGCTCAATGGCGTCCTCAACGGAGTCTTCCAGCTTCTGGCCGCCTCGGGCCAGGAACTTAATACCGTTGTCCGCTGCCGGGTTGTGCGATGCAGAAATCATCACGCCGAAGTCAGCACCGGTGTGTGCCACCAGGTAAGCTGCTGCGGGGGTGGGGACAATGCCGGCGTCCAGCACGTCAACACCTGCGCTAGCGAAGCCAGCCTTCATCGCAGAAACAATAAAGTCTGCAGAGGATCGGGAGTCATTTGCAATCACGGCACGGGGGCGTATGCCCTCTTCTACCGTGTCAAAGCCCAGCACAATAGAAGCCGCCTGTGCGAGCTCCATAGCCAGAGCGGGAGTAATTACATCGTTTGCCAGACCGCGTACGCCGTCGGTTCCAAAAAGTCGTTCAGTCACCCTTTTATTTTACGTTGTGCGTAACTCTGCTTAGGCGCATACACCGTAAATTCTTCATAATCAGAAAGTGATTTTCAGCGGCTATATATCTGCTTCATAGCTAATGTTTCTATAGACACGCAAAGGTGCCTGCTCTCAGTTCCCAGAGAGGGAAAAGAGAGGCAGGCACCTTCATAGTGCAAGCTGTTTGGCGGTTCTATCGCCGCAGGGTTGAGTTATTGCTCTCCCCTATCTATCAACGCTTACTTGACGACCGGGAAGCCGTCGGGAGAGTCACCGGACTCATCCTCGAAAACGTGCGATGCAGAGCGGACGATCAGCGAGTCGAGCTCGCCCACGACTGCCTCATCCTTGGAGGGGTAGTCGAACTGGGAGAGCACGTAACGCATTGCTTCCAGACGTGCGCGCTTCTTGTCGTTGGACTTGATAACGGTCCAGGGGGCATCACCGGTGTGGGTGTAGAAGAACATTGCTTCCTTCGCCGCGGTGTAGTCGTCCCACTTGTCCAGGGATGCCAGGTCGGTGGGGGAAAGCTTCCACTGGCGAACCGGGTCGGTACGGCGGGAGGTGAAGCGTGCAAGCTGCTCTTCGCGGGTGACGGAGAACCAGAACTTGATGATGTGGATACCGGAGTTCACCAGCATGCGCTCCAGGTCCGGAACTTCGCGCATGAACTCGAAGTACTGTGCCTGGGTGCAGTAGCCCATAACGCGCTCAACGCCGGCACGGTTGTACCAGGAGCGGTCCATCAGAACGATTTCGCCGCCGGAGGGCAGGTGCTTGATGTAACGCTGGAAGTACCACTGAGTCTGCTCGATATCGGTCGGCTTCTCCAGTGCCACAACGCGAGCGCCACGGGGGTTCAGGTGCTCGGTGAAGCGCTTGATGGAGCCACCCTTACCTGCTGCGTCACGGCCTTCGAAGATGATGAGGATCTTCTGACCGGTGGACTTAGCCCAGAGCTGCAGCTTCAGCAGCTCAATCTGCAGGGCACGCTTTTCCTTCTCGTATGCCTTACGGCTGAGCTTGGTGTCGTAGGGGTAACCCTTCTTCCATGCCTGCGAGGTTTCGTCGTCCTTCTTGTCCTTGCCGAGGGCGCGGGTGAGGGAAGCCATTTCGTCCAGCTCTGCCGAGTAGTCTTCGACAACGGAGGTGCGGCGTGCCTGGGGCTTCAGGGCTTCCTTGATGGCTTGTTTCTTCTCAGAACCGGTGTGTGCGTGTGCGCCTTCAGCGGCGTGCTGGTGGGCTTCAGCCTGAGGAGCCTCCACTGCCTTCTCTTCGGGCTGGGTGGAGGGATTCTGCTCTGCCATGAGTACTCTTTTCTTCCTGTCTGCTTTGACTCTTTAACTCTACCGGTGTGCTCTTCGATGAACAAACGTAACAGTTATATGCACCTATAACCTTGTAACGCTCACGGTGGATAGATACGCAAAACGCCCCGATTCTCCCGAAGGAGAAGCGGGGCGTAACGCTTCGTAAAAACCAGCGATTAACGCTTGGAGAACTGCGAAGCCTTGCGTGCCTTCTTAAGACCAGCCTTCTTACGCTCGATGACGCGTGCGTCACGGGTCAGGTAGCCAGCCTTCTTCAGTGCGGGGCGGTTGTTCTCGCGGTCGATCTCGTTCAGTGCACGAGCGATACCCAGGCGCAGAGCACCTGCCTGACCGGAGGGGCCACCACCGTTGATGCGTGCGATGACGTCGTATGCACCCTCGAGCTCCAGGAGCTTGAAGGGCTGGTTGACGTCCTGCTGGTGCAGCTTGTTGGGGAAGTAGTCTTCCAGGCTACGACCGTTGATGGTCCAGTTGCCGGAACCCGGCACAACGCGAACGCGTGCCACTGCTTCCTTGCGGCGACCAACTGCTGCGCCTGCAACGGTCAGTGCCGGACGTGCTGCCTTAGCCGCTGCGGGGGCAGCGGACTCCGAGGTGTAGCTGGTCAGCTCTTCCTCGACTACGATCTGCTCTTCGTTCTGAGCCACGATTTCTCCTATTGTTTCTTCGTAGGCCCGAATTACTGGGCGACCTGGTTGAATTCGTAGGTCTTGGGCTGCTGTGCCGCGTGCGGGTGCTCGGGGCCAGCGTAGACCTTCAGCTTCTTGAGCTGCTGTGCAGCAAGCTTGTTCTTGGGCAACATGCCCTTAACAGCCTTCTCAACCGCGCGAACGGGGTTGGTCTCAAGCAGCTCTGCGTAGTTCACGGACTTCAGACCGCCGGGGTAACCCGAGTGGCGGTATGCACGCTTCTGCTCGAGCTTTGCACCGGTCAGGGCGACCTTCTCAGCGTTCACGATGATAACGAAGTCACCGGTGTCAACGTGGGGAGCAAAAGTCGGCTTGTGCTTACCGCGCAGCAGGATAGCGGTCTGGCTTGCGAGGCGGCCGAGAACAACGTCGGTGGCGTCAATGACGTGCCACTGGCGCTCGACTTCGCCGGGCTTGGGAGTATAAGTGCGCAAAATATTGGCCTTTGTCTCGAAATGTACATACGGCGCTTAGTTGGGTATCGCGCCTTTTACTTACGTGCATGACGAACACCCGGGTGAGGACCGAGCTGCCGCCCGTTCTGCCCGTACTCTAGACCGCCTTAACGTCCTGCAACTAGACAGCGATTTAGAGCGCGCTCGGGTAGAACACGCACAACATATCAAGACTATACAGGACGTCGAGTGCTTAATCCACCGCCAAAGCCTTAAAAATAGGGCTTTTTTGCCTTAAACACATTTTAAATTCCATCCGTGTAATTCATCTGAGGTAGTTGCGCTCCCCCGCGATGGTTCACGGTGCATGAGCAACGTGACGGGGCTCAATATATACAGGGCGTTAAGCGCTCTGTGCTTCGTGGTCTTCACGCTTTGCTCGAGCACGTTCCGCTTGCTCTCCATACAACTCCGGAGCAGGGTAGTAAATCTCAGCCAGAGCGAGCGCATGCGGAGGCGCCAGAGTCAGCGAAGCCTCGCGTCCCGGGTTCTCGATCCGCTCACGCAACCAGGCGGCGTCACGTTTACCCGTGCCGTAGAGCACCAACGCGCCCACAAGTGAACGCACCATGTGATGGCAGAAAGCATCAGCCACCACACGCACCTCAATAAGGCCACTTTCAGTACGAGTGAAGCTAAGCTCTCGCAGCTCACGAATCGTGGTCGCGCCTTCACGCGGCTTGCAGAAGGAGAGGAAATCGCGCAGACCGAGTAGCTGCTGCGCCGACTGGTTAAGATCAGCACAATCCAGGTGCTCAGGTACCGCCCAGGTGTAGGTACGGTGCAGAGGATTAAGACCGTCCGCCGCGCCATCTGCAATGCGATATACGTAGCGGCGACCGGTAGCCGAGAAGCGCGCATCAAATTCAAAAGAAACTTCGCTCACGCGGTGAATCTGAATAGCGCCCTGCAGAATACCGCGGACATTCTTCGGCAAGTTCAACTGCTCTTCCGCATCGTAAAGACAACGCTGAAGAGCGCCGGTGAGGCGGCGCCCCAGGGCAGCCGTCGGGTCGTCCTCCCCCGTTCGGCCTTGCAGGCGAGTCCAATCCTCATCGTTCAGATCGCAATGCAGAGTCTGAGCCTCCGCATGCACACCGGCATCGGTTCGACCCGCGACCACCACGCGGTGAGGCGCCCGCAAAATCAGTTCAAGGGCATTCTCAATGACCCCCTGCACGGTAACCAGGTTCGGTTGGGCAGCCCACCCGCTAAAAAGAGAACCGTCGTAGGCACAATCAATTCGCACGCGGTGCGTAGCAGTGAAGGGCTGTTCTTCACGGTTCTCTAAAGCAGTAGCGTTATGCATTGGTGTGCCTTTCAGCGGTAAAGGACGGTTGAAGAATACGGATCGGCTCTTGTATAGCGAATGCGCAAAGAACCGTCTCCTCGTTAAGTATGCAGATACACCAATCCGCCGCCCACAGCAGTGGACGGCGGATTGACATATTTTAGGCTTAGCCTAAATCAGCTGGGATCCGTATTACTCGGAAACCTTCTGTGCTGCTGCGCCACCTGCGGGGGCGTAACCTGCAGCCTCTGCCGACTCAGCGGAGTCGAACCAGATTTCAGCCTTGGTGCTGGAGTACCAGCGGGAACCGGGCACGTGGTACTTCATGGAATCGGCGTTACCCTTAACCTCGAAGCCCTCGGGAGCCTCGCCGGACTCCAGGGGTGCGTGGGAACCTGCGGGCAGGCCCTCAGCCGCTTCAGTCTTGGGAGCCTCAGCTGCCTTCTCAGCAACCTTGGTTGCCTCAGCAACTGCACCCTTGGTTGCAACGGGCTCCATGACGAGCTCGATGACTGCCATGGGAGCGTTGTCACCCTTACGGTTACCGATCTTGATGATGCGGGTGTAACCACCGGGGCGCTCTGCCATTGCCGGAGCAATAACGGTGAAGAGCTCGTGCACGACGGACTTGTCGGTGATGGAACGCAGCACGCGACGGCGAGCAGCCAGGTCGCCCTTCTTACCGAAGGTGATGAAGCGCTCTGCCACCGGACGCAGGCGCTTTGCCTTGGTCAGGGTGGTGGTGATGCGCTTGTGCTGGAACAGCTGCGCCGACAGGTTGTTGAGCATGTGGCGCTCGTGGGTCGGGGAACCGCCGAGGCGGGGACCCTTAGTGGGAGTAGGCATAGTTAAATCTCCATAGTTGCGTTCCCTAACGCCCCAGCAGCGGAGCCTCTTAGGGAATCAAGTTTGACTGATCCCGGTGGAACCGGGTGAACTATTCGGTCGAAATTATTCGCCGGAACCGTCTTCGTCATCAAGCGGGCGTGCAGCAGGCTCGAAACCGGGAGGGGAGTCCTTCAGAGCCAGGCCGAGCTCAATGAGCTTTGCCTTGACCTCGTCAATGGACTTAGCACCGAAGTTACGGATGTCCATCAGGTCAGCTTCACTGCGGGTCACGAGCTCACCCACGGTGTGGATGCCCTCGCGCTTGAGGCAGTTGTAGGAGCGGACGGACATGTTCAGGTCCTCGATCGGCAGTGCCAGATCAGCGGCCATGGACTCGTCGGCGGGCGACGGGCCAACTTCGATACCCTCAGCTGCAATGTTCAGCTCACGTGCCAGGCCGAAGAGCTCGACCAGGGTGCTGCCTGCAGAAGCAACGGCGTCACGCGGTGCGATGGCTTCCTTGGTTTCGACGTCCAGGGTCAGGCTGTCGAAGTCGGTGCGCTGCTCAACACGGGTCGCGTTCACGCTGAAGGTAACCTTCAGAACCGGGGAGTAGATGGAGTCAACCGGGATACGGCCAATCTCGCCATCGCCGACCTTGTTCTGAGCTGCAGTCACGTAGCCGCGACCGCGCTCGATAACCAGCTCAGCGTTGAAGTTTGCCGAGGCGTTCAGGGTTGCTAGGTGCAGTTCCGGGTTGTGGATCTCCACGCCAGCGGGAACCTCGATGTCGCCTGCGGTCAGTTCACCTTCGCCCTGCTTGCGCAGGTAGGCCACGACGGGCTCGTCGTTCTCAGAAGAGATGGAGAGCTTCTTGATGTTCAAGATGATCTCAGTGACGTCCTCGGTCACGCCGGGAACGGTGCTGAACTCGTGCAGTACACCATCAATGCGGACGCTGGTAACAGCGGCGCCGGGGATGGAGGACAGCAGAGTACGGCGGAGGGAGTTACCCATGGTGTAGCCGAAACCGGGCTCCAGAGGCTCGATGGTGAAGCGCGAGCGGTTGGGCGCTACGACCTCTTCAGTCAGAGTGGGGCGCTGTGCAATAAGCACTTTGTTTCCTTTCGGTGAGCTCCGCTATATGAGCCCACAGGTTGGGGAAAACATATCTTAGGAAGCAGACGGGTGTCTGTACTCTCCGGGTACAGCTCCGTGGAGCGTACCCGTCGAGGGATTAGGTCAGGGACCTAATTAGACGCGGCGGCGCTTCGGGGGACGGCAACCGTTGTGTGCAACGGGGGTAACGTCCTGAATCGAACCGACCTCGAGGCCTGCAGCCTGCAGGGAGCGGATTGCGGTTTCGCGACCGGAACCGGGGCCCTTGACGAACACGTCAACCTTGCGGACGCCGTGCTCCTTGGCGCGGTTTGCAGCAGCCTCAGCAGCCAGCTGTGCGGCGTAGGGGGTGGACTTACGGGAGCCCTTGAAGCCCATGTCGCCAGCGGAGGACCAGGAGATCACTGCACCGGTGGGATCGGTGATGGAGACGATGGTGTTGTTGAAGGTCGACTTGATGTGAGCCTGACCAGCAACGATGTTCTTGCTAACCTTGCGGCGGTTGGTCTTACGAGCTGCCGCAGCGCGAGTCTTGGGAGGCATTTTTGATTCTCCTACAAAGGTTTTCTAATACGTTGGTCGGATAGAGATATCCAACAGAGCAACGTTGCTTACTTCTTCTTACCTGCGACGGTACGCTTCGGGCCCTTGCGGGTACGTGCGTTAGTCTTGGTGCGCTGACCGTGAACCGGCAGGCCGCGGCGGTGGCGCAGGCCCTGGTAGGAACCGATTTCAACCTTACGGCGGATGTCAGCTGCAACCTCGCGGCGAAGATCACCTTCAACCTTGTAGTTGCCTTCGATGAAGTCACGAAGTGCCACGAGCTCCTGGTCGGTCAGGTCCTTGACGCGGGTGTCAGGGTTGACGCCGGTAGCAGCGAGGGTTTCGTGTGCACGGGTCTTACCCACGCCGTAGATGTAAGTGAGAGCAACTTCCACGCGCTTTTCGCGGGGAATATCAACTCCAGCGAGACGTGCCATACTGGCTTCTCCTTGTTGTTTTCCAGAGGTCTATAGCATCACTGCCCGGGTTGTTCTGACCCGGTCCCCGGCCTCTGAGTCCGGAGGTATCCGAAGGCGCCTCGTGGGCGTTGCTTCGGAGCGGTGCCTATGACAATTCCGCCCTCTTATGGGGCGACTATGAAGTCAGCTGCTAGGGATTAGCCCTGGCGCTGCTTGTGGCGCGGGTTTTCGCAGATCACCATGACCACACCGTGACGGCGGATCACCTTGCACTTATCGCAGATCGGCTTAACGCTCGGCTTGACCTTCATCGCATTCCTTTTGATTGCAACTTGATTACTGGCGAGATAAGAGGTTCCCTCACTTACGTTGGGGAACTGCGTTATCCCTTTGAACACGATTTAAACGCCGCCAGGGGCGACGCTTATCTCGGGTTTACTTGTAACGGTAGACGATACGACCTCGGGAAAGGTCGTAGGGGCTCAGTTCCACTACTACTCGGTCCTCAGGCAGGATGCGAATGTAGTGCTGACGCATCTTGCCCGAGATGTGTGCGAGAACCTTGTGGCCGTTATCCAGCTCAACACGGAACATCGCGTTGGGCAGAGCTTCAACCACAGAGCCTTCAATCTCGATGACGCCGTCTTTCTTAGCCATATCCTCCGCTAACGTCGGTGCCCGTCGCAGGTGCGGCGGGCAGATGTATCTTCTGTTTGTGAGCTCACCGCGGTGAGGTGCTGGGGCGTTTTAAGGCGCACTTAACACTGGCACAAACAACCAACTGTTAACTCTACGGCAAAGAGCTGGGAAAAACAACCGTGATATTTATGACATCAGGCACTTAATGTTTAAAAGGAAGAAGCCCCTCCCCCACGTTCCTGAAAGTCTTATTGACTTCCCTCCGCAGGAAAGGGGCACCGTTCACCGGTCACAGCTCAACTGCTTAGTCTTCCTTAGCGGCAAGCTGACCGCATGCTCCATCAATATCGGAACCGCGAGTATCACGAATAGTCGTCGGAATACCGTGGGCACGCAGACGCTCCACAAAGTTCTGCTCAACGCCCTTACGGGATGCCGTCCACTTCGAACCCGGGGTCGGGTTCAGCGGAATCGGGTTCACGTGCACCCAACCACGGCCGCGCTGCGCCAGCTTCTTACCGAGCAGATCCGCACGCCAGCCCTGATCGTTAATATCGCGAATCAGCGCGTACTCAATGGAGACGCGGCGGCCGGTCGTACGGTAGTAGTCGTACGCAGCGTCCAGAGTCTCGTCGACCTTCCAACGCTGGTTAATCGGGATTAGCTCATCACGCAGCTCATCATCCGGAGCGTGCAGGGACAGCGCCAAAGTAATGGGCAGCTTCTCCAGCTCAAACTTACGAATGCCGGGCACCAGACCCACGGTCGACATGGTCAGACCACGAGCAGAAATACCGAGGCCCTCGGGGGAAGGATCAATCAGGCGGTGCACAGCACCCATGGTTGCCTTGTAGTTAGCGAGCGCCTCGCCCATACCCATGAAGACAATGTTGGAAACACGCAGCGGACGAGTATCCTCAGAGCCGCCTTCTGCTTCTTCCAGGCCCTTCATCTGCTTAAGGTAGCGGGCACCGGCAACGACCTGCTCCACAATTTCTGCAGTGGACAGGTTACGGGTCAAACCCTGCTGACCGGTTGCGCAGAAGGGGCAGTTCATACCGCAGCCAGCCTGCGAAGAGATGCACATGGTCACGCGGTTGTCATAGCGCATGATGACGGACTCGATGAGCGCACCGTCAAAGAGGCGATGCACAACCTTCAGGGTATCGCCACCGTCAGCCTCGAGGGTACGGACCGGGGTCAGAAGCTGGGGCATCGCCTGTGCGACCATCTGCTCGCGGTCCTTAGCCGGCAGGTCAGTCATTTCGGCGGGGTCAGTGACCAGACGCTCAAAATAGTGCTTGGACAGCTGGGACGCACGGAACGACTGGTAGCCCAGTTCCTTCAGAAATTCGCGGCGACCAGCCATGTCGAAGTCAGCGATGTGCTTGGGCGGCTTCGCACGGCGCGGTGCTTTCAAGGCAATCTGGCCGGGTGCGGGGCGAACGTTCGAGATTTCAACCGGCACCTTGGTCGTAGCGGGTGCGGTTGCCTCGCTGCTGTTGAGAGTTTCGCTCATGGAGCTTCTTCCTTGTGATGTGGATGCTTTCGGATGCGCTATCACGCACCGGACCGGATTCGCCGGTTTCTTCGGGTGGAGGTGGGGCAGCTAAAGGTGGGTTCCCCTCCCCAGCGGTGAGAGTTAGGCGGGGATCGGAACCGGGATTACGCCGAAGCGAGCAAGTTCGCTGGCGCCGCCGTCTTCTGCGGTCAGAACCCAGATGCCGTCGCTGTGCACAGCAACGGAGTGCTCCCACTGGCACGCATCGGAGCCGTCAACGGTCACAACGGTCCAGTCATCGGAGAGCACCTTGGTCTCGATGGAACCGGTGACGAGCATCGGTTCGATAGCGAAAGCCATGCCGGGCTTGATCTTCGGGCCCATGTCACGTACTGCGTAGTTCAGTACGTCCGGCGCCATGTGCATCTGGGAACCGATACCGTGACCCACGTAGTCTTCAATGATGCCGTACTTGTCGCCGTATTCTTCGGTCACATATGCTTCGATGGCAAGGCCGATTTCGCCGACCTTCTTTGCGGTTGCCAGAGCGGCGATGCCGTGCCACATTGCCTCGCGAGTGACGGCGGAGAGCTCTGCGCGTGCTTCGCTCACATTGTCACCGACCAGCACAGTACGTGCCGAGTCGCCGTGCCACTGGCGGTTGGTTGCGGGGTCGATAACGTATGCGCCACCGTCGATAGAAAGGATGTCGCCGTCCTTGAGCACGTAGTCGCCGGGGATGCCGTGAACGACCTCATGGTTGACGGAGGTGCATACGGTTGCCGGGTAGTCGTAGTAGCCGTAGAAGTTGGAGGTGCCACCCAGTTCCAGCATGGTGCGTTCAAAAGCGGCGTTCACCTCTGCGGTGGTTGCGCCGGGGCGAGCTGCCGCCACTGCCGCATCGAGCGCGCGGCTGGTGATGACTCCTGCACGAGCCATCTGCTGAAGCTGTGCATTGGTTTTAATTTCGACTCGTGCCATTCTGGCTCCTTAGGTATAGGGGCGGTGCGCCCAAGCTTAGAACTCTACAGACAGCACTGTACCCCCGCAAGTCTTTGTGATGCATCATGCACCTCAAATTGCGGGGGTACAGCAGAAGATTACTTCAGAGCGTCGAGGATGCGCTCGGTGACTTCAGCAATCTCGCCGAGGCCGTTAACTTCCTTGACGATGCCGCGTTCGCGGTAGATTGCGATCAGCGGTGCGGTCTCTTCTTCGTAGACCTTCAGGCGGTGACGAATGACCTCTTCGTTGTCATCGGTACGACCCTGCTCTGCTGCGCGGTTGAGCAGACGCTCAACGAGTTCGTCGTTGTCTGCAACCAGCAGGAGAACTCGATCGATCTTCTCACCCTTGGCTTCGAGGATGGAGTCTAGCTCGTGCACCTGGGAGGTGTTGCGGGGGTAGCCGTCGAGCAGGAAGCCGTTGACGACGTCGCTTTCCTCCAGACGTGCGCGCACCATGTTGTTGGTGACAGAGTCGGGAACCAGGTTGCCGGAGTCGATGTACGACTTCGCTTCCTTGCCCAGCTCGGTCTCTTCCTTGATGTTCTTACGGAAGATATCACCGGTGGAAATCGCGGGAATCTTCAGCGCTTCAGCGATCTTGACGGCCTGGGTGCCCTTACCTGCACCGGGAGGGCCGACGATGAGCAGACGGTTCATCGGAGCAGTCCTTCGTAGTTTCGTTGTTGGAGCTGAGCGTTGATCTGCTTGAGAGTATCAAGACCAACACCCACCACGATCAGCAGCGAGGCGCCGCCGAACGGGAAATTCTGGTTTGCGTTGAATAGGATAAGCGCTACCAGGGGAATCATGGAAATTACACCCAGGTAAAGTGCGCCAGGCAACGTAATTCGGTTGAGTACGTAGCTGAGGTAACGCGCGGTGGGCTTACCCGCACGGATGCCGGGAATGAAGCCACCGTACTTCTTCATATTGTCCGCTACTTCTACCGGGTCGAAGGTGACCGCCACGTAGAAGTACGCGAAGCCAATAATCATGAAGAAGTAGAGAGCAATGTACAGCGGGTGATCGCCGCGCACCAGGTATGCGTTAATCCAGTTGACCCAGTCCGGCGGGGTGGAGCCGTCGGTGGGGGTGTTGAACTGGGCAATCAGGCCGGGCAGGGTCAGCAGGGAGGACGCGAAGATCAGCGGGATCACGCCGGCCATGTTGACCTTCAGCGGGATGTAGGTGCTGGTGCCGCCAATGGTGCGTCGACCAATCATGCGCTTTGCATACTGCACGGGGATACGGCGAACGGACTGTTCCACGTAGACCACGGCAAGCATGACCAGCAGGCCAATACCGCAGACAGCCGCGAAGATACCCCAACCGTGGGTGCGCTGGATGGAGCCCAGAGCGCTCGGGAAGGAGGAAGCGATGGAGGTGAAGATCAGCAGGGACATACCGTTGCCGACGCCACGCTCGGTAATCTGCTCACCCATCCACATGATGACGGTGGTACCTGCACACAGGGTGACGATAATCAGCAGGATGTGCAGTACGTCGTCCTGGGGGATGATGCCCGGGCAGTTACCCAGCAGAACGCCAGAGCGTGCCATCGAGACGATGGTGGTTGCATTCAGCAGAGCAAGAGCGATGGTCAGGTAGCGGGTGTACTGGGTGAGCTTTGCCTGACCCTGCGCGCCCTCATCGTGCAGCTCCTGGAATCGCGGGATGACCACGCGTAGCAGCTGGATGATAATGGACGCGGTAATGTACGGCATCACGCCGAGGGCAAAGATCGAAAGCTGCAGCAGTGCGCCACCACTGAAGAGGTTGACGATATCGTAGACGCCACCGCTTGTAACATTGGCGTTCAGACACTGCTGTACATTTCCGTAGGAAACGCCTGGCGCGGGGATGAAAGTGCCCACGCGGTACAGCACAATCATTGCCAGGGTAAACAGCAGCTTACGCCGCAAATCGGCGGTCTTGACGACTCGCCCGAATGCGCTCAGCACATGTCCTCCTGTAAGTCTATGGGGCGCCCATCCCTCTCAAAGAGTTTTAGGGCGCAGTAAACACATCTTCCAGTCTATCGTGTTTGGAGCGGGTAACGATAACTCCCTAGCAGATTATGTAGCTTTTATATTCTCTTAGCGTGATTTTTGAACGCCAAATGTGGCGCACACCAAGCGTTCAAATATACGAATACAGGAATATATCCCGTTGTGAGTCTTTCCGAGCAGCAAAAAGCCCCCGCCGTACAGTGTACGGACGGGGGCTTTCTCGTCTTGAAGACTACTTAACGGTTACAGAACCGCCAGCGGCCTCGATCTTCTCAATAGCGGAAGCCGATGCCTTGTCAACAACAACGTTCACCTTGACGGAGATTTCGCCGTTGCCCAGAACCTTCACGAGCTCGTTCTTGCGAACGGCACCCTTAGCAACCAGTGCCTCGACGGTGACGTCGCCACCGTTGGGGAACAGTTCCTGGATGCGGTCCAGGTTAACAACCTGGTACTCGGTGCGGAAGGGGTTCTTGAAGCCGCGCAGCTTCGGCAGGCGCATGTGCAGCGGCAGCTGGCCGCCTTCGAAGCCTGCACGAACCTGGTAACGTGCCTTGGTACCCTTGGTACCGCGACCTGCGGTCTTACCCTTGGAGCCTTCACCGCGGCCAACGCGGGTCTTTGCCTTGTGGGCACCCGGTGCCGGGCGCAGATCGTGAATCTTGATAGCTTCTGCCATCTTTACTTGACCTCCTCAACCTTCACCAGGTGAGCAACGGTGTTAACCATGCCAACGGTGACGGGGTCAGCAGTGCGGACTACCTTGTTGCCGGGGCGCTTGAGGCCCAGGGAACGCAGGGTGTCGCGCATGTTCTGCTTCTGACCAACATAGGACTTGACCTGGGTGATTTCCAGCTTTGCGTCGCTGGGCTGAATACGCTTGGCCATTACTACGCACCTGCCTTTTCAGACTTGGTGTTGCGCAGGTAGCTGGGGATAACCTCATCGGTGGGCAGGCCACGGCGGGCTGCCACTGCCAGGGGCTCCTCGAGCTCCTTGAGTGCTGCAACAGTTGCGTGAACGATGTTGATCTGGTTGGAGGAACCGAGCGACTTGGACAGCACGTCGTGAATGCCTGCGCACTCGAGTACTGCACGCACGGGGCCACCTGCGATAACACCGGTACCAGCGGTTGCCGGGCGGAGCATCACAACGCCTGCAGCTGCCTCACCCTGCACACGGTGCGGGATGGTGCGGCCTTCGATGCGGGGAACGCGGAAGAAGTTCTTCTTTGCTTCCTCGACACCCTTGGAGATTGCTGCGGGAACTTCCTTAGCCTTACCGTAGCCAACGCCGACCAGGCCGTTACCGTCACCAACGACGACCAGTGCGGTGAAGCTGAAGCGACGACCACCCTTGACGACCTTGGAAACGCGGTTGATGGTCACAACGCGCTCGATGTACTTGTCCTTCTCCTCCTCGCGAGCGCGGTTGTTACGGCGCTCACCACGGCCACGACGCTCGCCGCGGTTGTTGCGGCGCTCCTCGCGCTGGTTGGAGGTCTCAGCGGTTTCAGCTACTACTGCTTCGCTCACCTGAGTTTCCTTTACGTTCTGCTCGCTCATTAGAGTGCAAGACCTCCCTCGCGTGCACCGTCAGCAACGGCTGCAACACGGCCGTGGTACTTGTTACCACCGCGGTCGAACACGACTGCCTCAACACCAGCTGCCTTGGCGCGCTCTGCAACGAGCTCACCAACGCGCTTTGCCTTAGCGGTCTTGTCCAGGTCAGCTGCACGCAGCTCTGCTTCCATGGTGGAAGCGGATGCCAGGGTTACGCCCTTGACATCGTCGATAACCTGAACGAACATGTGACGGGTCGAACGGGTGACGCACAGGCGCGGACGCGCAGCGGTACCCGAAACGTACTTGCGGATGCGAGCGTGACGACGTGCACGCTGCGCTGCCTTCGACTTGATAGCCATGTTTACTTACCAGCCTTTCCGACCTTGCGGCGGATGTGCTCACCTGCGTAGCGAACACCCTTACCCTTGTAGGGATCGGGCTTACGCAGACCACGAATGTTTGCTGCAACCTGACCAACGAGCTGCTTGTCGATACCCGACACGGTCAGCTTGTTAGCACCCTCCACTGCGAAGGTAATACCCTCGGGAGCGGTGATGTTGATCGGGTGGGAGTAGCCCAGAGCGAACTCCAGGTCGTTACCCTTCGGGGTCACACGGTAACCGGTACCAACGATTTCCAGCTTCTTTTCGTAGCCGGAGGTAACGCCGATAATCAGGTTCTGAATCAGGGTACGAGTCAGACCGTGCAGCGAGCGAGACAGGCGCTCGTCGTTCGGACGAGATACAACGATCTCGTTTTCGTTCAGAGCCACGGTGATGGGGGAAGCTACCTTGTGGGAGAGCTCGCCCTTCGGGCCCTTAACGGTAACCAGGTTGCCATCGACCTTAACCTCAACGCCGGCGGGAACCGAGATGGGGAGACGTCCAATACGTGACATTATTCTCTTCCTTTCTCTTCTAACCGACTACCAGATGTAAGCGATGACTTCGCCGCCCACGCCCTTCTTCGCAGCCTGCTTGTCAGTGAGCAGACCCGAAGAGGTGGACAGGATTGCGATGCCGAGGCCACCCAGAACCTGGGGCAGGTTGGTGGACTTTGCGTAGGTACGCAGGCCCGGCTTGGAAATACGACGCACGCCAGCGATGGAACGCTCGCGGGACGGACCGTACTTGAGGACGAGGGTCAGGGTCTTGCCGACCTTTGCATCCTCAACCTTCACGTCGGCGATGTAGCCCTCAGCCTTCAGGATCTCAGCAATGCGAGCCTTCAGCTTGGAGTAGGGCATGGATACGGTGTCGTGGTATGCGGAGTTTGCGTTACGCAAACGGGTCAGCATATCTGCGACCGGATCAGTCATAGTCATTGTGGGCTTTAGCCCTTCCTCGTTGTGGTTTCCCTACCCCGCGGTAACGGGGTCTGGACCTACAACGTAGTCGTTAGTTGGTCTTGAACGGGAAGCCCAGTGCCTTCAGGATTGCACGGCCTTCTTCGTCGGTCTTCGCGGAGGTCACCACGGTGATGTCCATACCACGCACGCGGTCGATCGAGTCCTGATCGATTTCGTGGAACATGGACTGCTCGGTCAGACCGAAGGTGTAGTTACCATTACCGTCGAACTGGCGGTCCGAGAGGCCGCGGAAGTCGCGGATTCGGGGCAGCGCCAGGGTGACGAGGCGGTCCAGGAATTCCCACATGCGGTCGCCACGCAGGGTGACGTGTGCGCCGATGGGCATACCTTCGCGCAGCTTGAACTGTGCGATGGACTTCTTAGCGCGGGTAACAATCGGCTTCTGACCGGTGATTGCGGTGAGATCGCGGATTGCGCCGTCCATGAGCTTTGCGTCGCGAGCTGCCTCGCCAACACCCATGTTTACGACGACCTTAACGATCTTCGGGGTCTGCATGACGTTCTCGTACTTGAACTCTTCCTGCAGAGCGGGAACGACGACCTCAGCGTACTTGGTCTTGAAGCGGGGGGTGATCTTGGTTTCGGTCATTAGATGTCCTTACCCGAACGCTTAGCAACGCGCACGCGAACGGTGCGCTCCTTGCCGTCACGCTCTACAGTCTCGAGGCGGAAACCAACACGGGTCGGCTTCTTGGTCTCGGGGTCAACAATCGCAACGTTAGAAACGTGGATCGGTGCCTCAACCTTCTGAATGCCGCCTGCTGCGCCGGTCAGGGGGTTAGCCTTGGTGTGCTTGGTGACGACCTTGACGCCCTCAACAATCACACGGTTTTCCTTGGGGAGAACCTTCAGAACCTTGCCCTGCTTGCCCTTATCTGCACCGGAAATAACCTGAACCAGGTCGCCGGACTTGATCTTAGCCATGAATTAGAGCACCTCCGGAGCCAGCGAAACGATCTTCATGAACTTCTTGTCGCGAAGCTCACGACCCACGGGGCCGAAGATACGGGTACCACGGGGATCACCATCAGTGTTCTTCAGGATCACTGCGGAGTTCTCGTCGAACTTGATGTAGGAGCCGTCGGGACGACGGGTTTCCTTCTTGGTGCGGACGACGACTGCCTTAACAACGTCACCCTTCTTTACGGTACCGCCGGGGATTGCATCCTTGACGGTTGCGACAATGATGTCGCCGATGCCTGCGTAGCGACGCGAGGAACCACCGAGAACACGGATGGTCAGGATTTCCTTCGCACCAGTGTTGTCGGCGACCTTCAGTCGCGACTCCTGCTGAATCATATTTCTCCTGTCGTCTCGCCGGTTCCGACTCGCTTTAGGCGCGAGCCAGCCTTGCGGAACATTTTTACGGGATTGGTTGACGCCCCGGGCCCCAACTCTATGGAAGGGGTTAGCGGAAACGCCTGGGGCAAACCCATGCCAGAAGCATTTGGACCCGCGTGAAGCGGGCGTATCCCACCCGTAAATAGCGGCATTATGCACTGGCACGAGAAGCCCGTGGTTGTGCGGCTATTTGGATACAGCCACACAGTCTTAACACTGTACAGGAAGCAGGTATGTAGCGCAAGAGTTTGCCGACTATGATTTCAGTCTCCTCCACCCTATCTCTGGGGATAGCCGGGCTTAGAGAGCAAAAACCCCATACCCCACATCACCATCGATTGAGAAGGCCCCTTATTTGACACTTAAAGCAGGAGGCCCCTTCGTGTAGTTCCTGACGCATAAGAAACTGAAGGGGCCTCGAGAAATCTATCAAACAATGTGTCAAACAAAGAAGATAGATATTAATATTTTACTACGCTTTAATGTCCCTCCACGACAGACTTGCCGCGGGGCTGGCGGGAGATCACCGCGGTTCCGCTCCTTACACAAACATGCATACGACGCGAGAGCACAGCAGACACGACATAGGCGGCTCAGCCGCTCTTCACTCATCAGCTAGGGCATATATACTTTCGCGATACCGTCACGAACGATAGGGCGAGGAGGTTCTCCCGGTCGAGTCTCTTCTGCAGCCTCGTAGTATTCGCCAGAGTTTGCATCCAGCACGTAGGGAACCTCAGCTGCGGGGTAGTCTCCTGCTTTATCGACAGCAATGACACTCCCGTCCTTCAACAGGACCTGGTGGTTAATGCGGGTGGGAGCCACCTGCACGGTGTCAATAATGGCTCGATTGAGCGTATTAATGACGGTAATAGTTCCGCCACCAGCAACTGCCGCCTCCCCCTTGCCACCGAAATCAGCAACATAGAGCAGGTGACGTTCTGCATCGAGCAAGATATCGGTGGGCATCTTTCCGAACGGAAGATAAGCGAGGTGCTCACCCTCAAAGCTCAGAACATACAGACCGCCATTCTTACCCTCGCGCCCTTGCGCAGAGACATATAGTTCACCGCGCGTCGAAACAATCTCCACACCGTGAACACCGACTGGAGTATTGGCGTCTTCCCCGCCAATTACGGGCAGCTTGCGTGCAAGCTCCCAGGTATTCATATCCACAACCCAGATTTCATCTCGCATAATATTCGGGATGTACAGGAGGCTACGGCTTTCGTCCGCTACGGGTCCTAGTAGCATGGCAGGGCCTTCCCCTTGAAGGGGGCTAACCCTACGTTCCCCCTCTGCGGTGGGTGCAGAAATCACCTGGTAGCCGCCCATTCCGGTAACGAGTACGGCACCGTTGGGTGCGACGTATAGCTCACGCGGAGTCAGCATCTCTACTTCTAGAACGAGAGAATCCCATACGCGCGATAGGTCCTTTTGGGAGTATGCGGTAACCGAGTTTGTGTGGGTTCCTCCGGTCCAGAGAAGCCCCCGTTCATTGTCTGCGGCTAACCCATAGGCAGCTTGAACCTGGAAGAGGTTTGCTAGTTCGGGGTTATTTTCCGGGATAACGGGCAGAGTAGCCGTCTGCTCAATCTGCAGGGTATCCGCGTTTATGCGAGCAATTGTGGCGCAGAGAGTGCCGTGGGTCTTTGTGTGGTTATAGCTTCCACTTACAAAAAGAACGTTCTCTTCAGGGTTGTATGCCACTTGATACTGGCCAGCAAGTCCCGCGGAACGATCCACGGAAAAACGCTTAGCATCCGGCACGTTCTTCTGCTCTTCTCCTGCGACAGGGGGAACCATAAGTATCTCCAGAGTTGTGTAGTTTGGAGGCTAGCTCACCTTATATTTTGCGGGCTTAGCATCCGGAGCTTTCTGCTGTATATCTTACGCTTTGCCCACCATTTTGAGGCTTTTCTAGTGCAGTCCATGCACTACGAAATTCATCCTCAAGAGGTCCTATATTGGCATCCGGAGCTGTTCTCCCCTCCGGCTCTGAGCGGGGCAAATTTACCCCATGAAAGCTTTACAATCTAAACATAATTAGCATAAAAGACATATATCTAGAACTATCGGCATCTTCTAGAACTAAAAGACTTATATCGAGTCGACCAGAGCCATAGATTTTGTAATATTTCTTCACCTCTGACCCCCTCAAAACAGCGTTCTGAAAAAATCTGCTTAAAAATTTAGAAATTAAGGGTTGTTTTTTCAAAAATCAAGTTTTTTAGCAAAAATCGCGATTCAAGGTGCGAAAATCAGCGAGATGTACCATAATAGAAGAGACGCATGCGTCAAACAAGAGGTTCGGTCCTTATCGGACAGATTTCTTGGGTCCCTTTTTCCTCGCTAATCCGTTTGTCTAGGGACCGAACCTCGCTTTGACACTAAACCCGCACTTCGGTGCGGGTTTTCTTCGTATTTGAGGCGTTAGAATCCCGCACTTCATTCTTCAGGCTGTTAACTCGTCAAATAAGGGCGGGCGAGCGCAGAGGGTGCGCTTCACCCTTCCTCCGCTTCTCTTCCGCTCTCCCCCGCTACTACTTCTGATCCTGGTCTAGGCCTTCCGCTCGAATACAGACGTATAGGCAAAACGATAGGGGCGGTACCCATCGGTTCGATGGGTACCGCCCCTTTCAGCGCCTATCGGCAGTTTCAGAGAGTCAAGCGGGTTCTTGAATATCTAGCAGATCCCGCTCTACCTCTTTCGCTACCGCCAAGCGGTAGTATCGTGGGCTGCCGTGGGGTACGGGCTATGCCTTGCGGCGACGTGCTACCAGCACGGTTGCGCCAACGACCAGGGCAAGAACGCCGATTCCTGCAGCAACGACGACGCCCGAAGCACCGGTGTTAGCCAGCGAAGACTTCGAGGAGCTCGAAGCGGTGGAGCCGTTGTTGGAAGAGGTGACGTTCTGCGACGAAGAGCCGGAGGTCTTCGGTGCAGTGCTGTCCTTCTTCTGAGCATCAGACTTCAAAGAATCCGCGGGAGCCTTGGACTGATCCTTAGCGTTTTCCTTTACCTGTTCCTTGGAGTCTGCCGGTGCGGAAGGCGCCTCAGAGGGGTTAGTTACAGGTGCGTTAGCCGACTCGGATGCCTTCGGTTCCGAAACCTTCGGCGCAGGTGCCTGGTTTTCAACGCTGAAGGTGTATTCTGCAGCCACACCACCGCGCACGTTATCGTTCTCGGTCAGGGAACCGGAGAGCAGGTAGATAGCAACGCTATCGCCGGTCTTCAGTTCTTCAGTCAGGTTAGAGTTTGCCACGGTGGGGCGGTCGATGGTTGCGGTGAAGTTACCGTTTTCGTCCGCCTTGATGTATGCCCAGATGCCTGCGCTATTGCCTTCAACGCCTTCGAGCTTGGGCTCTTCCTTCGCGGAAATAGCGCCCTTGTTCAGCTTGACCGCGATAACGGAGCCCTTACCGTCCAGAGTCTTGAAGCCTTCACCGCGGAAGGTCAGCTTCTGGCCGTCCCAAGTCTTGGGGAAGTAGACCTTAGCGCCGTCCTTGTACTCGTGCACAACCTCATTGGAATTTGCGCTTTCGGAGGGTGCCGGGGTGCTCGGCTCGGGCTTAGCAGACTCGCTCGGAGCCGGAGTAGTCGGCTCAGGCTTAGCAGACTCACTCGGAGCCGGAGTGGGCTCGTTGCCACCAGGCAGGCTCAGCTTAGTACCGGCGGGGTAAGTGGTAGTCACGCCAGAGGGAGCAGCAGCGACCTGGGTAGTTTCTGCCGGTGCGCAGGTCGCAGCGGTGTCTGCCTTCTTCTCTGCAACAGTTGCGGAGAGCGCTTCACCACCACGTGCGGTATCGCCTTCAACCATGGAGCCGGAGAGCAGGAAGACAGATACCTTATCGCCGCTCTTCAGGTTTTCCTTCAGGTTGGAGTTTTCAGTGGTCGGGTACGGCAGCTCAGCGGTGAAGTTACCATTCTCATCTGCCTGGATGTACGCCCAGACGCCGGCGCTGTTGCCCTCAGCACCGTTGAGCTTCGGCTCTTCCTTCGCGGAGATGCGGCCCTTGTTCAGCTTGACTGCGAGTACGGAGCCCTTTGAACCGTCCTGAGTCTTGAAACCTTCGCCACGCAGCTTCAGGGTTTCACCGGTGGTCCAGTCCTTCACGGCGTAGAGCTTAGCGCCGTCGGCGTAGGTCTTCACCAGTTCTTCAGAAGAAGCCTGTGCAGCAGGCTTCGCGGTGGTTTCAACGGTGGTGTTGATCTTCACCATGACGCCGGGAGTAATCGGGGAGTCTGCGTTGTCCTTGCCCTTGGGCTCGGTGCTAGAGGTGCGGTATTCGCCGGTGGTCTTATCGATGGTGTAGTCGGTTTCGATAGCGGAAGCGCCTTCAATGCTGCGTGCTACAGCGTATGCACTGCCGTCTGCGGTGACCAGAACATCATTTGCGCCGCTGGTCGCACCGGTAGACACCTGAGAAACAACGGTGCCGGTTCGTGCATCAACAACACCGACGTTGCCGGTACCGTAATCGGTCACGTACAGCAGGTCACGGGCTTCGTCGGAGGCGAGAGCGAGGGCCTGGTTGCCGAAAGGAATGGTCTTCTTGTAGGCACCAGTTTCCAGGTCGTAGACGGTGATACCGGAGTTAGTGCCCTTACGGTCACCCTGGGTGCTGACGTAGATTTCCTTCAGGGACTTGTCGATAGTGACGTCCGAGGGGTTCAGAGTAGCTTCAGCATTTTCCTTGTGCAGCTGAATGGTCTTCTCAACCTCGTAGCTCTTGGTGTCAATCACCTTCACGGTGCCGGCACTCAAGGAGGGTACGTAGAGCTTGCCATCAGCGGAGTCTACGTGCATGTTCATTGCGATGTCAGATTCGCCCTTGGCGTCGGTGAATTCAATCTTCTTGACCAGGGCGTGCCGAGTGGTGTCGAAGACACTAATGCCGCCGGAGCCAGATACAAAGACCTTGCCGCTGGAGGGGTCGATGCGTACCTCACGAGGGTGGTTGACGTCGCCTTCTGCACTGCTCCAGATAATCTTGTTGGTCGCGGGATCGAAGACAGATACCTTGTTGACGCGGGTCTGGGTCACCCATACGTATCCGGTTGCTTCGTCGTAGGCAATACCGTAGGGAGATTCAATCTGCTTACCGGTCGGTGCGGTAGCGCCACGTGCAATAAAGTCCGTGGTCGGGAACTGGTAGACAGTAGCAAGGCTCGGGGTGGATGCAACGTTCCAGGTGCCGACGCCACCGGTCAGAATCGGCGGGCGGCCGGAGGAGAAGGAAGTGTAGAGGGAGGAGGTTGCTGCCGAGTATGCCAGCTGGTACTGGCCGGGCAGGCCCTGGTACTGGGTAGCGCTCACTGCAATGTGGCGGCATTCCTCAGTGGAGTTCTGGGAGTTCCCGCCGGGAACGGATGCGGAGACGTTTGCCGCAAAGGTAGCGGGAACGGCAGCGAAAGAGCCTGCAACAACGGAAAGTGCGCCAGCAATGGCGAGCAGCTTACGTGAGGGCTTGGGTGAAGAAGTCATGATAATCCTCAATGATGTGTAGTGGTACTTCTCCAAAGGTCGTGCAACCTCCGGAAGGTGCAAAGCCACCCGACTAATTATTAGGAAAGGTTATGCTAAGCAACTATAAAGTTGATAATAAGTCCCTAATCAGGTTGTTTTCAAGTGTTGCTCATCGGATTCCGCAGACCCCAGGCGCCTTACTCACGTATTACTTTTCATTTTTTCGCCCTAATTCCGCCTCCACATGCGTTTTCTTCTCTAGCAGCGTCTACTCATGGATTGCGCCATCAACGCGAGAGAAAAATATTGCTTTCTCGTATGACATATCAAGACATTTATGACAAATGTTGTCTTAGCGCCTGTTATTAGCCCGTGCCATAGGGCGCCCGCCCCGGTTTTTCCCGTACAAAGGTTAAAAGCAAAGAGCCCCTCTCCTACCGAAGTAGGAGAGGGGCTCTTTTACTGCTCTAGCAGAGAGTCATGAAGAGAGCTTACTTAGCCTTCTCGATGATCTCCACGATACGCCAGCGCTTGGAAGCGGACAGCGGACGGGTCTCTGCAATCAGAACGAGGTCACCGATGCCAGCAGCGTTCTGCTCATCGTGTGCCTTGATCTTGGAGCTACGGCGAACGACCTTGCCGTACAGTGCGTGCTTCACGTGGTCCTCGACCTCGACGACAACGGTCTTGTCCATCTTGTCGGAGACAACGTAGCCGCGGCGGGTCTTGCGGTAGCCGCGCTCTTCGTTCTTTACTTCACTCACTTGGACTCACCTTCAGTTGCGGGACGAATACCGAGCTCGCGCTCACGCAGCACGGTGTAGATACGTGCGATGTCGCGCTTGATAGTGCGGCGACGACCTGCGTTAGCCTGACCGGTGACTTCCTGGAAGCGGATGTTGAAGAGTTCCTTCTTCGCTTCGCTCAGCTTTGCAGCCAGCTCTTCGTTGGAGAGCTCTGCGAGCTTATCGATGCTCAGGTCCTTGGATCCTACTGCCATCTCGCTTATTCACCACCTTCGCGGCGACGCACAACACGTGCCTTCATCGGGAGCTTGTGGATTGCCAGGCGCATTGCCTCGCGAGCCACTTCTTCGGACACACCGGAGAGTTCAAACATGACTCGACCCGGCTTGACATTTGCGACCCACCACTCGGGCGAACCCTTACCGGAACCCATACGGGTTTCAGCGGGCTTCTTGGTCAGCGGACGGTCGGGATAAATGTTGATCCAGACCTTACCGCCACGCTTGATGTGACGGGTCATTGCGATACGTGCAGCCTCAATCTGGCGGTTGGTCACGTATGCGGGCGACAGGGCCTGAATGCCCCACTCACCGAAGCTAACCTCGGTGCCGCCCTTTGCGAGACCACTACGCTTGGGGTGGTGCTGCTTGCGGTACTTTACTCGACGGGGAATAAGCATTTATGCCTCACCGTTCTCTGCAGTCTTGGCCTCGACCTTTGCCGAAGCGTTCTCGTTGCGGCGCTCGCGACGAGGACCACGGTTGCCCTGGCGGCGGCGGTCACCATCGCGGCGGTTGCCACGGCGGTTGTTTGCTGCCTGCTGAGCTGCCAGCTCCTTGTCGGTCAGGTCGCCCTTGTAGATCCAGACCTTCACGCCGATGCGACCGAAGGTGGTCTTAGCCTCGAAGAAGCCGTAGTCGATGTTCGCACGCAGGGTGTGCAGGGGCACACGGCCTTCGCGGTAGAACTCGGAACGGGACATTTCAGCGCCACCCAGACGGCCGGAGCACTGGATACGGATACCCTTTGCGCCTGCACGCTGTGCGGACTGGATTGCCTTCTTCATTGCACGGCGGAATGCAACACGCGATGCGAGCTGCTCTGCGATGCTCTGTGCAACCAGCTGAGCGGAGAGGTCGGGGTTAGCAACCTCGAGGATGTTCAGCTGAATCTGCTTGTTGGTGAGCTTCTCGAGCTCGCCGCGGATGCGGTCTGCTTCTGCGCCACGGCGGCCAATCACGATACCGGGACGAGCGGTGTGGATGTCCACACGCACGCGGTCACGGGTACGCTCGATCTCGACCTTTGCAACGCCTGCGCGATCCAGGTTCTTTGCCAGCAGCTCGCGGATCTTTACGTCCTCGCGGACGAAGTCAGCGTAACGCTCGCCGGGCTTGTTGGAATCAGCGAACCACTTGGAGACGTGGTCAGTGGTGATGCCCAGTCGGAAACCGTTCGGGTGAATTTTCTGACCCATTTAGCGGTCCTCCTCCTTCTCCGGGGTAGCAACTACCACGGTGATGTGGCTGGTGCGCTTGTTGATTCGGTATGCGCGACCCTGAGCGCGGGGCTGAATGCGCTTCATGGTCGGGCCCTCGTTCACGAATGCTTCGCTGATGAACAGCTCTTCCTCGCGGAAGGGCAGACCCTGCTGGGTTGCCTTCTGACGAGCGTTAGCTACTGCCGAAGCAACGATCTTGTATACCGGCTCCGAAGCTGCCTGGGGGGCGAACTTCAGAATCGCCAGAGCCTCTTCCGCCTGCTTACCACGGATCAGGTTGACGACACGGCGGGCCTTCATAGGCGTAACGCGAACGAAACGCGCTGATGCCTTGGCTTCCATTGCCTATCTCTCTTTCGTCTATTGCCGAAAGGGAAACGTTAGCTTATCGGTGTGAACCGATTAGCGACGCTTGCCCTTACGGTCGTCCTTCACGTGGCTGCGGAAAGTGCGGGTCGGAGCAAACTCACCGAGCTTGTGACCAACCATCGACTCGGTGATGAACACCGGCACGTGCTTGCGACCGTCGTACACTGCGATGGTGTGACCGAGCATGTCGGGGATAATCATCGAGCGACGCGACCAAGTCTTGATTACGTTCTTGGTGCCCTTCTCGTTCTGAGCTGCAACCTTCAGGTAGAGGTGCTGATCAACGAAAGGGCCCTTCTTCAAACTACGAGGCATGTTTCAGGCTCCTTAGCGCTTCTTGCCAGTACGACGGCGACGAACGATGAGCTTGTCGCTTTCCTTGTTGGGACGGCGGGTACGACCCTCGGGCTTACCGTTGGGGTTAACCGGGTGACGACCACCGGAGGTCTTACCTTCACCACCACCGTGCGGGTGGTCAACCGGGTTCATGACCACACCACGGACGGTCGGGCGGATGCCCTTCCAGCGGTTACGGCCTGCCTTACCCCAGTTGATGTTGGACTGCTCAGCGTTGCCAACTTCACCAACGGTTGCGCGGCAGCGAACATCCACGTTGCGGATTTCTCCGGAGGGCAGACGGAGCTGACCGTACTTACCTTCCTTAGCAACCAGCTGTACAGAAGCACCTGCGGAACGAGCCAGCTTTGCGCCGCCACCGGGGCGGAGCTCGACACAGTGAATCACGGTACCAACGGGGATGTTGCGCAGGGGCAGGTTGTTACCGGGCTTGATGTCAGCTGCGGGGCCGGACTCGACGATGTCGCCCTGAGCGAGCTTGTTCGGAGCGATGATGTAGCGCTTGGAACCATCGAAGTAGTGCAGCAGCGCGATGCGAGCGGTACGGTTGGGATCGTACTCGATGTGTGCAACGCGTGCGTTAACGCCGTCCTTGTCGTGACGACGGAAGTCGATCAGACGGTACTGGCGCTTGTGGCCGCCACCCTTGTGACGGGTGGTGATGCGGCCGGTGTTGTTACGGCCGCCGGTCTTGTGAAGCGGACGAAGCAGGGACTTTTCCGGGGTGGAGCGGGTGATCTCGGAGAAATCAGCAACGCTCGAACCGCGGCGACCCGGGGTCGTCGGCTTGTACTTACGAATACCCATTTAGATATTTCTTCCTTCGTTAAAGTGGTCTCCGCGGGGCTTATGCCTGCGGACCGCCGAAGATGTCGATGGTGCCTTCCTTGAGGGTCACAATCGCACGCTTGGTGTTCTTGCGAGCGCCCCAACCGAAACGGGTGCGCTTGCGCTTGCCCTGACGGTTGATGGTGTTGACGGAAGCAACCTTGACGTCAAAGATCTTCTCGATGGCCTGCTTGATTTCCAGCTTGTTGGAATCGGTAGCGACCTCGAAGGTGTACTTACCTTCGTCGAGCTGACCGTAGCTCTTCTCGGAAACGACGGGAGCGATAATCACGTCGTATACAGACTTGGTGGAAACGCTCATTACTTAGCGCCCTCCTTCTTCTGAGCTGCAGCAACGAATGCGTCGAATGCTGCCTTGGTGAAGACCACGTCGTCAGAAACCAGCACATCGTAGGTGTTGAGCTGATCTGCGTACAGAACGTGGACGTTCTCCAGGTTACGTGCGGACAGAGCCACAACGTCCTCTGCACGAGCAATCACAAGAAGGATGTTCTTGCGCTCGGTGATAGCTGCGAATGCAGCCTTTGCAGCCTTGGTCGAGGGGGTTTCACCGGAGATGAAGTTCTCGACAACGTGGACGCGGTCGTGACGAGCGCGATCAGAGAGAGCACCGCGCAGTGCAGCGGCGATCATCTTCTTGGGGGTGCGCTGTGCGTAGTTACGCGGGGTCGGACCGTGAACAACGCCACCGCCGGTCATGTGCGGTGCACGGATGGAGCCCTGACGTGCGTTACCGGTACCCTTCTGCTTGAAGGGCTTACGGCCTGCACCGGAAACCTCGCCGCGGTTCTTGGTCTTGTGGGTGCCCTGGCGTGCAGCAGCGAGCTGTGCAACGACAACCTGGTGCAGCAGGGGCACGGATGCCTGCGCGTCGAAAATCTCTGCGGGCAGGTCTACCTTAAGGGTCTTAACAGCCATGATGTATTAGGCTCCCTTCACAGCGGTACGAACCAGAACAACGCCGCCCTTGGGACCGGGGATTGCGCCCTTGATCAGCAGGACATTGTTCTCTGCGTCCACACCCTGGATAGTCAGGTTCAAGGTAGTGTGACGTGCTGCGCCCATACGGCCAGCCATGCGCATACCCTTGAACACGCGTGCGGGGTAGGATGCGCCACCGATGGAACCGGGCTTACGGTGGTTCTTGTGCTGACCGTGAGACGCGCCAACACCCTTGAAGCCGTGACGCTTCATAACACCTGCGAAGCCCTTACCCTTGGTCTTACCAACGACGTCGACCTTCTGGCCTGCTTCGAAGAGCTCAACGGTCAGTTCCTGACCGAGGGAATACTCAGAAGCATCTGCGGTACGCAGCTCGACGATGTGGCGACGGGGGGTAACACCGGCCTTCTCGAAGTGACCAGCCAGGGGCTTGGTAACCTTGC
Source organism: Rothia sp. HMSC061C12 (assembly GCF_001815755.1). Lineage (NCBI taxonomy): Bacteria > Bacillati > Actinomycetota > Actinomycetes > Micrococcales > Micrococcaceae > Rothia > Rothia sp. HMSC061C12. Next base: position 187,121 of record NZ_KV821843.1, read on the forward strand.
GAGAGTCGATTGCACCGAAACCGATCTGAACAGCTTCGTAGCCGTCAGTTTCCTGGTTACGGATCTGGGTAACAACGTTAGAATCAGCCTTGACGACGGTGACGGGCACGAACTTGCCGTCCTCGTCCCAGACCTGGGTCATGCCGAGCTTGGTGCCCAGCAGGCCCTTCACCTGGCGCTCGAATTTGTTAGTCATTAGATGCGATCCTCTACAGCTTGATCTCGATGTTTACGTCTGCCGGCAGGTCGAGACGCATGAGGGCATCAACAGCCTTGGGGGTCGGATCAACAACGTCGATCAGACGCTTGTGCGTACGCATCTCGAAGTGCTCGCGGCTGTCCTTGTACTTGTGGGGAGAACGAATAACACAGTAGACGTTCTTCTCGGTCGGCAGCGGCACGGGGCCAACTACAGTTGCGCCTGCGCCCTTGACCGTTTCGACGATTTTCCGTGCCGAAGAATCGATGACCTCGTGGTCATAGGACTTCAGACGGATGCGGATTTTCTGTCCCGCCATCTGTCGGACTCTCTTTCTTGATGTATTCCCTGTATCGGAGCTTTTGCCCCTTTGTTATAGCGCTTAAGGAACGCGATATATTCATCACGTGCGCCACTCAGAACGGACTGAATCCGGCTTTGCCGGGTTCCTCACCCCGCCTGAGTACCGACCCCCGAACTCGGGCGTGTCGCCTATTTTCTAGACAAACTCGTCCCGTCATCCTTCGGACCGGGTCATACGTGGGCCTACCTTTAGTGCAGGTAGACGCTTTGACAACGTCGTCAATTCTCTCAGAGTTAGAGCCCTGATGCAATACGAACACAAGTTAAGTGCTTAAGAACACTTAACTGTCGCTGTCAACCTGAGGATACTCCCGCGATGTAACTCTCAGGGAGCTTTCAATCTACTTTCAGTAAGTTCCATGCGCTTTATTGCTCTTAATAAAGCTTTTAGGCCTAAAGACTCTCGTATCGTAGAAGTATCACTACAGCCTAAGGAGAAACCATGTCTCAGCCGACACAACCTCATCAGGCATCCTCTAGCTCTCACTCTTCGTCTCAGAGCCCTCAGTATGCTCAGCCGCAAGGTCTCGGCTTGTACGTTCCCCCGTCCCTATCGAGTCCGTATCCTCAGCCTCCTGCGCAGCGACGCCGGGTCAATGAGGATATCTTCCTCAATATTGTTCTGTACATCGGCTCGCTCCTGCTCATCGGCGCTGCAGGTCTTTTTGTCACCTCGGTGACTTCTTCTCAGGATGAAACGGCTATCTTCCGTGTCCTCGCAATGGCGCTTGGAGCAATTGTCTTCTACGGAGCCGGTCTGCTCACCTACCGTTTCGTAGAGCGCCTGCGTATTGCCTCCTACTCTTTTGCAGCAACGGGTCTTGCGTTTATTCCTCTGACCGGCGTTGCTATCTATGTCCTCAAGATTTGGACTGAAGGACGCTACATCTGGCTCCTCACGTCTCTGGTTGGCACTGCAGCTATTGTTGGAGCCTGCGCCCTCATGCGTAACCGTGTGATGGCGTACCTGCTGATTTCGTTCATCGTTTCGGACTCGTTGGCAGCTACGAAGGTGGCGGCTCTGCCTTTCGTTTGGTATTTCGTTTCTCTGACTGCCGTTGCCACTGTTCTGGGTTTGATTCTGCACTTTGCCCCGAATGCTGCCCCGAAGGGTATCCGCGAAGGTCTTGTTGATTCTTCCCGTATTTTCGTCCCGGCTACTGCCGTCGCCATTTTCTTCTTTACCAACGATCTGAGCTACACGGATGCAGGTATTGCCTTTGCGGTCATGTCTGTGCACGCCATTCTGTTCACCTGGCTGAACGGCACGGCGGATTACTACGCCCAGGCACGCATCTACCCGATTGCATCCATTCTCTCCTTCATCATGGACTCGGATCACGGCCCGTGGTTCCCCAGTATCTTCTTCGTCTCTGTTCTGGTTGTTAACCTGATTTCTGCCTACGTATTTATTCCTCGTCTGCAGAAGACTATTGCTGGTTCCGCTCCTGCTGCCGCTGAACAGTCCGAGCAGGTGCAAAGCACCCCGGCTATCCCCTGGGCGAAGGAAGCTCTTCACCAACCCGCTCGCAAGATAGAGTGGTTGCCGGCAATTGACGCATGCGTCGGCGTATTCTTCTCCTTCTTTGCTCTCCTTGATGCCTTCTACACTGCTCACGTCGCTGATAGCGTTACCTACGCAACGCGCTGGAGCACTTTCCTTCCCTATGCAGAGGGTAATCAAGGTGTCTTCCCCGCGCCCTGGGTTATTGGTGTCCTCTGCATTGTCAGTTTCTTGCTGTACCGCAAGGCAATTCAGCCTCTGGTGCTCATGAGTTTTGTAGCGCTCATCCCGGTCATTGGCATGTATGCTTCCCCTGGCAACCAGGGAACGTTCTACCTCTTCTTTGCCGCGGCTGTAGTCATCTATCTGGTCACTGCTAAGGCTCCCGAGGCACGTACTGCTGGAGCGGTACTGAGCAACATCGGTTATGCCATTGGTATGATTCAGCTCTTCCTCGCTCTCATTCCTGAGATGCAGACTTCTGAGTCACTTTTGATGTTTGCGTTGGTCTGCGCCGCTATTGCGCTACTGACTTTTGTCCTCTCTCAGGGCGTTGCAGCGCAGAACGCAAGCTACCGTCTTGTAGAGATGTCGACGTACCTCTTCTTGGGCGTTTTTGCTCTCTTCGTGGGGTACGTAGCTAACCATGCTGATGGCGGAGCACATGGCCGATTCTGGGTTGGTTTCCCTCTCTTCTCGGGTGCCGTCCTCTTCTTGAGCGTCCTGAGCGCTCTTATTCTGGCCCGCGCGCTACGACTTTCGGATGTTGGTTCCTTCCGCTCCACGCTTGTCATGTTTGTCCGTATCGCGTTCTACGCGACTCTGCTTATCGCGACGATTGGCTCGCGACACTACCTGCTGTACGACTTGCAGAAGGAGTACATTGCTGTAGCATTGCCGGCGCTCCTGACCGTCGTTTATGGTGCGCTTGGTTTCTTTATGCCGGTTGGCTCTTCGATTCGTTCGGAGCTACTCACCGTTGCGCGGTTCCCCATCTGCTGGTCGGTCATTCTGCTCGCGATCACCGGCAATATGAAGGAATCGCTCGTAGACTTCCTCGTACTTGCGCTGCTGGCGGTTCAGGCTCTGTGCAGCGTGCTACTCTACGCGTACTCCAAGCGAAACTACGAAGCATACGCGGCGGCGATTTTCTTCACGCTCGGTTCTGTCCTGAGCGCAGGCCGTTTCATTGGCGATTTTGATAATCTTCTGTTCGCGGTAGCAACTCCTGCTATCTTCATCTCTGTATGGGTGCTTGCCCTTATCTTCAGGGTCTCCCGCATGCAGATTGGTGCCTCCATCAGCATCACGACTTTCTGCATCGGTGCTCTGTGGAATCTCTTCAACACGAGGGAAAGCACAATGGAGATGACTCTTCTGGGCTACTACGCTCTGATTGCCGTCATCATCCTGTTCGTTCTGAAGGTCACGCTCCCGGTTGAGGTCTTCGGTGTGAGGGCAAATGTTCGTCCTCGCATCGCTGTTCCGGCCGGTAATACGATGGTTGATTTGCCGATGCACGGCCCGCTGGGTGCCCCCTACGCGCGTTTCATGTCTCGCCGTCCCCTGAGCCAGGGTATCTATGCACCGGTCAATACGCTGCTGATGATTCCCGCTCTGGCGGTGCTGGGATTCTACACCTTCGTTGGGTTGGTTTTTGAGCCCAGGCAGGTGGAGCTCAACGCACTTCTCTGGGGTCTGGGTGCTCTGTCCTTCGTATCTGTCACCAAGGCGAAGAACCTGCCGATTGTCTGCACCACGGCGTTCAGCCTCTTCATCGCCCGTCTGGTCATTGATTACTCGAAGTCCAACCCCCTGAGCGTCATTCTTGAGGTTGCTCTCCTGATTCTGTTGGCTGTTGTGGCAGCCAAGGTTCTCAAGAACTTCATCGCAAAGAGGCCTGTAGATACGCAGGTATCGGATTCTCCTCTGTACTGGGCTTTGGGTCTGCAGGTGTTCCTCACCCTGGTAACGTGGGCAGTTCCCGCTGATGGTCCGGATATCGTGGTGTTGGTACTCGGTATTGCCCTGACTCTCCTGAGCGCTCTGCTGCTCGACCGAGTCTGGACCTATATCGCAACTGCTCTGGTCACCCTCGACCTGGCAATTTTGCTCAACGGTCTGAACCCGCTGACCCTGCTAATCATCTCGATTTTGCTTATTGCCGGCGTTATCTGGCGTCTGCTGGCGCGACAGAATAAGCAGGATGTGGTAGCTCCGCACCAGGGTTCTGAGCAGCTCGAGGACTTCCCGCCGTCTCAGAATCAGCCGGGTATGTACCCTCAGAGCAATGTCCAGATGCAGCAGCCCCCGGCTCCTCAGCAAGGCTACGAGCCTCGTCATGAGGAAAACATCTAGCTATCAGCACGTATAGGTTCTATTCCTACGGCATTCTGTAGTAGGATTACCTATGTCCCTTCCGAGGGGCAGTCATTCGAATTGCGGTTCCCAGCCTTCGGGCTGGGAACCGTTTTTCTTTGTCCGAAGATTTTATATTCCTATCTGAAGGGTCTTTAGACGCTCCCCCGCCGTAAGCCGGTCCGCATGACCCAGATTCTGTCTTCGAGCCAGCAGATCTCTGAACGGAGTAGGCAGTCGTTCCTCTGCTCCCCTGCCCCAGGGCTTTCCACATCCAGGAGTTCAGAATCTACAGCTAGAGGGTACGGATATGTCATACCGCCGCCGGGGAGGGTGTTCCCTGCCGTTACAGATTCACCGTAAACTCCACTATCGGCCACGCATACCCCCTCAGAAGCCTTGAGCGGCTACTAGGACGAACTGATAACGCTCAGAGCGGTTTGGTACAGTCCAGCAGATAATGCCGTTCTCTCCTTTGCCAGAGCCTTCAGCAACCCGCAAAGGGCATAACAAAAGGACCCCCGCAGATGCGGGGGTCCTTGAGTATCGCTACCTGATGGAGAGTCTCCCCTCCGGCAGATCTTTAGCGAATTGTCGTAAATTTACGGCAATTACTTGATGATCTTGGTAACGCGACCCGAACCAACGGTGCGGCCACCCTCACGGATAGCGAAGCCGAGGCCCTCTTCCATTGCGATTTCCTGGATCAGGGTAACGGTCATCTCGGTGTTGTCACCGGGCATAACCATCTCGGTGCCCTCGGGGAGGGTGATAACGCCGGTCACGTCAGTGGTACGGAAGTAGAACTGAGGACGGTAGTTGGAGTAGAAGGGGTTGTGACGGCCACCCTCATCCTTGGAGAGGATGTAGACGTTTGCCTCGAACTCGGTGTGGGGGGTGATGGAGCCCGGCTCCACGACAACCTGACCACGCTCGACATCGTCACGCTTCAGACCACGGAGCAGCAGACCACAGTTCTCGCCTGCCCATGCTTCGTCGAGCTGCTTGTGGAACATCTCGATACCGGTAACGGTGGTCTTCTGGATCGGGCGGATACCGACGATCTCGACCTCGGAGTTGATCTTCAGGGTACCGCGCTCTGCACGACCGGTAACAACGGTGCCACGACCGGTGATGGTGAAGACGTCCTCGATGGGCATGAGGAAGGGCTTGTCCTTCTCACGCACGGGGTCCGGAATGTAGGTGTCGACTGCGTCCATGAGCTCCTCGACCTTAGCAACCCACTCGGGGTCGCCTTCGAGAGCCTTCAGTGCGGAAACGCGAACAACGGGAGCGTTGTCGCCGTCGAACTCCTGCGAGGAGAGGAGGTCACGGACCTCCATCTCGACGAGGTCGAGGAGCTCTTCGTCGTCAACCATGTCTGCCTTGTTCAGTGCAACCAGCAGGGTGGGGACGCCAACCTGGCGAGCGAGCAGAACGTGCTCGCGGGTCTGTGCCATGGGGCCGTCGGTAGCTGCAACCACGAGGATTGCGCCGTCCATCTGAGCCGCACCGGTAATCATGTTCTTGACGTAGTCAGCGTGGCCGGGAGCGTCAACGTGTGCGTAGTGGCGCTTCTCGGTCTGGTACTCGATGTGAGCAATGTTAATGGTAATACCGCGCTGGCGCTCCTCGGGAGCGGAGTCGATCATACCGAAGTCGCGCTTCTCGTTCAGGTCCGGGTACTTGTCAGCCAGAACCTTGGAGATTGCTGCGGTCAGGGTGGTCTTACCGTGGTCAACGTGACCAATGGTACCGACGTTAACGTGAGGCTTGGAGCGCTCGAACTTAGCCTTAGCCAAGAGTGTTCCTCCTAGAACGATTGAAAACATGCACGCGGATCTTCGCTCCGGCGCATCCCGTTATAAAACGGTCTAGCGTCTACAATAGCGGATTACGCCGCAGAGATGAAACTGTTCATGCTCTCAATAATGGATTTAATTGAAAATTTTGGCGTGGGCCACAGGTTTTTGGCCCGTGGCCCACGGACAAGACGCGGAAATTACTCGCCGCGGCTCTTCTGAATGATCTCGTCAGCGACGTTCTTGGGAACCTCGCCGTAGCTATCGAATGCCATCGAGAACACTGCACGACCCTGGGTCTTGCCACGCAGGTCGCCAATGTAACCGAACATTTCGGTCAGGGGCACAATAGCCTTGATGATCTTAACGCCGGATGCGTCCTCCATGGAACGAACCTGGCCACGGCGGGAGTTCAGGTCGCCGATAACGTCGCCCATGTACTCCTCGGGGGTACGAACCTCAACGTCCATCAGCGGCTCGAGCAGGACCGGGTTAGCGCGCTTAGCGCCTTCCTTGAAGACCATCGAACCAGCGATCTTGAACGCCATTTCGGAGGAGTCGACGTCGTGGTAAGCACCGTCGATCAGGGTTGCCTTCACGCCCACCATCGGGTAGCCAGCGAGGACACCGAACTTCATAGCGTCCTGGATACCAGCGTCGACCGAGGGGATGTACTCGCGAGGAACGCGGCCACCGGTGACCTTGTCCTCGAACAGGTACAGCTCTTCGCCATCCAGGGGCAGGGGCTCGAAGGAGACCTGCACCTTTGCGAACTGACCGGAACCACCGGTCTGCTTCTTGTGGGTGTAGTCGACCTTCTCGACTGCCTTCTTGATGGTCTCGCGGTAAGCAACCTGAGGCTTACCAACGTTAGCCTCAACCTTGAACTCACGCTTCATACGGTCAACGATGATGTCCAGGTGCAGCTCACCCATACCACCAATTTCGGTCTGACCGGTTTCTTCGTTCAGCGAAACGGTGAAGGTGGGGTCCTCAGCGGAAAGCTTCTGGATAGCGGTGGACATCTTCTCCTGGTCACCCTTGGTCTTGGGCTCGATAGCCACGAAGATCACGGGGTCGGGGAAGGTCATCGACTCGAGAACGATCGGGTGTGCGGGGTCGCACAGGGTGTCACCAGTGGTGGTGTCCTTCAGACCAATCGCAGCGTAAATGTGACCTGCGGTAATCTCCTCAACAGGGTTCTCCTTGTTGGAGTGCATCTGGAAGAGCTTACCGATGCGCTCCTTCTTACCCTTGGTGGAGTTCAGAACCTGCTGGCCCTGAGCTGCAACACCGGAGTACACGCGGGTGTAGGTCAGCTGACCGTAGAACGGGTGAGCTGCAACCTTGAATGCCAGTGCTGCGAAGGGCTCGTCAGCGGATGCCTTACGGGTCAGCTTCTCTTCCTCGTTGGAGGGGTTGGAGCCGACAACGTCCGGAACGTCCAGCGGGGAGGGCAGGTACTCAATCACAGCGTCCAGCATGGGCTGAACACCACGGTTCTTGAATGCAGAACCACAGAGAACGGGGAATGCCTCGCCTGCGATCACGAGCTGACGGATACCAGCCTTGATCTCGGGGATGGACAGCTCGCCCTCTTCGAGGTACTTCTCCATAAGCTCTTCGCTAGCCTCAGCAACAGCCTCAACCAGCTCAGCGCGGTACTGCTCAGCCTTCTCAACCAGGTCAGCGGGGATGTCCTGAACCTCGTAGGAGGCACCCATGGTCACGTCACCCTTGGCGTCGCCAGGCCAGACGTATGCCTTCATTTCGAGCAGGTCAACAACACCGAGGAAGTCGCTCTCAGCGCCGATGGGGAGCTGAACAACCAGCGGGCGTGCACCCAGACGGTCGATGATGGTCTGAACGGTGAAGTAGAAGTCAGCACCCATCTTGTCCATCTTGTTGACGAAGCAGATACGGGGGACATCGTACTTGTCAGCCTGGCGCCAAACGGTCTCAGACTGGGGCTCAACACCTTCCTTGCCGTCGAACACAGCAACTGCGCCGTCGAGGACGCGCAGGGAGCGCTCAACCTCAACGGTGAAGTCGACGTGACCGGGGGTGTCGATAATGTTGATCTGGTTGTCCTTCCAGAAGCAGGTGGTTGCTGCGGAGGTAATGGTAATACCTCGCTCCTGCTCCTGAGCCATCCAGTCCATAGTGGAAGCGCCGTCGTGGGTCTCACCGATCTTGTGGTTAATACCGGTGTAGAACAGAATGCGCTCAGTGGTGGTGGTCTTACCGGCGTCGATGTGCGCCATAATACCGATGTTGCGGACCTTGTTAAGGTCGGTGAACACGTCAAGTGCCACGTTATTCTCCCTAAATGAGATACTCCGAAAGCCTGCCGACTCGAATCGACTCGGCAGGCTCTAAACGGAGAATTACCAGCGGTAGTGTGCGAAGGCCTTGTTGGACTCGGCCATCTTGTGAGTGTCCTCGCGACGCTTCACAGCGGCACCGAGACCGTTGGACGCATCCAGGATCTCGTTCATCAGACGCTCAGTCATGGTCTTCTCGCGGCGCTGCTTCGAGAAGCCAACGAGCCAGCGAAGAGCCAGAGCGGTGGAACGGCCGGGGCGAACCTCAACCGGAACCTGGTAGGTTGCACCGCCAACGCGGCGGGAGCGAACCTCGAGAGAAGGCTTGATGTTGTCCATTGCCTTCTTCAGGGTTGCGACCGGGTCAGAACCGGTCTTCTTCTCGACACCCTCGAGGGCGCCGTAGACGATGCGCTCTGCGACGGACTTCTTGCCGTCCAGCAGAACCTTGTTGATCAGCTGAGTGACCAGAGCAGAACCGTAAACAGGATCGTTTACGAGGGGACGCTTGGGAGCGGGACCCTTACGAGGCATTACTTCTTCTCCTTCTTAGCGCCGTAGCGGGAGCGAGCCTGGCCGCGACCCTTAACACCCTGGGTATCCAGAGCGCCACGAACGATCTTGTAGCGAACACCGGGGAGGTCCTTCACACGACCACCGCGAACGAGCACGATCGAGTGCTCCTGCAGGTTGTGACCCTCACCGGGGATGTATGCGGTAACCTCGACGCCGCCGTTGAGCTTGACACGAGCGACCTTACGCAGTGCCGAGTTCGGCTTCTTCGGGGTGGTGGTGTACACACGGGTGCACACGCCACGCTTCATGGGGTTGCCCTTCAGTGCGGGCGCCTTGGTCTTAACGACCTTGGGAGTCCGGCCCTTGCGGACCAGCTGCTGAATAGTAGGCACGTTTTCTCCGTTGCTTGATCAGGTTTCTCGTTAGAGAAGCCCGTATAAACTTACTGGCCCCCATCACGTTGGATGGGTGCTCTCGGTTATCAGAAACGCTCGGATGCATATCCGGTTGGTTTCTATAGGTTCCTCGACATCTCGGCGAGTTCTCAGGGCTAAAATTCCCCACCATCAGAGGTGAAAAAGTTTTTGGGCACGCTTAAAAATGGCATTTAGGCGTCAGCAAAAAGCAACGCCAAAGGACGGTATCCATACTGCCATTGATTCATCATGCCCGTGCCCTCGGGAAATATCCCGCGTAAACCCACCGGGGGTGGATCCTTGTGCACCGAGCTCAAGTACTTCGGATAAGACTATACAGGTTAAATCCCGCTTAATCTAGCGCCAGAGCGGAGATTCTTTGCTTTTAAGCCCCCATCCAAGGGTAAAAGCTAATGATTTGCCTCACTTAAATTACATTGTTGGGATTCACCCCTCCCCTGCACCCTCTCTGAGGCGATCCAAAGCAGAAAGCCGCCAAGAATCACACACACGATTCTTGACGGCTTCAATACTTGCGGGAGGCGAGCACAGAACCGCGCCCGCCTCCCGCAAGAGAATATTCAGTTATAGGTCCGCCACAGCAGCTACTGGACTACGCCACCTGGAAGACTCGAGTCTGCCCCTCAAACGGGGTGATAGTCTTCGAATTCTTCTTAGCATTGCCGTAGTAGCGGATGCGGTACTGCCCCTTAGGAGTATTAGCCGGCACCTTCCAGCGAACCGTCACCTGAGACGCCGAAACGCCAATGCGCTTCCATTCAAAGAAGGTATCCGGGTTGTTATCGGCGGTGTAGTACTTCCAGGTATTACCCACACGACGCTCAATCACGAAATAGCTACCGTCGTGATGAATATTGTTATTCGGGTGAGCACCCGCAAAACGAGCAGTCACCTCTTCGCGGCCGGCAATAGCGTCCTGAGGCTGCTGAGTGACCTGGCCGTAACGCACACCGAACATGGGGGTATCGTAGACGACCTTACCCTGCAGACTCGCTACCGGGCGACGATCATTCGGACGGTCACCAATACTCAGAGGGGTACCGTTCTTCAGCGAGGTTCCGACAATATTAATGGTCTGGCGGAACGCGCTGGAGGTGTAACGACCGAAGAGGGTCGCGCCACCTTCATACTGCTGAGAGTCATATTCTTCAGGGGTCGTCACGTAGTGGTCGTAGGCGTTGGTGTAGCCTTGCAGAATAATGTGTGATTCGGGAACACCGAAGAGCTTGGCAGCATCCTGACGGTATTGCACACCCACCGCGCCGGTGAACTCACCGGGCATACCCAGCAGGTAGTAGTCACCGAAGCGCATAATCTGCACCGGATACTTTTCTTGAATGATCGTTCCATTTTTTGCAGAGAAGAGAATACCCTTCGGCTGCTGGCAACGCGTCTGCGCGGCACTCGGCGTGAACACCAAAGTACCCAGAATAGAGGGGCGACCAGAGCCTTCCTTATAAACAGCCCAACCACCGCCACCGTCCTCAGTGGAGCCGGCACCAAACGGAGTACCCAAGAAACCCTGACAGGTACGCTCATTATGGCCGCTACCGGTGTACTTCGCATCCACAGTCATACCCGAGAAATTGAAGTACGAAATACGCGAATCCAGACCCTTACCCACAGGGGTACCTGCACTCTTGAGCTGAGAACGCACAGCATTAGCCTGCTTCTCACCCTGAATCTTCACGTTCTTGAACTGGTCATTAGTGGGACCCTGACCAGGCTTCAACCAAGTATTCGGAGAAACATCACCAGCATTAGCATTTGCAAACGCCGCAACGAAACCATCATCACTACCGGGAACATTGCGATCAACGCCGTGATCCTGAGTCTCCAGCAGGTACTCCGCGTAACCCTTGTTGTCGCTCGAAATCAAGGTGTTCTTCGAGGTCAAAGACGTCGGGTGAATTGCGAACCAGTTCAACACCGCACGAGTCTTACCGTTACGTTCCAGACGCAGAGTCATATTGGTCGGATCGGTACCGCCGGGCAGCTTAGAACGCAACTGGGGAGAATCCAGATTAAACGCCTCACGGGAACGGTTAGCACCAACACCGGTCAGCTTCGAAGAAGAAATCGTCAGGTTACCCGGAGCCAGGTCCTTAGTTGCCTGGCGGATTGCCTTCAGCGAACCATCCACCTGAGCATTGAAAGTGTCCTGATGGAAACCCAGAGTGGTGATGTTGTACAGGCTCTGGTGCGTAATACCACCGGGGGTCGCATGGGTGTGGGTAGCGGTAATCATAATGTTCGACTCATCGTACGCAGAACCAAACTCAGCGCGGATACGCTTCACCAGCTCATCACGCAAAGACTGCCAACTGGTCAACGTATCGAGTACAACAATGAGGTTGCGCTTACCCGAAGCTCGATCCACAGCGATGAAAGCGCGTGCGTACTGGCGAGTATGCACACCGCTACCCTTCTGAGAAGAGTCACCATAGCCCATGAAGCCAACTTCACCGGGCTCACCGGTAATATCCGCCGCACCCGCACCTACCAGGTAGGGGGTAGCACTAGCGCTCTGAGAAGCAGGGGCCGCGGTCGCAACCTGACCGGCGGGAAGAATTGCGGAAGCCGCAATAAGGCATGCTGCACCAATGCGAGCAAGAGAATGGGTAGGCACCTTAAAACGCGAAAAAACAGAGGAGCGCTTTTGCTCCCCTGCAGACAAAGAGGAATTCTGTTCAGACATCTGAGATTGAGATGCTCCGGAAGGCAGTCGGGTGCCACTAGTAGTCACCCGTCCGGAAGTGATTGGAGTGATATGCATGCCTTCAAGAATAGAACCTAGCCAAAAGGCTTTCCAGTTGAATTAGCATTGTTCAAATCAAGAACATTTGTTCCATATATACCCCAAAGAAAAACGAGTGGATATTCTATATATTGCAGTCCTAGTGCGGTTTCTAGGGAGATTTAGAATATTTGACCGCCATCTAATTTCTTGCGCAGTCAAGCAATTTTCTCATCATGAAAAATGATGCACTCCAATGATTTTTTTATAAATAAATTCACCCACTAGGCATAAAATCTACAACCTCACATTGAAGGGTAAAGAATATTAAAGCCACACTTAAAAGAAACCTCCACCTCCTCATGAAACAAAAACGCGGATACCCGAGACAAACTCGAGTATCCGCGTTCTTTATCAAGGACCAGGCCGGGAGCCTAAACCCCCAACCTACCCCTCACGGCAGAAGCCTTAGTCCAGACCACGACCGTACTCATCCAGCGAAACAGCCATAAAGCCGCCGTTGCCGTAAGTGTACACCTCGTTATCCATCTGGAACGCGCTCTGGTAGCCACCGAAAGTGTCCAGAGCCTGCATACGCTCAGCAGTAGCCTGGGCGCTGGGCTCAACCTCAATATCGTTGTAACGTGCCAGACCGGTACCGGCGGGAACCAGCTTACCGATGATCACGTTCTCCTTCAGGCCGAGCAGCGGGTCAGTCTTCGCCTCCATAGCAGCCTGAGTCAGGACGCGGGTGGTCTCCTGGAAGGAGGCCGCCGACAGCCAGGACTCGGTAGCCAGCGAAGCCTTGGTAATACCCATCATTTCCGGACGACCAGCTGCGGGCTTCTTGCCCTCAACCAGTGCCTTACGGTTAGCAGTCTGGAAAGCAATGTTATCAACCAGCTCACCAGGCAGCAGATCGGTATCACCGGACTCAATCACGGTCACGCGACGCAGCATCTGGCGAACAATAACCTCAACGTGCTTGTCGTGGATTTCCACACCCTGCGACTTGTACACGCCCTGAACCTCGCTCACCAGGTGCTTCTGAGCCTCACGAGGACCACGAATACGCAGAACCTCCTTCGGATCAACAGAACCGGTAGCCAGCTGATCGCCAACCTGAACGTGATCGCCGTTCTGCAGCTTAGAAGCGGCACGACGCAGAACAGTGTAGGACTGGGGCTCGGAACCATCGTCCGGGGTCACCACAATCTTGTAGGACTTCTCGGTATCCTCAATGGTCACGCGACCGGACACCTCAGAAATCGGGGCAACACCCTTGGGGGTACGAGCCTCGAACAGCTCCTGAATACGGGGCAGACCCTGAGTAATATCGTCAGCCGAAGCCACACCACCGGTGTGGAAGGTACGCATGGTCAGCTGGGTACCGGGCTCACCAATCGACTGAGCCGCAATAATACCAACAGCCTCACCAATGTCCACCAGAACGTTCGAAGCCATCGAACGACCGTAGCACAGTGCACACACACCAATAGCGGACTCACAGGTCAGAACCGAACGGACGCGAACGTCCTTCACGCCTGCCTTGAAGAGCTTCTCAATGAGCTCATCAGAGACATCCGAGCCAGCAGTAGCCAGAACGTTGCCTGCCTCATCCTTCACGTCAACCGCAAGGGTACGACCGTGAATCGAAGTCTCGACGTCCTGGTGCAGACCGCCATCCTCATCAATCAGAGGCAGAACCAGACCACGGCGAGTGCCACAGTCGTGCTCGCGAACGATAACGTCCTGCGAAACGTCCACCAGACGACGAGTCAGGTAACCCGAGTTAGCGGTACGCAGCGCGGTATCAGCCAGACCCTTACGTGCACCGTGGGTCGCGATGAAGTACTCCAGAACCGACAGGCCCTCACGGTACGAGGACTTAATCGGGCGAGGCATAATCTCGCCCTTCGGGTTCGACACCAGACCACGGATACCCGCAATCTGACGGACCTGCATCCAGTTACCACGTGCACCGGAGGTCACCATACGGTAAATGGTGTTCAGACCACCGTGAGAGCTCAAGTTCTCACGCATAGCCTCTGCAACCACGTCGGTAGCCTCGGTCCAAACCTTAATCAGCTCCTGACGACGCTCTTCGTCATCGATGGTACCAATCTCGAAGTCGTCCTGAATTGCAGCAGCCTGCTTCTCGTAGCGCTCCATAATTGCCGGCTTCGCAGCGGGAGTAGCAATATCGGAAACAGCCACGGTCACGCCCGAACGAGAAGCCCAGTAGAAACCGGAGTTCTTCAGGTTGTCCAGAGCACGAGCCACAACATCCATCGGGTAACGCTCAGCCAGATCATTAATCAGGCTACCCAGGCCCTTCTTATCTGCCACGCCAGAGAACCAGGGGTAATCCTTCGGCAGAGCCTGGTTGAACAGAACCTGACCAACAGTGCAGTCCAGCAGCACAGAATCGCCGGGCTGGTAACCCTCCGGTGCTTCCCAATTCTCGGGAGCAACGAACTGGTCACCATCAAGGCGAATCTTCACCTTGGTGTACAGCTCAATCTCGTGACGATCCATCGCCATCAGAGCCTCAGCCACCGAGGAGAATGCGTGACCCTCGTTCTTCTGACCATCGCGGGGGCTGGTCAGGTGGTACAGACCAATGATCATATCCTGCGAGGGGACAGCAACAGGGCGGCCGTCCGAAGGCTTCAGGATGTTGTTCGAGGACAGCATGAGGATACGAGCCTCAGCCTGAGCCTCGGGAGACAGCGGCAGGTGAACTGCCATCTGGTCACCGTCGAAGTCAGCGTTGAACGCGGAGCAAACCAGCGGGTGCAGCTGAATAGCCTTACCCTCAACCAGCTTCGGCTCAAACGCCTGAATACCAAGGCGGTGCAGGGTAGGTGCGCGGTTCAGCAGAACCGGGTGCTCAGCAATAACCTCTTCCAGAACGTCCCAAACCTGCGGGCGGAAACGCTCAACCATACGCTTAGCGCTCTTAATGTTCTGAGCGTGGCTCAGCTCCACCAGACGCTTCATGACGAAGGGCTTGAACAGCTCCAGAGCCATCTGCTTGGGCAGACCACACTGGTGCATCTGCAGCTGAGGACCAACCACAATCACGGAACGACCCGAGTAGTCAACACGCTTACCGAGCAGGTTCTGACGGAAACGACCCTGCTTACCCTTCAGCATGTCAGACAGAGACTTCAGGGGGCGGTTACCGGGGCCGGTCACCGGGCGACCGCGACGACCGTTATCGAACAGCGAGTCCACAGCTTCCTGCAGCATACGCTTCTCGTTATTCACGATAATCTCGGGAGCACCCAGCTCCAGCAGACGCTTCAAACGGTTGTTACGGTTAATCACACGACGGTACAGGTCGTTCAGGTCGGAGGTCGCGAAACGGCCACCGTCCAGCTGAACCATCGGACGCAGTTCCGGCGGAATAACCGGAACAACATCCAGGACCATACCCAGCGGGGAGTTGTTAGTGGTCAGGAAGGCGTTAACAACCTTCAGACGCTTCAGAGCACGGGTCTTCTTCTGACCCTTACCGGTCTGAATGATCTCCTTCAGAGCCTCAGACTCAGCCTCCAGGTCGAAGGACTCCAGACGGTTCTTAATAGCCTCTGCGCCCATCGCACCCTCAAAGTACAGACCGTACTTATCAATCATGGAACGGTACAGAGCCTCGTCACCCTCAAGGTCAGCAACCTTCAGGTTCTTGAAGCGATCCCACACGCGATCCAGGTGCTCAGCCTCACGCTCGTAACGCTTACGCACCGACGCGAGCTGACGCTCAGCGTTATCACGCAGCTTACGCTTCTCAGCAGCCTTGCCGCCCTCTGCCTCAATACGAGCCAGCTCCGCCTCAACCTCACGGCTAATAGCGTTCACATCAGCGTTCAGAGCAGCCTCAAGCTCCTGCTTCTCACGGTCGTGAGCAGCCTGCAGCATCGGCAGATCCTCATGACGAGCTTCCTCATCAACCTTAGTGATCATGTACGCAGCGAAGTAAATGACCTTCTCCAGGTCCTTCGGAGCCAGATCCAGCAGGTAACCCAGGCGGGAAGGAACACCCTTGAAGTACCAAATGTGGGTAACAGGAGCAGCCAGCTCAATGTGACCCATACGCTCACGACGTACCTTAGAGCGGGTCACCTCAACACCACAGCGCTCACACACAATGCCCTTGAAGCGCACGCGCTTGTACTTACCGCAGTAGCACTCCCAGTCCTTGGTGGGGCCGAAGATACGCTCGTCGAAGAGACCGTCCTTCTCGGGCTTCAGGGTACGGTAGTTGATGGTCTCGGGCTTCTTAACCTCACCAAAAGACCAACGACGGATGTCGTCGGCGGTGGCGAGGCCAATTCGCATCAAACCAAGCGAAGATTCGTTGGACATATCGGTCCTAATCTCTTTCTGTAAGTTTCTGAAGACTTGGGTTAGCGGGCGGGAACCCCACAACGCACGCGAGCGCATGCGGGGCTCCCCACCCTAGAAGGAGGCGGTGCTTATGCCTCGTCGACGGAGCTAGGCTCGTCGTGGGTCAGGCTCACGCCCATATCTTCTGCTGCCCGGAAGCCTTCTTCCTCCGAGTCGCTCATCTCAATAATCTTGCCGTCGGTGGAGAGCACCTCGACGTTCAGGCACAGAGACTGCATTTCCTTGATAAGAACCTTGAAGGATTCGGGGATACCCGGCTCAGGGATGTTCTCGCCCTTCACGATAGCCTCGTAAACCTTCACACGGCCCGCCACGTCATCGGACTTGACGGTCAGGATTTCCTGCAGGGTGTATGCGGCGCCGTATGCTTCCAGCGCCCACACTTCCATCTCACCGAAGCGCTGACCACCGAACTGCGCCTTACCACCCAGAGGCTGCTGGGTAATCATCGAGTACGGACCGGTGGAACGAGCGTGAATCTTGTCATCCACCAGGTGGTGCAGCTTCAGGATGTACTGGTAACCAACCGAAATCGGATCCGGGAACGGCTCACCGGAACGGCCGTCAATCAGACGTGCCTTACCGGAACGGTTGATCAGACGGTCACCATCGCGGTTCGGGTTCGAGTGGTCCATAAGGTCGAACAGTTCGTCCTCGTGGGCACCGTCGAACACCGGGGTTGCGAGGCGGGTCGGGCCGGATTCCTTCGGGAAGTTCGGCATGTGCTTAAGCCACTCGGGCTCGCCCTCAATCTTCCAACCCTGCTTAGCCAGCCAACCGGTGTGGACTTCCAGAACCTGACCAATGTTCATACGACCGGGCACGCCCAGCGGGTTCAGGATGACGTCCACGGGGGTACCGTCTTCCAGGAAGGGCATATCCTCGATCGGCAGGATCTTGGAAATAACACCCTTGTTACCGTGGCGGCCTGCAAGCTTGTCGCCGTCGGTAATCTTACGCTTCTGAGCCACGTACACGCGGACCAGCTGGTTCACGCCCGGGGGCAGATCGTCCTCATCGTTGTTCTCGCGGTCGAAGATACGGATACCGATGACGGTACCGGACTCGCCGTGAGGAACCTTCAGGGAGGTGTCGCGAACCTCGCGAGACTTCTCGCCGAAGATTGCGCGCAGCAGGCGCTCCTCGGGGGTCAGCTCGGTCTCGCCCTTGGGGGTGACCTTACCGACGAGGATGTCGCCAGCCTCAACCTCAGCACCGATGTGGATGATGCCGCGCTCGTCCAGAGCCGAGAGAACATCCTCGGACACGTTCGGAATGTCGCGGGTAATCTCCTCGGGGCCCAGCTTGGTGTCGCGGGCGTCAATCTCGTGCTCCTCAATGTGAATCGAGGTCAGCACGTCCTCAGAAACCATGCGCTGGGAGAGGATGATTGCATCCTCGTAGTTCAGGCCTTCCCACGGCATGTATGCCACGAGCAGGTTCTTACCCAGTGCCAGCTCGCCACCGTCGGTGGAGGGGCCATCAGCAATAACGTCGCGGTACTCGACGCGCTGGCCTTCCTTCACCACAACGCGCTGGTTGTAGCAGTTACCCGGGTTCGAGCGGGAGAACTTCATGATCGGGTAGGTGGAGACAGAGCCGTCGTCGTTACGGACGATAACGGTCTTAGCGTCCACGGAGGAAACCACACCGGGCTTCTTCGCGAGCACGGAGTCACCGGAGTCCAGTGCTGCGTACTTCTCCATACCGGTACCAACCACGGGAGCCTCAGACTCCAGCAGGGGCACAGCCTGACGCTGCATGTTAGCACCCATCAGTGCTCGGTTAGCGTCGTCGTGCTCCAGGTAAGGAATCAGAGCGGTAGCAACAGACACCATCTGGCGCGGGGAGACGTCCATGTACTGAACGGCGCCGGGAGCAACCAGAACAGCTTCGCCAGAACCATCGCCCGCACGGCAGAGAACCTCGTTCTCAGCGAAGGTGCGGTCAGCGTTCAGCGGTGCGTTTGCCTGTGCGATAACAACAGACTTCTCGTCGTCAGCAGTCAGGTAGCGGACCTCATCGGTCACGCGGCCATCAGTCACCACGCGGTAGGGGGTCTCAATGAAACCGAAGGAGTTGATGCGACCGTAGGTTGCCAGCGAACCAATCAGACCAATGTTCGGGCCTTCAGGGGTTTCAATGGGGCACATACGACCGTAGTGCGAGGGGTGGACGTCTCGAACTTCCATGCCTGCACGGTCACGGGACAGACCGCCCGGGCCCAGTGCGGACAGACGACGCTTGTGGGTCAGACCTGCCAGCGGGTTGTTCTGGTCCATGAACTGCGACAGCTGAGAAGTACCGAAAAACTCCTTGATAGCCGCCACGACGGGGCGGATGTTCACCAGGGACTGCGGGGTGATAGCGTCCACGTCCTGGGTGGTCATGCGCTCGCGAACCACGCGCTCCATACGGGACAGACCGGTACGGATCTGGTTCTCAATCAGCTCGCCCACGGTGCGGATACGACGGTTACCGAAGTGGTCGATGTCGTCGATATCAATCTTGAGGGAGATCTCCTCGCCGTCACGGACGCCGGGGATGCTGGTCTCGCCTGCGTGCAGAGCGCAGAGGTAACGAATCATCTGAGCGATGTCGTCCTGGCTCAGAACAGAAGCCTCAGGGGAATCCATGGGAACGTCCACACCGAGCTTACGGTTCAGCTTGTAACGGCCAACCTTCGCCAGGTCGTAGCGGCGCGGGGTGAAGTACATGTTGTCCAGCAGAGCCTGGGCAGCTTCAACCGTCGGGGGCTCACCCGGACGCAGCTTGCGGTAGATGTCCAGCAGAGCCTCGTCGCGGTCCTTGACGGAGTCCTTCTCCAGAGTTGCGCGGATGGAGTCGTACTGACCGAACTCAGCCAGAATCTTGGACTCGGTCCAGCCCAGAGCCTTCAGCAGAACAGTCACGGACTGCTTACGCTTGCGGTCCAGACGCACGCCAACCTGGTCGCGCTTATCAATCTCAAGCTCGAACCATGCACCGCGGGAAGGAATCACGCGGGCAGAGTAAATGTCCTTATCGGAGGTACGGTCCGGAGCCTTCTCGAAGTAAGCACCGGGGGAACGCACCAGCTGAGAAACGACCACACGCTCAGTACCGTTAATAACGAAGGTACCGGCCTCGGTCATCAGGGGGAAGTCACCCATGAACAGGGTCTGCTGCTTGACCTCGCCGGTAGCGAGGTTCATAAATTCAGCCTTAATGTACAGCGGAGCCGAGTAGGTTGCGTCGCGGTCCTTGCACTCCTCAACAGAGTACTTGGGGTCCGCAAACTCAGGCTCAGAGAAGGAGAGCTGCATAGTCTCCTGGAAGTCACGAATCGGGGAGATTTCTTCAAAAATCTCAGCCAGACCGGACTGAGCGGGGACAGAAGTGTCACCAGCAGCCTGCGCCTTCTCCAGACGCTCCGCCCAGCGCTCGTTACCAACGAGGCGGTCGAAGCTATCGGTCTGGATAGCAAGCAGGTTGGGAACCTTCAGCGGTTCGTTAATCTTCGCGAATGAAATTCGGCGCGAGACGTTCTCTGCGCCGTTAGCGGCGTCATGGTTAGAGGTGCTCGAAGCGACCAAAATGGGGATCCTTCCACAGACATGTCTGTTAGCAATCAGCCTCCCGGCGACATTACCGGCGACACGACAACCTCAGCCCCCGAATAAAACGGTGCTCGAAGCTATAGAGTCGGACGGAAAAACGTCACCTTCAGCCCGTGCCCACCGCTATATGAAGGCACAAAGGTTAGGGAAAGCGTAAATACTAACGATACAGGAAGAAAGCCCTTCTGTCTACCACACCCTCATCAGGAGTGCAAACCTGCCGCAGCGTGCACCTAGCATTCCACCACATTCACAGCCAAACCACCCATGGACGTCTCCTTATAACGGTGAGACATATCCAAACCGGTCTGACGCATCGTCTCAATCACCTGATCCAACGACACACGGTGCGTACCATCACCACGCAACGCCATACGAGCCGCCGTCACAGCATTCGACGCAGCCATCGCATTACGCTCAATACACGGAATCTGCACCAAACCACCCACCGGGTCACACGTCAGACCCAGGTTGTGTTCCATCGCAATCTCAGCCGCATTCTCGACCTGCTCGGGAGTACCACCCATCACCTGCGCCAAACCAGCAGCAGCCATCGAGGAGGCACTGCCCACCTCACCCTGGCAACCCACCTCAGCACCAGAAATCGACGCGCGCTTCTTATACAGCACACCCACAGCAGCAGACGCCAAGAAGAAATCAACAACCGCCTGATCACGAGCAGCCTGACCGCAATGGCGGATACCCTGCGTGTAATTCATCGCGTAATGCAGCACCGCAGGAATAATACCCGCAGCACCATTCGTCGGAGCAGTCACCACACGACCACCAAAAGCGTTCTCCTCATTGACCGCCAAAGCAATCAGGTTCACCCAGTCAATAGCGAACTCAGGAGACTTCGAAGGATCCTCCACCATCAAATCACGATGCCACGCACCCGCACGGCAACGCACCTTCAGAGGCCCCGGCAAATAACCCACACGCGCCAGAGAAGAGCCAATGCACTCCTTCATCACACGGTAGATATGCAAGATGCCATCACGGACCTCCTGCTCCGAACGCAGAGAACATTCATTCGTCATCTTCAACTGCGCAATCGACAGACCAGACTCATTCGCCATCTCCAGCAGCTCAGCAGCCGAACCAAACGGATACGGAGGGTTCATCAGCGACGCACAACCGGTCGCCTCCTCATCACCCTCAACAATGAAACCGCCACCAATCGAATAGTAAGTGCGCTCCAACAGCAGCTGCTCACCCGCAAACGCCGCAATCTTCATACCGTTCGTATGACGCGGAAGAACCGTCAATGGACGCAGAGTCATATCCAGCTCACGGTAATTCACCACCGGGCCGTACACCTTCTGCCCTTCACCACCGGGCGCAGTCACACCGTACGCAGAGGACGGGTAACCAGCAAGCGGCAAAGTACCATCCACGCTATTGCGCTCAATCATCGCCTCAGAATCAGCGATATTGATAGTCTCCGGAACAAAACCACACAGGCCCTTCAACGCAGCACTCATCGTACCGTGACCAGCACCCGTAGCCGCCAACGAACCATACAGGTCAACATGCACACCCGTCACACGGTCCAGCAGACCCTCATCAATCAGCTCCGCCACAAAACGGTTCGAAGCGCGCATCGGCCCCACCGTATGCGAGCTCGAAGGGCCCACACCAACGCTGAACATCTCAAAAACACTGATGTCATACGGCAGAGCCTCTGCCTTCTTCTGGGCGCTACTGGGTGCGCTCTGGTTAATAGCCACGTTCTGTCCTTCAAATAAATAATGTCTGTGCACCGCACCAAAAGATACGCGCCCCTCAACGGAGGAACCACACATCAACCTGCGGTCTATAAGTGCGGACAATCACCTTTGACTGGCCGCTCTAATCCTAACGCACTTCAGAACCAGCACAAACTAAGGCTCAGAACACCTCACACACTCCCCCGCCGCTCAACGCCCACCTCACGGCGCAGAAAAGGCGCCGTGCCCACACAGGACACGACGCCTCTGCCCTACAGATTACCTGCAGAAAAACTCTTACTTCTCACGCTTGTAGAACGGCAGAGCCACAACATCAAACGGAGCACGCTTACCGCGGATATCAACATCCACAGTAGAACCAACCTCAGAGAACTCACGGTTCACCAGCGCCATAGCAATCGGGAAGCCCAGAGTCGGGGAAGGAATACCGGAGGTAACCTCACCAATCTCATTGCCCTCAGCATCCACCAGCTTAGAACCGGCACGAGCAGGACGCTTCGCCTGAGCCTTCAAACCAACCAGGATACGCTTCGACTCGCTCTTAGCCAGCTCAGCCAAAGCCTCACGACCAACGAAGTCAGCCGCCTTCTTCTCCAGAGCAATCTCGACCAGACGGCCCAGACCGGACTCAAACGGAGTAATCTCAAGACCCAGCTCATGACCGTACAGCGGCATACCAGCCTCAAGACGCAGGGAGTCACGAGAGGCCAGGCCGGCAGGAATCATACCAAAAGGCTCACCAGCAGCAGCCAGCTTATCCCACAGCTCAACAGCGTTCTCATTCGGAACAAACAGCTCGAAGCCGTCCTCACCGGTGTAACCGGTACGAGCCAGCAGAACATCAACACCGGCAACAGTCAGCGGCACCGAAGCGTAGTACTTCAGCTCGCGGACAGCCTCCTCATCAGAAACACCAGCAGCCAGCAGAATCTCCTCAGCACGAGGACCCTGAACAGCCACCAGAGAAGTCTGATCCGACTCGTTCACGAACTCAACGTTGAAATCGCCCAGGCGCTCGCTCATCGCAGCAAAGTCAGTGTCAATGTTCGAAGCGTTCGGAACGACCATGAACTCCTCATCGCCCAGACGGTAAGTAATCAGGTCGTCAATGACGCCGCCCTTGTCGTTGACCAGGATCGAGTACTTTGCCTTACCGACCTTCAGGATGGACATATTCGACACCAGAGCGTAATCCAGGAACGCACCCGCATCCGGACCGGTCACACGGAACTCACCCATGTGGGACAGGTCGAAAATACCGGCACGAGTACGGACCGCCTCATGCTCAGCAACGTCGTTAGCATACTTCAGGGGCATATCCCAGCCACCAAAGTCGGTGAAAGAAGCGCCCAGCTTCTCGTGAACCGGGTACAGGGAGGTCTTCTTGGGGGACATTAGGTTCTCCTCACGCACAGCCTTGTGCTGTTATCGTTCAATCGTCGTAGATTTAGTTCACCCCCACAGACACGAGATACGCTGCGGAGGCGACCCCCACCCGCCCCCAGAAACCTGAGGACGGGTGAGGCAGGTAGACCGCTACAGCCTACCCAGGAGCGTTACAGGCTCCTTATGCTTCCAGGTCGAAAGCCTCCATCGGGGGGCATTCGCACACGAAGTTACGGTCACCGCCAGCGCCATCAATACGACCCACCGAGGTGAAGTACTTGTTAGCGCGCAGGCTCGGGACAGGGAAAGCTGCCTGAGTACGGCTGTAGGGGCGATCCCACTCATCAGCGCTCACCACATCAACGGTGTGCGGTGCGTTGCGCAGAACCGAATCATCCACAGCGACCTTGCCCTCAGCCACCTCGATAATCTCGTCGTAGATGGTCTCCATTGCCTCAATGAAGCGGTCCAGCTCTTCCTTCGACTCAGACTCAGTCGGCTCAACCATCAGGGTGCCCGGAACCGGGAACGCCAGAGTCGGAGCGTGGAAGCCGAAGTCCATCAGACGCTTGCAGACGTCCTCAGCAGTCACGTGAGACTGATCGGTCAGCTGACGCAGGTCCAGGATGCACTCGTGAGCGACCAGACCGCCGGGGCCGGTGTACAGCACCGGGTACTTGTCGTTGAGCTTCTTCGCAATGTAGTTAGCGTTCAGCACCGCGTACTGCGAAGAGTCCTTCAGACCCTGAGCACCAGTCATCGCAATGTACATCCAGCTAATCGGCAGAACACCGGCAGAACCGAAGAACGCCTGAGAAATCGGCAGTGCAGCATCGTTGGGGAGCTTACCTTCAGCATCAGCGCGGTATGCGTCGCCGGGCAGGAACTTCGCCAGGTGCTCACGAACAGCCAGCGGGCCAACACCGGGGCCGCCACCACCGTGAGGAATGGAGAAGGTCTTGTGCAGGTTCAGGTGCGAAACGTCGCCGCCGAACTTACCGGGCTGAGCGAAGCCCATCTGAGCGTTCAGGTTCGCGCCATCCAGGTACACCTGGCCGCCAGCCTCGTGAACCAGCTGGCAAACCTCAGCAACCTGCTCCTCAAACACACCGTGAGTGGAAGGGTAGGTAATCATGATGCCGGCAACCTTGGGGCCGTACTTCTCAATCTTTGCCTTCAGGTCGTCAACATCAATCGAACCGTCAGCCGCAGTTGCCACACCGGCAACCTTCAGACCAGCCAGAGCAGCAGATGCCGCGTTGGTGCCGTGAGCAGACAGCGGAATCAGGACGGTATCGCGCTCGTGGTCACCGTTAGCCTCATGGAAGGAACGGATAGCGCGCAGACCAGCGTACTCACCGGTCGCACCCGAGTTCGGCTGCAGCGAGATAGCATCGTAACCGGTAATAGCAACCAGCCACTCGCTCAAATCCTTAATCAGCTCGTGCCAGCCCTCTGCCTGGTCCTCCGGGACCAGCGGGTGGATGTTCGCGAACTCAGGCCAGGAGATGGGCTCCATCTCAGCGGCCGCGTTCAGCTTCATGGTGCACGAACCCAGCGGAATCATGGTGCGGTCAAGTGCCAGGTCCTTATCAGCGAGGTGACGCAGGTAGCGCATCATCTCGGTCTCGGAGCGGTACTTGTGGAAAATCGGGTGCTGCATGTACTCATCGGTACGCAGCAGCTCAGCGGGCAGATCGTACTGTGCATCTGCCTCACCCAGGGTGCCGCCCAGAGCCTCAACCAGGCCCTTGAGCAGCTCCTCACCATGAGACTCACCCACGGAAATACCAACACGGTTCTCGTCGAAGCGGCGGATGTTCACGCCAGCTTCCAGAGCCTTCGCAACCAGCTCGTCAGCACGGCCAGCAGCCTCCACCACAACGGTGTCGAAGAAAGTATCGTGGGCGATACCGTAGCCCGCAGCCTTCAGCGCGGTAGCAACACGAGCGGCGTTGGTGTGCAGGCGGTTCGCGATAGCGCGCAGGCCCTCAGGACCGTGGTACATCGCGTAAGCGCCAGCAACAATCGCCAGCAGAGCCTGAGCAGTACAAATATTGGAAGTAGCCTTCTCACGGCGGATGTGCTGCTCACGAGTCTGCAGAGCCAGACGGTAAGCAGGCTTACCGGCAGAGTCCTTAGAAACACCCACCAGACGGCCAGGCATGGTACGCTCCATACCCTTGTGAACAGCCATGTACGCAGCGTGGGGGCCACCGAAGAAGAAAGGCAGACCGAAACGCTGAGTATTACCCACAGCGATATCAGCGCCCAGCTCACCAGGGGACTTCAGCAGGGTCAGAGCCAGCAGGTCAGCAGCAACGGTAACCAGAGCGTTACGCTCCTTAGCAGCCTTAATCAACGGCTCAATATCGCGGATATCGCCTTCATTGCCGGGGTACGCCAGGATGACACCGTACAGGTCACCCTCGGGCAGACCCTCAGAGAAATCAGTAATCACGAAAGGAATGCCGAGCATCTCTGCACGTCCACGAGTCACCGAAATAACCTGAGGCAGGCAACGGGAGTCAATAGCGAAGAAGCCGTTCTTCACCTTGCGGTTTGCACGGTGCATCATGACAGCTGCTTCAGCCACTGCGGACGCCTCATCCAGCAGGGAGGAGTTTGCAATCTCCAGGCCGGTCAGCTCCATCACGGTGTTCTGGAAGTTCAGCAGAGCCTCCAGGCGGCCCTGAGAAATCTCAGCCTGGTACGGGGTGTAAGAAGTGTAGAAACCGGGGTTTTCCAGAATGTTACGGCGCAGAACCGCGGGAGTTACAGCGTCATAGTATCCGGCACCAATCATCTGGGCGAGAACCTTATTCTTCGCAGCGTAGCCGGCAATCTTTGCCTGAGCCTCATGCTCCGACAGCGGAGCAGGCAGCTGCAATTCGCCGTCAAGGCGAATCTGGGAGGGGACGACAGCGTCCATCAGCGCATCCAGGGAAGAGTATCCCAGGGTTTCGAGCATCTGCTCTGCGTCTGCGGAACGGGGGCCGAGATGACGATCAATAAAGGACATAGGATTCTCCTATTGGTCGGCGCAAACCGTAGAGGGGTCACGTCGCGCTATTGCGACGAGTCGAACACTTTAAAGTGTCCCACATCTCCACAAAGTTTCGCCAGCTTTACCAACATTCGACATGCCCAAACATCAAACTCTTCTGCCCCGCCAAAGCCCACCCCTGTTAGAGGACAAAACAGCAGAAAAGCACAAAGTCCGGCTCGTTCCCTCCGAAGAGAAAACGAGCCGGACTCAGTCAAAGCAAACTTCATATACACCCTGCAGAAGGATGTACTAGAAGACCCTACTTAGCGTGGTTAGGCTTGCCACCGTGCGGCACGAGGAATGCCGACAGGAAGGCGAGGAACGCGGTCACGGCCAGCAGCATCAGACCGATGAAGTAGTTGTTCTCAGCCTGGTTGTAGGTTGCACCCATCACCAGCGGCGGGAAGAAACCACCCAGAGCGCCAGCAGCAGCAACCACACCGGACACCGCACCAACGTTCTTCGGATCAGCCGCACGAGCCACCCAGCCGAAGACCGAGCCGTGGCCCAGACCCAGAAGAGCAGCCATCAGGATGAAAACAGCACCATACACGTGCTCAGCATCAGGCTGGAACGCGGTAATAACTGCCAGGATCACCACACCACCCAGGGAGATGAGGGTGATAATCTTCGGACCGAACTTATCAGCCAGCACACCACCGAAGGGACGAGCAATCACGGCAGCAGCCGCGAAGCCAGCCGCACGCATACCAGCGTCGTTAGCGTTGAAGTTGTAGATGTTGCTCAGGTAAGTGGGCAGGTAGTTCGAGAATGCCACGAACGCACCGAACACAACAGCGTAGAGGAAGCACAGCTGCCAAGTGGTCTTCACCTTGAATGCCTGAACAATCTTCGGCATCAGCGGAGTAACCTCACGGCCGATGGTTGCCGGAGAATCCTTCAAGAAGAAGAAAGAGATAGCAGCGGTTACAGCACAGATAACAGCAATCAGAACGTGAGTCTGGAAGTAACCAATACCCTGCACCAGGCGGGGGGTAGCGAATGCAGAAATTGCAGTACCCACCATGCCGGCACCGAACACACCGGTCGCAAAACCCTTCTTGGAAGCGTCATACCATGCGGAACTGAAGGGAATACCCACAGCGAACACGGTACCCGCAATACCCAGGAAGAACGCCACAACAAGCAGCATGGGCAGCGAGTTCATCTGACCAGCAACACCAACCAGGAAGACCAGGGGTGCGCTAATCGCCAGAACAGCGGTGAACATAATACGACCACCGTAGCGGTCAGTCAGACCACCAACGGGAATACGGCCGATAGCGCCGATGAAAATCGGCATAGCAACCAGAAGGCTGGTCATACCAGCGTCCAGGTGCATCTGCTTTGCGTACATCTTCGCCAGCGGGCCAACGATGGTCCATGCCCAGAAACCAATGGTCGAGATGAACGTTGCCAGCAGAACGTTACGGAGCTGACCATTCTTCAGGTCGTAGCTCGGTGCAACAGGGGTGCTCATATTTCCTCTTTTGCAATATGGATATGTGTATTAGCGGTCGGCGCGCTCACGCGGGAGAGTACCTACCGGATCCCAACCTCGACGTGCACCAACACGCTGGCCGCCACGAGAGCGGTACACGGTGTAGGGGCGGAAGAGGTAGTGCAGGGGCACAGTCAGTGCGTGCACCAGGCGGGTAAAGGGCCAAATGATGAACAGAACCATAGCCACCACGATGTGAATCTTGAAAGCCACGGGAATATTCACCATCAAAGCTACCTCAGGGTGGAAGTAGAACAGCGAACGGAACCACACAGAAATGGTCTCACGGTAGTTGAAGTGAACCTCGTGACCATTCACCGGAGGCAAACCGCCCGAGGGGTTCACTGCCGAAATCAGAGTAGCCGCAGTACCGGCGAGAATCACCAGAACCAAAACGACATACATGAAAACGTCATTACGAGTGGTAGCCGAACGCACACGAGAGTTCGAAACACGGCGACCAATCAGAACGAACATACCAACAATGGTTGCGACCGCAGCAACAGAACCGCCGACCAGCGCCACAATGTGGTAAGTGTCATCCGAAACGACCAGGTCGGTGAATGCCTTAGGCACCACCAGACCACCAACGTGGCCAAGGAAAACGGCCGCAAGACCGTAATGGAACAGGGGCGAAGCGATGCGCAACAGCTTCGATTCATAGACCTGGGACGAGCGGGTAGTCCATCCGAACTGGTCAGTACGGTAACGCCAAATGGTGCCACCAATCAGAATGACCAGTGCAACATAGGGCAGAACGCCCCACAGCAGGATGTCAACAATACCCGGATCGGCTACAGCCTGTGCAGCATGTCCTGCGTTCTCAGAAGCAAGTACGTACACGTGTTGTCTCCTCACAAGGGATAAAACTAGTTAGAACGAGCCGAAGCCTGCTGGAGCAGCTGATGATCAGCGTAGCCATTCAGGCCAACAGTCTCGACGGGAGGGCCGTAGCCAGCCATCTTCTGGACCTCCTCCTGAGTCTGCGGAGAGACGCCAGGAAGGGTATCGCAGATGCTCTGCAACAACCCGTAGTGGGGCAGATTTCCGTCCTTCATGGACAGACGAAGAAGCTCAAGGGACGGACGGTACGCCTGCAAAGCGGAACGGCCCTTACGGCGATCCACCAACGCACAGAACTCCAGCACCAGCGGCAGGTAGTCCGGAAGCTCACCATTCAAAACGGTCAACATACCGGAGTCGCGGTACATCTGCTTAAAACGCAGAAGAGTCTCACCACGGCGGCGGGTATCGCCATCGGTCCAGTAGGACAGATGCAGAGAATGACGACGCGAAAGGTCGTACTCCTGCACGTACTCGGACTGCACATCCTCCAGGTCCTTAGAAGTCAGCCACTGCTGAACCGCATCAACGGCAGCAATGAAAGCCTCATCCTGGGTGGAAGCGGTAATCTCCACCAGTTCAGGCAGAACCTTCAGAGTCTCCTCATCGGGGTAGCCCAGGAGCATACCGCTCACCTGGTAAATCACCGAGTCCTTATCCTCGCCGGGACCGTAATCGATATCAAACGGGTTCTCCGGCTGAGCCGGCTCCGAGACAGTAGCCTCGGAACCGGCCTTGCCCATGAGCTTGGAAAAGAATCCAGCCACTTATTACTTCTTTCCGGTGGTATTCGGGAAGAGGCCGTCAGGACGGGAAGAACCGTCCCAGCTGAACAAGCTGACCTTGTTGTTAGCCTCGTAGACACCGGTGGACACGGGGGTCGGGCGACCCTCCATGTCGTTGAACGCATCGCCGTACATGCCGGGTCCGCCATCCACGCTCAAGGAGCAGCCCATTTCCTCAAGGTTGTGGGCGTCTTCCATGTGAGCCTTCGGAATGACGTAACGCTCGTTGTACTTAGCGATAGCCATCAGGCGGTACATCTCGTACACCTGCTGACCAGTCATGCCAACTGCCTGAGCAATCTCCTCGTTGCCTTCGCCACCGAGGTTGATGTCACGCATGTACGAACGCATCGCAGCCAGGCGGCGCAGAACGTTAGTAACAACCTCAGTGTCACCAGCGGTGAACAGCTCAGCCAAGTACTCAACCGGAATACGGAGAGACTCAATAGCACCGAACAGGTTGTTGCTGTTCTCTGCATCGTGGCCCTGCTCCTTGAGCAGGTCAACAATCGGAGACAGCGGCGGCACGTACCAAACCATGGGCATGGTGCGGTACTCGGGGTGCAGGGGCAGAGCCACCTTCCACTCCTTCGCCAGCTTGTACACGGGCGACTTCTGAGCTGCAGTAATCCACGCATCGGGGATGTCGTTCTTACGAGCCTGCTCAATCACAGCCGGATCCGAAGGATCAAGCATCAGCGACAGCTGAGCCTCGTAGAGATCCTTCTCATCCTCGACCGAAGCAGCCTCAGTCACGCGGTCTGCATCGTAGAGGAAGATACCGATGTAGCGCATACGACCAACACAGGTCTCAGCACACACGGTCGGAATACCAGCCTCAATACGGGGGTAGCAGAAGGTACACTTCTCAGCCTTACCCGTCTTGTGGTTGAAGTACACCTTCTTGTAGGGGCAACCGGTGATGCACTGACGCCAACCGCGGCAACGGTCCTGGTCAACCAGAACGATACCGTCCTCAGCGCGCTTGTAGATAGCGCCGGAGGGGCAAGAAGCCATGCAGGAGGGGTTCAAGCAGTGCTCACAAATACGAGGCAGGTAGAACATGAAGGTCTGCTCGAACTCGAACTTAATCTTGTCCTCAGCCTTCTTGCGAACCTTCTCAACCAGCGGGTCCAGGTGACCGTACTCGGTCGCACCAGCCAGGTTGTCGTCCCAGTTCATACCCCACTCGACCTTGGTGTCCTCACCGGTGATGAGGGAGACCGGCTTAGCAGCCGGGAAGTCATCACCCAGAGGAGCACTGGTCAGGTTCTGGTAATCGTAGGTCCAGGGCTCGTAGTAGTCGTTCAGCTCGGGCTGAATCGGGGAAGCGAAGATCGTGAAGAGCTTCTGGAAGCGGTTACCGCTCTTGAGCTCCAAACGACCGCGCTTGTTCAGCACCCAGCCGCCCTTCCACTTCTCCTGATCCTCGTAACGGCGGGGGTAACCCTGACCGGGACGAGTCTCAACGTTGTTGAACCAGACGTACTCGGTACCGGCTCGGTTCGTCCATGCCTGCTTACAGGTCACGGAGCAGGTGTGGCAGCCGATGCACTTATCGAGCGCCATCACCATAGCAACTTGTGCCATAACGCGCATTAGAAAGTTACCTCCTGGGACTTACGGCGACGGATGTACGAGACGATGTCTCGCTGGTTACCGGTCGGTCCAAGATAGTTGAAGGCGAACGCCTGGTGAGCGTAGCCACCAATCATGTGGGTGGGCTTCAGAAGAATACGGGTCACCGAGTTGTGAATACCACCGCGCTTACCGGTGACTTCAGACTTCGGGCTAACCATACGCTCCTGAGCGTGGTAGACGTAGCAAACGCCCTCGGGCATACGGTGCGAAACAACCGCACGGCCGACGAAGACACCATTGGTGTTCACACACTCAATCCACTCGCCATCCTTGACGCCAATCTTCTCAGCGTCCTGCGGGCTCATCCATGCAGTCGGACCGCCACGGAACATGCTCAGCATGTAGTGGTTATCGAAGTACTGCGAGTGAATTGCCCACTTGTTGTGCGGGGTCAGGTAGCGAACAGCAACCGAAACACCATCGGTAGTACCGAGCTCAGGCTCGTTGTACAGGCCGGTCATATCCAGCGGCGGACGGTAAATCGGCAGAGCCTCGCCCATTTCGTGCATCCAGTCGTGGTCGAGGAAGAAGTGCATACGGCCGGTCAGGGTGTGGAACGGCTTCTTCTTCTCGATGTTGACGGTGAACGGAGCGTAACGGCGACCACCGGTCTCCGAACCGGACCACTCGGGGGAGGTCATCACGGGCTGCGGTGCGGCCTGGGTCATGGGGAAGGTGATACGACGTTCCTCGTTACCTTCTGCCAGGTCCATCAGGTGCAGACCGGTCTGCTTCTCAAGCTCCTTGAAGCCCTTGACAGCGACCTCACCGTTGGAGGTACCGGAAATCATGAGGATTGCTTCAGAAATCTTCACGTCGGTATCCAGTGCCGGACGACCTGCGCCCTTACCGGAGTCCATCACACCGAATTCCTTAGCCATCTTCGCGACTTCGTCCTTCAGGTCGTAAGTGATGAACTTGGTGGTTGCACCGAGCTTATCGAACAGCGGGCCAACGGTGGTGTACATGTCGTACAGTGCGCCGTAGTCGCGCTCGACGGTGACGAAGTTCGGCATGTTCTTGCCGGGTACGCCCACCATACCGGGGGTGTTCTTCCAGTCGGGTGCGTGGCCGCCGGGCTGAGCAATCTGGCCGGGGGTGTCGTGCAACAGCGGGACCGAAACGATGTCCTTACGGACGCCGAGGTGCTTCTTAGCCAGGCGGCTGAACTCAAACGCCAGTGCCTTGAAGGTCTCGTGGTCGGTCTTTGCCTCCCACGGCGGGTCAATTGCCGGGGAGAACGCGTGCAGGAACGGGTGCATATCGGTCGAGGAGATATCGTGCTTCTCGTACCAGGTAGCAGTCGGCAGAACGATGTCAGACAGCAGGGTCGTGGAGGTCATACGGAAGTCCGAGGTGACCAGCAGATCCAGCTTGCCCTGAGGCGCGTCGTCAACCCACTTCACTTCGTTCGGCAGCTTCTCCGAGTCGGAGCCCTGGACGTTGTCCATGCTACCGACCAGGTGCTTCAGGAAGTAGCTCTCACCCTTAGCGGAGGAACCGAACAGGTTCGAACGCCACAGGGTCAGGGTACGAGGCCAGTTGACGGGGTTGTCAACGTCCTCAACGGAGAACTCCAGATCACCGGAGTTCAGACGCTGTGCAATGTAGTCCGCGTTCGAGGAAGCCTCGCCGCGTGCCACAGCCTGCTCTGCCTTGTCTGCCAGGTCCAGCGAGTTCTCAGGGAACTGCGGGTAGAACGGCATCCAGCCCATACGGGTAGAACGTGCCACAACGTCAGCAGTGTGAACGTCGCGCAGCTCGCCCTTAGCCAGCGGGGACTGCAGGTAGTCGGTGGAGTACGCATCCTGACGGAACTGGTCAGTGTGCATATACCAGAAGCCGGTACCAATCATGTGACGCGGCGGGCGGCTCCAGTCCAGAGCGTTCGCGATGTTGGTCAGACCGGTCAGAGGACGTGCCTTCTCCTGGCCCACGTAGTGAGCCCAACCGCCACCGTTACGGCCCTGGCAACCGGTCAGGTTCAGCAGAGCGAGGATAGCGCGGTAGGTGGTGTCAGCGTGGTACCACTGGCAAATACCTGCACCGAAGATGACCATGGAGCGACCGCCGGAATCCAGGGCGCTCTTGGCGAACTCGCGGGCAACGCGAATAACAGCCTCGGCGGGGACAGAAGTAATCTGCTCCTGCCATGCCGGGGTATTCTGAACGTTCCAGTCCTCGTAGTCCTTAGCCCAGGTACCGGGCAGACCCTCACGGCCCACACCGTACTGTGCCAGCATGATATCGAAGACGGTAGTAACTTCGTGACCATCAACGTAGGTTACGGGCACGCCGCGGGTAATGACGTCGCCGTGACCCTTCGGGTTATCGAAGGTCGGCATCTTAATCTCAACCGCTGCGGACTGGCCCTGAGGCAGGTCGCGAATCGACAGAATCGGCTTACGACCCTGCAAATCCAGGTTCCACTTGCCCTGGTCTTCCTGAGCGTAACGGTGACCCATGGTGCCGTTGGGCACGAAGACCTCGCCGGTCTCGCGGTCCATCAGGACGGGCTTGAAGTCAGCGTTAGCCTGCTCAGCCTCGCCAGCGAGCTTTGCAGCGGTCAGGAACTTGGAGGGAACCTTAATGCCGTCTTCACGGGTTTCCAGGGTGACCAGGAAGGGAAGGTCGGTGTAGGTCAGGGAGAAGTCCTCGAAGAACTCGACACGCTGGTCGACGTAGTTCTCCTTAAGGATGACGTGGCCCATCGCCATTGCCAGTGCCGCGTCGGTACCTGCCTGGGCGGGCAGCCACTCGTCAGCGAACTTGGTGTTGTCGGCGTAGTCGGGGCTCACGGTGACAACCTTGGTACCGCGGTAGCGGACCTCGGAGACCCAGTGAGCATCCGGGGTACGGGTCAGCGGAACGTTTGCACCCCACATGATGAGGTATGCAGCGTCCCACCAGTCGCCGGACTCGGGAACGTCGGTCTGGTCGCCGAAGACCTGCGGGGAAGCCACGGGGAGGTCAGCGTACCAGTCGTAGAAGCTGGTCATGACGCCACCGGCCAGCTGGATGTAGCGAACACCCGCGCTGAAGGACGCCATGGACATTGCCGGAATCGGGGTGAAGCCGGTGTTACGGTCGGGGCCGTAGTACTTGATGGTGTGCACGTGAGCAGCAGCCATCAGCTCGAGAGCCTCAGCCCAGGTCGAGCGCACCAGACCACCCTTACCACGTGCGTTCACGTAGCGTGCACGCTTGGCGGGGTCGGACACGATGGAGTGGAAGGCGTCCACGGGATCGTTGTGGATTGCCTTCGCTTCGCGGTACATCTCCAGCAGGAGACCGCGAACGTAGGGGTACTTAACGCGAGTGGGAGAGTAGGTGTACCACGAGAATGCTGCACCGCGGGGGCAACCGCGGGGCTCGTACTCGGGGCGGTCGGGACCAACCGAGGGGTAATCGGTTTCCTGTGCTTCCCAGGTGATAATGCCGTCCTTGACGTACACCTTCCAGGAGCAGGAGCCGGTGCAGTTCACGCCGTGGGTAGAGCGAACTTCCTTATCGTGGCTCCAACGGTCGCGGTAGAAGGCGTCACCTTCGCGGCCGCCTTCACGGAAGACGGCGCGGCCGTCTTCAGTCTCATCCCAGCGGGAGAAGAACTTACCGAACTTGATCAGCTGATCGGTAAGGGGGCCATCCGGGCCCTTAATCTGTGATGCTTGTTCCATACTGCCCAATATATCGGAAATTTGGCATAGAAAATACGAGATAAAAACCTTGCCTAATTCATGCGAAATAAGGGTGTTTTAGACCGTAAGCCAGGCGGAAATTCCACCCTCAAGCATGTACACAGAACGCTCCTCCAGAGGCGCTATTTCACGAGCCGCTTCAACCGTTCGGGTGTATCCGGTGCAGTAAATAACGATTTTCTGGGCATTTGCGGGGATTTTACGCTCAATTAGGGCTTTGAGGGAGTCATTTCGAGCCGCTTCAAGCAATTCAGTGAGGGGTAGATTAATGGCACCGTCAATCGCAAAGGCATTGAACTCCACCTGCTCACGGACATCCAAAAGGGCAATATTTTCACCCGATGACATCTTTTTAAGGTCCTGAGCGCTCATCGAGCGGGGCTTCGAGTCAGCAGAAGAGCTTGTAAAATCCTGAGAAATATTACGAATTGTTACATGATTTTTGGGCTTATGACTCGTTTCTTGGGGCAAAACAGCGCTTTTCTTAGGTACAGCTTGCACGCTAGCTACAAGAGGTATATATTCCCACCTTCCGCTTAATGCCGAATATAGGCCAACCTCACCCATGAGCGGCTCCCCCCCCCCGGTCAGCAGCTTCACCGCCTCCATGGCCATCGCAGCACCCACCACGCCAGCCATAGCACCCACCACGCCAGCAGTACTACACGACGGCACGCTACCGGCAGCAGGAGCATGAGGGTACAAATCCTCATACACCGGACCGCGACCAGCCCAAAACACACTCAGCTGCGCATCAAAACCAAGAATCGCAGCCCACACATGCGCAATCCCAGCACGCGCAGCCGCCGCCGACACCACATAACGCGACTCGAAATTATCGCTACCATCCAGCACCAGGTCAGCGCCAGACAGAAGCTCATCAACATTCGCCTCCGTCAAACGCTCACGCACAGGCACAACCTCAATAAAAGGATTCAGCGAGCGCAAAGACTCTGCGGCAGACTCAGCCTTAGAATTACCCACTCTGGCGTGCGTATGAATCACCTGGCGGTGCAGATTCGAAGCATCCACGAAGTCATCATCAACCACCACAATCTGACCGACCCCGGCACCCGCCAGGTACAGCAGCGCCGGAGCACCCAAACCGCCAGCGCCCAGCACCACCACGCGTGCGCCCTTGAGCGCCAGCTGAGCCTCGTAGCCCATTTCGGGCAGAATCAGCTGACGAGAATAGAACGCACGCTCAGCGGCAGAGAGCGCGCCCGTGCCGGTTGAAGGCTGAGAAGACATAGGGATTCCTCGCGTCTAGTGGTAGAGGTGACTTGAGCATTCAAGGAGAATAAGCCTGCCCGAGAGAAATCCCCCTGACAGGCTTATATAGAGATATCAGAATATTCAGAAGGCTAAGCGGGCGAAGTATCCACACCAACCCACTCGATGCTTCCATCGAGCAGTTCCTGTTCCTTCCAAATCGGCACACGAGCCTTCACCCGGTCAGCCACCAGCTCACAGGCATCAAACGCGCGGCCACGGTGAGCAGCCGCCGCCATCACGGTCAGAGCCGACTCACCAATAGCAATCGGCCCCACACGATGCACAGCCCACAGACGCACACCGTCCAGCTCGGCAGCAACCTCGGCGGCAACCTCCGCAATATACTCACGAGCCTGCGGATGCGCGCTATAGGACAGCCCGCGAACCGCACTACCGTGATCATGGTTACGTACAATGCCGTCAAAAATTACCAGGGCACCCATGGCGTCGGTCATGACCTCAGCCTTAGCCGCAGCGTACAGCGGCTCCAGGGGCGCCTCCGTAATATCGGTGAACACCACGGTCGAGCCGCTCGGCTCAACACCGTGCGCACCCGAATGGTCCAGGGATTCTTCGTTCTGCGGCTTAGTGGTCATGGTAGTCCTCCATCTGACGGCAAATGTGCTCAACAAGCGGGTCGAGGGTTGCCACGCCGTCCTTCACGCCACCGCGCGAACCGGGCAGGGTCATCACGAAGGTGCGGTCAATGACGCCCGCCACGCCGCGTGAAAGCACCGCCGCGGGAATGTTCTTCAGACCGTTCATCCAGAAGGCATGCATAACGCCGGGAACTTCCTTGTCCAGGTGGGGGCGAACCGCCTCCACGGTCTGGTCGTCAGAGTTCAGACCGGTACCACCGCTGGTCAGGATGAAGGTCGGCAGGTTACCGTTCTTCTTACCTTCGGTCACCAGGGTGTTGAAGTACTCGACAATATCGCGGTCTTCAATGACCACGGCATCCGGGGTGTCGAAGCCGCGCGAGCGCAGCCACTCCACGGCGATGGGGCCGGACTTATCCTCGTACACGCCGCGGGCTGCGCGGGTGGAGGCGACAATAACCAGACCGGTGAGGTTCTCGGGCATGGTGTAGTCTTCGCTACTCATTGGCTTTCCTTTTCTGTATCTATCAGATGACGGTGGGGGCGGTGCACCGCCGTAGCTTAGGATTCCTCGCGGACGGACCAGTCGCCGGACTTGCCGCCGCTCTTCTCCAGAACACGGATATCGGTAATTACGGCGTACTTATCGACTGCCTTGATCATGTCGAAAACGGTCAGTGCCGCCGAGGAGACGGCGGTGAGCGCCTCCATCTCTACGCCGGTGACGCCGCGGGTCTTCACGGAGGCCTCAATACGCACGAAGTCGGTGCCGCGCTCAAAGTCCACCGTGATCTTGCCCAGGGGCAGCGGGTGGCAGAGGGGAATGATTTCCGGGGTGCGCTTAGCGCCCATGATGCCGGCAACACGTGCAACGGGAAGAGCGTCGCCCTTGGGCAGGTCAGCGTCAAAAATCATGGCAATCACGTCTTCGCGGGTGCGCACGGTTGCTTCAGCCAGGGCGGTGCGGGTGGTAACTGACTTCTCCGTAACGTCCACCATGTGTGCCGAGCCGTCGGCGCGCACGTGAGTCAGTTCCTGGTTGGGCTGAGAGGTAGAGGTCATCGTTTCTCCTGGCTTCTGCGCGGTATTCTTCTGCCGCGAATCGTTACTTAGTGTGAGTCTCAATTATTCCTTGTCGTTCGACCAAGGAACAATGCGGGGCGGGGGCTTAGTTATCGGTGAGGCGGATGCGGTGGTAGGGTACCGCTTCTCCCCCGGTGTAGGTGGTTCCGGGCGCCAGCTCAATGAGCACGTCCGCCTGTGCGGCGCGGTGTAACAGGTGCGAGCCGGAGAGCACGTCGGGGTAGAGTTCCACCCGGTAGGTTCCGGGCTCGACCTCGACCATGCCGAGGGTTCCGCGCAGGAACTGGCGCTTGGTTGCCGGGGCGGTGATCGGGGTTTCGGTGACGAGCACGCCTCGCGGTGCGTTGTTCAGGGTTGCCTGTTCGGAGGCAACCGCATAGGGCACACCGTAGGGGCCGCCTGCACGCAGGTAGGGGCGCAGAATCAGCGCGTACGAGATGAGGGTGCTCACCGGGTTGCCGGGGAAGGAAATCATGGGCACGCGATGGCCCTTGAAGTCGAGAACGTTTACGCCCTGCGGTCCGCCGGGCTGCTGGCTCACGTGACCAAACCAGGAGACGGGCACCAGGATGTCGGCTTCGTGTGCCTTGGCGATGGCGTTGCGCACCACTTCGTATTTACCGTGGCTAATACCGCCCGAGGTGATGATGATGTCCGGCGCGAAGCTCTCGTATTCTGCCGCGAGACGGTGCAGCAACTCGATGGGGTTATCACCAATAGCGATGCGGCGCACCTCAGCGCCGTCTTCACGGAGCATAGCGGTCAGCATGGGCCCGTTCGCGTCAAAAATCTGCCCCTGAGCCAGCTCCTGCGAGGTAGCGGTGCCGTCTTCTTCAACACCGGAAAGAATCTCGTCGCCGCCGGTGCATACGAGCACGCGGGGGCCTGCCGCGACGGTCAGGCGCGCATAACCCTGGGATGCGAGCGCACCGAGCAGAGCCGGGGTGATGCGTTCACCGGCGCGTGCGAGTACCTGGCCGGTGACGACGTCTTCGCCGCGGCGGCGTACGAACTGTCCGGGTTTGCCGGTGGCGAGTTTGACCTTTTCGCTGGGGCGGCCGAAGGATTCGGGCAGGTCCGGGTATTCGATACGTTCGGACTGCTCGACCGGGATGACGGCGTCGTAGCCCTTGGGGATGGGTGCGCCGGTCATGATGGGGTAGGTCAGGTCGTCGGAGGAGCGGGAGCGCTGCAGCGGACGCCCTGCGGGAATCTCGCGGCCGACGGTGAAGATGCGGTCCTCGCGGTCAACGGCTGCCGCGGTGAGGGCGTAGCCGTCCATTTGGGAGTTGTCGAAGCTGGGCACGTCCATGCGTGCGGTGACGTCTTGGGCGAGAATGCGTCCTGCCGCGTGGTAGAGGGGAACCGTTTCTGCGGTGCCGATGAAGACTTCACGCAACAGTAGCGCCAGGTAGGCGCGGTATTCCTCGGTGCTGGGGGTTCCATTGAATTCGGGGGAAATCATGGCGGTTCCAATCGTGCGGCAATAGTTAAGAACAGTGTACGGGTGCGGTTGTGAGCTGGTAAACGCAGTTTCGCCTAATAGTCTTCAGATGGCGCTGCGGTTCCTTGGGACGGGCCGGTTTTATCGGGTGCTTTCGCGCAGTTTTTTGAGGGCGCGAGCTAGACCGAGGACACCGAAGATTCCCAGGTAGAGGCTGATGAGAATTAGCGCGCTTCCGAGGGCGCTGGGGATGTCGCTGCTGTTGATGGCTAGGTCAATGGCGAGGGGTATGGTTTGGGTTTTGCCTTGCACATTGCCTGCGAAGGTGACGGTTGCGCCGTACTCGCCAAGCGCGCGAGCGAAGGAAAGTAGGAAAGCAGTCGCAAGGCCGGGCGCTGCGAGAGGCAGGAGCACTTTAAAGGTGGTCTCTGCCGGTCCGGCGCCTTCAACAAGAGCGATTTCTTCATAATCGCGGGGAATAGCCTGCAGGGTGGTAACTGCGGTGGCGACAAAGAAAGGCAGGGCAACGAAGACCTGGGCGATAATCACCGCGTTCGAGGTAAACGGAATAGAGATTCCAGCCTGGTAGAGGTAGGTGCCGATCATGCCTTTGCGTCCCCAGAAGAAGAGCAGACCGAGGCCGGAGACCACCGGTGAGAGAATCACCGGGGTGTAGATGATGGCGTAGAGGACCGACCCGAAGCGGTGCATCCGCGAGCGGTTGAGCACTTTGGAGAGCACGAGCGCCAGGGGAGCACCGAGGAGGCCGCAGATAAGGGTGGATGCGGCGGCCGTGCTGAGAGAGAGGTTGGCAGCCCCGAGAACCTGCGGGGTAAAGATGGTACCCAGCTGACTCCAGGGAATATTAATGAAAAGCCCGAGGAGCGGACCTGCAATGAGGAAAATACCCAGAGTTGCCGGGATGAGGAAGAGCCGGGGAACAGATGCGAAAAGCTTCTCTCGGGAGGTGCGCGCTCGGCGGCTGGTGGGCGCGGTAGCGGTGTCTGACATGGGTATTTCTACTTGTTGTGCTAGGGGTCTTCTGCAGTGGTTATTGGTGTGCGTCGGAAAATATGTTCAGGATGCGGTGGCATGCTTGTTGAGCGTGCCACCGCATCCTGCGGGGTGTGTCCCGTTGCCTCGTTATAGCTGTTTCAGCTGAGAAGCGTGGGGTGCTAATGACTACTTGGTGGTGTTGAAGCCGTAGTCGGAGAGGATCTTCTTAGCCTCGTCGGAGGTCTTCAGCCACTCGTTGAACTTCTTTGCAGCCTCGGAGGAGGAGCCGGTCTTGCTCAGCGCTGCGGGGTATTCGTTGGGCTCAACATCGGTCAGCTCGATGGAGCCGAGGTTTGCACCCTTCTTCTTGGCTGCTGCGAGGTCGGTGGTGTAGATGAAGCCTGCATCTGCGTTACCGGTGGACACCTTGGTTGCCACGTCGGTGACCTTACCCTCGGTGGTTGCGTTCTTGAGGGTGATGTCGTGCTTCTTCAGCTCTTCGTGCGCCAGGGTGCCGCAGGGGACGTCTTCCTTGCAGACTGCGACGACGCCTTCGGTGGTCTTCAGGTCGTCGAGGCTGTTGATCTTGCCGGGGTTGCCTTCAGCGGTGACAAGGACCAGCTTGTTGGTGACCAGGACGTTGGTTTCAGAGTTGGAGAACTCGTTCAGCTTCTTAGCCTTGTCCATGTTCTTGGTGTCTGCGGTGATGAGCATGTCGGGGGTTGCGCCCTGCTCGATCTGGGTGACGAGCTTTGCGGAGCCTTCGTAGACGAAGGTGATGTCAACGCCGGGGTTTGCTGCTTCGTATGCCTTCTCCAGGTCTGCGCCTGCGTTGTTCAGGGATGCTGCGGCGAAGACCTGGATCTTGCCGGAGGATGCCTGGGTACCTGCTGCGGAGGCAGAGGAGGAGCTACCTGCGGAGGCAGTGGAAGAGGAGGAGCTCTGGGTGGAGCCGCAACCGGTCAGTGCGAGAGTTGCTGCAGCGAGTGCGCTGAGGGCAGCAAGAGGAGTCTTCATGTGTGTCCTTTGGTCGTACTACTTATGGAGGTGAGGTGGGTCCATGCGCGGGCTCTTTGTGACGTTTTGTGTACACCCCTAGCTTGCACACGTTTTGTTGCGTCGTCACAGTTTTCTACGGTGGCGTAGCTGTAACTTACCCTTCACACACTATGTAAGGGGCGCCGGAACATGGAATAATCATATTGTCACCTGAAATATGCAAATTTTCCACATAGGTTTTCCATGGCGTATACGGCAAATTCGGCCTCTTCTGAACTCATTTCTGGCCCAGTGTTAAGCACCTTATCTTCTGCGGAGGGTAACGGAGCTGCTTTTGTGACGCCCGAAAAATCTGAGAGTGGCGCAAAGCCTCAGCGTAAGCTCCCGAATATTACGAACAGCGGTCCGCTCCTGGACCGCTGGGGTCGCGTGTCTACCGACCTGCGAATCTCTCTAACCGATAAATGTAATCTTCGTTGCATTTATTGCATGCCGGCGGATGGTTTGCAGTGGCTCCCGAAGGAAAACCTGCTCTCCGCCGAGGAGATTGCACGCCTGGCAGATATTGCGATTACTGAGCTGGGTGTTGAGGAAATCCGCTTTACCGGCGGTGAGCCGCTGGTCCGCGCCGATTTGGTGGACATCATTTCGCGTATTCATGAGGCGCACCCGAGCATCCCCCTGGCGATTACGACGAACGGTATCGGTCTGGAGAAGCGCGCTGCCGCCCTGGCTGAGGCTGGTCTTACCCGTATCAACGTTTCCCTGGACACGATTTGCCGTGAGACCTTCGCTGAGCTGACCCGCCGCGATAAGCTCGACGCCGTGTTGAAGGGTATCGACGGAGCCGCCGAAGCCGGTCTGTGGCCCATCAAGATTAATGCTGTGCTGATGCCGGGCCTGAATGATGACCAGGCTCCCGACCTTCTGCGTTGGGCACTGGCGGGCGGCTACCAGTTGCGTTTCATTGAGCAGATGCCGCTGGATGCCGATAACCGTTGGACCCGCGAGGGCACTATTACTGCCGCTGAGATTCGCGAGAAGCTGTCGGCTGAGTACGTCCTGGGTTCGGTGGCTGAGGCGCGTGGTGACTCCCCCGCTCAGCTGTGGGAGGTGTACCCGCTCGGTACTGCCCTGGATGATGCGGGCTTCCCCGTCGACGGTACCGAGTCTCTGGGTCGTGTGGGCATCATCGCCTCGGTGACGGAGTCGTTCTGCAATGCGTGCACCCGCACCCGCCTGACGGCGGACGGCAAGATTCGCTCGTGTTTGTTCTCTGACACTGAGACTGACCTGATGCAGCTTCTACGTTCCGGTGCTGACGATCAGCAGCTGGCTCTGCGTTGGCGTGAAGGCATGTGGTTCAAGCCGCGCGCTCACGGCAAGGAAGACGCTGACTTCGATATTGAGGAGTTCGCCAAGGCGAGCCGCTCGATGAGCGCTATTGGCGGCTAAGGAAACTACCCTATTTATTAGCCGGATATACACCCAAATATGCGTGGGACAAGGTCTTTTACTGCCACCTTACCCCCTGGCTTTCGGCTACCCTACTCAGAGTTTATTCAAGGATTGAGGAGCATTATGCAGGTTCATTTTTTCGCTGCCGCGCGTTCTGCGGCGGGTACCGCGCAGCTGTCGGTGCCCCTGGCTGAGCTGCCGTCTGCAACTCTTGGCGCGCTGATTGAGCATCTGGGCCAGAGCTTGGAGGGCACAACCCCTTCGGGTCTGACTCTTGCGCAGGTCATGGAGCAGTGCTCGTTCCTGGTCAATGGTGCCCGTTCTGATGCGCAGGCTCCGCTGCAGGATGCCGATCGTGTGGACGTTCTGCCTCCCTTTGCGGGTGGATAATGCGGGCGGATAAGATGCCCGGTTCCCGGCTCCCCGCCGAGGGCGATTTTTCGTGCGCCGCGGTCGTAGTTGCCGGAGGCGCTTCTCGCCGCCTGAACCACGTGCCGAAGGCGTCTCTGTCTGATGGCACGAATACCCTGCTGGGTTGTGCCCTGGAGGCGGTGGCCACCGCATCCCCGCGCGTGGTGGTGGGTCCGGAGAGCCTACCCTTGCCGTCGGGGGTGTTGCGCACTCGTGAGGATCCGCCGTTTTCGGGTCCTGCTGCGGCGATTCATGCCGGGTTGGAGTGTATTGCGGCCGATTGCGAGCGCTCTCAGGTGCCTCTGCCCGAATGGTGCCTGATTTTGGGTGTGGATACTCCGCGTATTGCTCCGGCGGTTCAGCAGTTACTTACCGCTGCGCGGGGTGCCGAGCAGACCGCGACTACCTTCTCCACCACCGGTTCTGAAGCGCCCAGTGACTCTGAAGCTTCTGAGGGCTTCTGGGGTGTCTCTGAGGGCATCTATCAGCCCCTGGTGGGTATTTACCATTTTGAGGCGATCCGTTCGGTCTTTTCGACCGGTACCACCGACGCTTCTGTTCGTTCTTTTTTGCGCCGTTTGAACCCGGCGGCGGTTCAGATGTCTGCCACTGACACCGCCGATGTTGATACGTGGGAGCAGGCGCAGGCTCTCGGCTATACGACTTCACTCTGGTCGAGTTATTAGCATCTGAGGCGCCCAGAAGCGCTAGTTGCCAAGCTACGAGTAACCTAGGTAGTAGGTTAGAGCTCTGGGCACCGCATTCGGTAGCGTTTTTGAGCTCGCGCGCTGTTGCGCGTCCCGCACACACTTTTACGAGGTACGATGTCTCACCATATTCCTTCTGTTTCGTGGCAGCAGGCCCGCCAGATTCTGCATGAGCAGGGCCTGGACATTGCGCATCATGTGAAGACGGAGTCTTTGCCGCTGTTGGCGACGATTGGCCACTATTTGGCAGATGATGTTTATTCGATGATGCCGGTGCCCCACTACAGCTCTTCCGCGATGGACGGTTACGCTGTGACGGGTGCACCTCCGTGGCGTCTGGTGACGCCGGCGTATCCGGAGGATTCTCGCGCGAATATTCACCGTCTGACGGTGCCGATTGTTCCGGGTGAGGCGACCCCGATTCTGACGGGCGGTTTAATCCCGGAGGGTGCCGAGGCGATTGTGCGTGAGGAGCATTCCCGCCTGTATGAGGGTGCGGAGGGTTCTTCTCGTCCGGGCATGGGTTCCCATTTGGAGACTCAGGCAAGCATTCATTACCTGGATATGGCGGAGGGTTTTGAGCCTCCAGCACCGGGTGCTGATATTCGCCATGCTGGTGCTGAGCTGGAACGTGGCGAGTTGTTGGCGCGCCACGGTGACCGTGTGTCTGCTCGTATGGCGGCATTCTTGGGCACGAATGGTTTTGATGAGTTGCCGGTGTATGCCCCGATTCCGGTGCGTTGCGCGTTTACGGGTAATGAGGTCAT
Source organism: Rothia sp. HMSC061C12 (assembly GCF_001815755.1). Classification (NCBI taxonomy): domain Bacteria; kingdom Bacillati; phylum Actinomycetota; class Actinomycetes; order Micrococcales; family Micrococcaceae; genus Rothia; species Rothia sp. HMSC061C12. The sequence goes on from NZ_KV821843.1 coordinate 231,745, forward strand.
TACCTTTGGTGTGCCTGCGCCAGGTCAGGTGCGTGATGCCTTTGGCGGCTTCATGGAGCATGCGATTATTTCTGCTGGTTGCGAGGCGCGCCCGTCGATTCGCCTGGCGGATGTTGAGTCTGAGTTCCGCACGTTCTTGTCCACATCGACGGCTCGTGTGCTGGTGTTTACGGGCGGGTCGAGTACTTCGGGTGTTGATTTGGTGCGTAAGGTGCTCAACGATATGGGTGCGACGTACCTGTTTGAGTCGGTAGATGTGCGTCCGGGTCATCCTGCGTTGGCTGCGCGTTTGCCGGTTCCGGAGAAGGGTCCGAATTCGGGTCGTGAGCGTTTTGTGTTGGGTCTGCCGGGTAATCCTTTGGCGGCGTACACGGCTTTGTATTCGTATTTGCCGCCGCTTTTGGCTGGTATGAGGGATATGCCTCTTCCTGAGCTAGATTCGGCGGTTCTGGGTGATCCGGTGGATACTTTGCGTAAGTCGGCGGGGGCTCGTCTGCTTCCGGTGTCGGTGCGTGATGGTGTGGCGTATCCTCTGCCGAAGTCGGCGTCGCATATGCTGTCCTCGTTGGCGGCGGCTACTCACTGCGCAGTGTTGGATGATTCTTCGGTGCGAGGTTCTGCGCATGAGGTGGGGGCTCGCGTTCCGGTTATTCCGGTGCTGTAGACCGGCACGGCAAATCGGTGCGGTTGGCAGCACAGGGGAAAAGCGCTTTTTCTAGTTTTTTGAGGCCTCGTCTGATTTTCGAGGCTCCGTTAGCTCCTGTGAAGAAGGTATAGTAGAAAGATATGTCAATCGTTTAACATATCGAAGGGAGCCCCCGTGGCAAAGCCCAAACTCAGCGACGTTGCAGCCCTAGCGGGCGTCTCCCCCACCACGGTCTCCCGCGTACTCAATAACCGCGGCTACCTGAGCGAAAATACCCGCACCAAGGTCCACGAGGCGATGCGGGAACTCGGCTACCGCCCCAATGCCATCGCCCGTAGCCTGCAGGGTCAGCGCTCGCAGATGGTGGGCCTTATCTTCCCCACGGTTGCGAACCCCTTCTACGGGGAGATGGTGTACCGCCTCGAAAGCCACCTTGCCGAAGAGGGCTACCGGGTCATTCTCTGCAATAGCGACGATCACCCCGAGCAAGAAAAGCGCTATCTGGAGATGCTCTTCTCCAATCAGGTGGACGGCATCATCAGCGGCGCCCACTCAGATGCGCTGGTTAACATTCCGCATGCGCAGGCTCCCCTGGTGACCGTAGACCGTCTCGAAAGTGGTTTCTACCCGAATATTCGCTCCGATAACTACGGAGGTGCCCGCGCCGCCACGGAGCACCTCATCGCCACGGGTGCGCAGAATATTGTGCACGTAACTTCTACCCTGGGTGAGCATAATGAGCGTCAGCGCGGCTACCGTGAGGCAATGCTTGAGGCGGGGCTCATGCCGGAGTTTGTAGAGCTGGGCTTCCGCCCTTCGCTGGGCATTAAGCGCGAGGTGCTCTACCGCTACCTGGATGAGCGTGCCGATAGCCCCGAGCCGGTGGACGCGGTCTTCGCCTCCAACGATAATTACGCCGCACTCACCCTGGGGTGGGCGCGTGCTCGAGGCATTCGCGTTCCTGAGGATTTCCAGGTGATTGGCTATGACGGCACGCAGAGCGTTCAGTTACTCATGCCGGAACTAGCGACCGTGGTTCAGCCGATTGAGGGTATAGCGAAGCGTACCGCGCAGCGTCTGCTGGAGTTGGTTGAGCTGCAACAGGGAGAATCCGCGGAGGAAGCTGCTCCCCCGATGAGCCAGCCTGAGGATGTACTCCCCGTTGAGCTCCATCTGGGGGCTACGGTGCGTTCCATCCCAGATCTGGATCAGATTCAGCCTGATATGTCTGCTCCGGATGAGCTCCAATAAGAATCTCGTCTTCTGAGAATAAAAATCCGCCCCACCGTGCGAGTGCTCACGGTGGGGCGGATTTTGTATATACATTTATCGGTTTTGTGAGCGTCCGGAAGTTTTAGGAGTTGCGCTGCACAATCTCGGTCGGGCCGGTTCCGGGGTAGACCATGCCAACGGCGTGCGCCTTGGAGAAGATACCGTGGAGCGGGCCGAGGGAGAAGAATCCGCGGCGCTCGTAGAGGCGTGCACTGTCGTAGGTCGAGGCTTCGAGGTAGGCGGGGTAGTCGCCAATGCGTTCGGTGCCGTAGTCGAGTAGCTTCGAGCCGATGCCGCGACCGCGGAATTCTTCGAGCACACCGATGTTGAAGAGGTACCAATGCTTGTAGGCGGGGCGGTACTTGAGGAGATGCAGCTCCATCGTGATGGCTCGTAGCAGGGTTTTACAGCCGAGAGCCTTGTAGTAGGCGCCTATCTGCTTGAGTTCGTTGAGGAAGGATCCTTCCTGGGATTCGGGGGTGCTCCAGAGGCAGACGCCGACAATTTTGCCGGTGGATTCGTCGATGCCAATGTCGATGCGTCCACGGTCCCGGAAGTTGCCATAGACCTGCAGGGTCATAATGGCGCGGAGCTTGGCAAGTTCCTGTCGGCGGCTACCACCTGCAATGACTGCCATCATGGCGGGGTCTCCGTCGAATGCGGCAATCAGCACCTCGAGCGCATCTGCATATTCATGAGACTCGGCGGTGCGGACGGTATAGGAAGCTGAGGTCATATTCACCCTTTACAAAAGCTTGAAACTATACATAAATATTAGCTGGATTATTCACTCCTGGCTAATAAATTCTGCCTTATCAAGACATTTTTCATAGCCATGCATCGAATGTGTGCCAGCTTATATTGCACCAATATGCATAAATTTTACGAATATTTATTCATGTTATTTTTGCATTACTTTGTAGGAAAATTTGAACACCCCGCACCAGCTCTAGGAAGAGCGGTACGGGGTGTACATCACGTTGAGGTTATCTACTCACTAAGAGTGCAGACTATGCGTTAGCCTTTGCCTTCAGTGCAACCTTCAGGAGTGAATCTGCGCTGGTGACAGATGTGCCCGAAGCCTGGACATCCTCAACCGAGGCAGCTGCCTTCTTGGCATTGGTAATCACCATGGGGGTTGCCAGCGGGTAGCCTGCCGCCTTGATGGCGGGAATATCGAACTCGGCGATGACGTCGCCGCGCTTAACGGTGTCGCCCTTAGCAACCTTGGGCTCGAAGTGCTTGCCGTCGAGCTCAACGGTGTCCATGCCGATGTGCATCAGCAGATCCAGGCCATCCTCGGTGCGCAGACCGTATGCGTGGCCGGTGGGGAATGCAACGGTAATCTTGCCGTCAGCCGGCGCGTAGAGCTTACCTTCGGTGGGCTCCACTGCGGTGCCTGCACCCAGTGCGCCGGAGGAGAAGGTGGGATCCTTGACGTCAGCCAGCAGAACCACGGAACCGACCATATGGGAGCCGATTTCGACGCTCTCGCCAGCCTCAGTTGCTACAGCGGCAGCGGGAGCTGCAGCAGCTGCTGCGGGAGTAGCGGGAACAGGAGCGGCGGGTGCCTCAGCCTCCTCAGTGTTGCCAGCCTCAACCTTCTTACCCCAGATGAAGGAGGCAACGAAAGCGATGACGGTGGTCAGGATGAGGCAGCCGAAGAAGCCCGGGATACCAGCGCCAACAGTCGGTTCAATCGAGGGGAAGCCAAGGTAACCAGCGGCGCCAAGCTTACCCGCCTTAATTCCAAGAATAGAAGTAAACATCGAACCAATACCCGCGGAGACGATTGCAATGTAGAAGGGCCAGCGCAGAGCCAGGTTCACACCAAACATTGCGGGCTCGGTAATGCCGAGGAATGCGGAGGGTGCAGATGCCGAAGCAATACCCTTGATCTTCTTGTTCTTGGTGGTCAGTGCGACACCGGCTGCGGCAGCACCCTGCGCCACGTTAGACATGGAGGCAACGACGAAGATGAAGGAACCACCGGTAGCCCACAGGCTCATCTCGATGGGCGGGAATGCCTGGTGCATACCGGTCATCACGATGAATGCGTAGAAGGTACCGAAGAGCAGACCGCCGAGCGGGCCGGCAACGGTGTAGAGCCAGTTGATGCTTTCACCCAGCCAGGTGCCCAGCTGGAACATCGGGGGTCCGACCAACAGGAAGGTCAGGAAGCCGGTGATCAGGATGGTGAGGGTCGGGGTGAAGATGAAGTCGATGGTTCCCTTGAGGACCTTGTGGAAGAACTTCTCGACGTGGGACAGGATAAATGCGACCAGCATGATGGGCAGCACGGTACCCTGGTAGCCCGCCTGCTGAACCTGCAGACCGAAGAGGTTCCAGTACTTCATCGGGTCGGTGCCTTCAGCACCTGCCAGGGATGCTGCGACGTTGTAGCCATTCATCAGGGCCGGGGATACCATTGCGGCACCCATGGTCATACCCAGGTAGGGGTTACCGCCGAAGACCTTGGTGGCGGAGAAGCCGACCAGCACGGGCAGGAAGGCGAAGGGAGCTGCGGAGAGCAGGTTGACGATATCCGCGAAGTCAGCCCATTCAGGGAAAAGTTCAATAACTGCCTGGGGGCCAAAAATACCCTTAGAGGTCAGGAGGCTATTGAGCGCCATCAGCATACCGCCACCGACCAGCACCGGGATGAGCGGCACGAAGATGTCAGCAATGGTCTTGATGAAGCGGGAGACAATGTTGCCCTGCTTGGAAGCAATTTCCTTGAGCTCGTCCTTGGATGCCTCGGGTGCGCCAGCAGCGATGAGATGCTTGTGAACCTCGTTGACGTCGCCGGGGCCGACGATAATCTGGAACTGGCCAGCGTTAAGGAAGCTGCCCTTGAGGTCTTCGTCGTTGTCGATTGCCGTCTGGTCGACCTTGTCCTGGTTCTTCAGGACGAGGCGAAGGCGGGTTGCGCAGTGTGCGGCTGCAACGATATTGCCGGCGCCCCCGACGTCCTTCAGCACGCGCTGTGCCACTGACTTGTGGTCCACGCTCGCTCTCCTTTGTTTGGAGCACCACCGTATGATGCTTTGTGAATGAGGTGAGATATGTCTGTGTGTGCATGTCATGCATATGTCATACGTTTGACATATCGGATGTAAAACATGGTATCACGGGAAAGTTCTTAAAAGCGAGGGCCCACCCTCCACACGGAAAGTGAGCCCTCAGACATATTCAGAAATTACCGGAAACCACCCGTGCGGGCGGCTCCTAACGCTTAGAAAACGGCTTAGAGACGGCCATACTCCAGGGACAGCACCTCGCCATCGGTCAGGCGGACGCGGCGTTTATCGCCCTTGAAGAAGGTGCGAGCGGTCATGACCTCAGCGCCCATGGATGCGACCAGCTTGCCACCCACGTACAGTTCGGTAGCCGAGCCGTCCACGAGCAGGTCAAACTCGCGAATCTTCGAACGCTTCAGGGTACGGCGGCGCAGGCTACCGCCCTCGGTGTAGCGGGTACCGCCACGGTCCATCTGCACAAAGTCCTTATCCAGCACAATGCTCAGAGCCACGCCGTGAGTGTCCTTAATCTTCAGCTTCACGCGCTCATCAGAGACGTTCACGCGGCCACGCAGACGGAAGGTCAGGGCGTTCTTCAGCTCCACGAGCTTGCCCTTCTCCTCCTCACGGTACAGAGGCTTCATCTCCATCGCGTCATTCAGCTGCGGAACCGGACGCTGGAAAATCTTGCCGTTACGCAGGTGCAGCTCACGCGGATAGGTGAACATGTGCACCCAGCGGTGACTCCACGAGGGCAGGTCGTCCTGGGCTGCGTTACCCAGCCACGCAATCATCACCGGGGCATCCCCGCTCACGGTGTGCGGTGCCTTCGGGTCAGCGGTCAGACCGGTACCGGAGATAGTCTGCGGTGCGTAGAACTCGAAACCTGCGTCCAGCTCGGTGAAAGGGGTCTCCACGGTGAACTTGAGGGTCTCGTTATCCAGCGAACCAACAATGTAGCCGCTCTGGAAAATGTTGTTGTACTTCTCGCCGAGGGGCTCCATGCCCTGCGGGCTGAAAATCAGCACGTCGCGGATTTCGCCGGTCAGCTCATCGCGCATGCTCAGCAGGGAGGGGCACTCATACATGTAGGTGCCCTTGAGGGTCTTGTCCTTGATGCCCAGCTCGCCGCGGAAGGTCCACTCGCGGCGATCCTTGGAGGTGTACACAACCACAGCGCCGGTCAGGTCCTCACGCTGAGCACCAATGACCATCCACCATTCGCCGTTACGCTCAAAAACGTGCGGATCGCGGTAGTGTGCAGTGTAGCCCTTTGCGGGGCCGGAAATCAGCGGGGGCAGCTGACGGGTCGGCTTCGCGTCCTCACCCGCAGTTGCGAGAATCTGGTAGGTTTCGCGGTTGCCCTTTTCGTCCTTCACGTTACCGGTGTAGAAGAACTCAAAACCGCCGGGAACCTTAATACCGGAGCCGGAGTAGCAGCCGTGCGAGTCGTAGCGGCTATCGGGAACCAGCGCGGTACCCTCATCGGTCCAGTGGGTCAGGTCCTCGCTCACCGCATGACGCCAGTAGACCATACGCTCCGGGTGCAGGGGCGAGTACTGGTAGAAGGCGTGATAACGCTTACCATCGAAGACCAGACCGTTCGGGTCATTCAGACGGCCCACGGGAGGCGCCAGGTGTAGAGCCGGGTAATCGCGGTCTTCACGAACACCGGCACCGAAAGCGTCCAGGACCTGCTGTGCTTCAGCCGCCAAGTCGCGGGCGGGTCGCTCGGTTGCGCTCTTCTTCTTTTTCTTCTGCTCGCTCATGTCTATCCGCTTTCGTGCAAAGGAATGTCTGGGTTGTCTCATCCCATCATACGGCACCTCTGACCCGTTGCCGGGCCCTAGGAGAGAGGCACCACAGTGCTCTCAGCCTCTCTCATCCGGGGCACAGGGTGGTCACAGCGGCTTATACCGCCACCTGCCGAATATGTAGCGCATACCCCGTTTGCTACAGGAGAAAAGAGCGGACACGGCAAAGCCCTGAACCTCCCCAGTCTTCATACCGGGCGGGTTCGGGGCCGTTAAATGCCGCGAGGCGGCACATCCGATGGATGCACCGCCCGCGTAAGAATCGAGAAGAAGTCGATTACTTGAGGGTGATGGTTGCGCCAGCAGCCTCGAGCTGCTCCTTAGCCTTCTCAGCGTCTTCCTTGGAAACGCCCTCGAGCAGAGCCTTGGGAGCGCTGTCAACCAGGTCCTTTGCTTCCTTCAGGCCGAGGGAGGTCAGGGCACGAACTTCCTTGATCACTGCGATCTTCTTGTCGCCAGCGGACTCCAGGACAACGTCGAACTCGGACTTCTCTTCAGCAGCCTCGCCTGCTGCGCCGCCTGCTACAACTGCAACGGGAGCAGCTGCGGTGACGTCGAACTCTTCCTCGAATGCCTTGACGAACTCGGAAACCTCAACGAGGGACAGTTCCTTGAATGCTGCAATGAGTTCTTCGATGGACAGCTTAGCCATTGTTTGGCTCCTTCACTATCTGGTGCGGGCTGACGCCCGCGGTGTAAATCTTCAGTACCTACCCCGAAAGGGTCGGTCAAATTTAGGGTGCGTTACACGCTATTCGCGTTCACGCTGCTGAGTATCTCAGCGCTGGTGCAGTAGCACGAAAGGGGCTTATGCCTCTTCCGAAGCCTCCTCGGCTGCAGCGGGAGCTGCGCCTTCCTGCTCCTCCAGCTTGACGCGCAGTGCGTCCACAACCTGTGCGATGCGTGCGATGGTAGCCTTTGCACCACCTGCAACCTTGGACAGCAGAACCTCGCGGGATTCCAGGTCAGCGTAGCGCTTGACGTCGTCCTCGGTCAGAGCGGCACCTTCGTAGTAACCGTTCTTCACAATCAGCTGGGGGTTAGCCTTGGCAAAGTCACGCAGGCCCTTAGCAGCATCAATCAGGTCGCCCTTGATGAATGCCAGTGCGGAGGGACCCTGGAGGTGGCCTTCGAATGCGTCGATGCCAGCTTCCTTAGCTGCGATAGCAGCCAGCGTGTTCTTCACCACGGCGTATTCGGTCTCTGCACCGAGTGCGCGGCGCAGCTCCTTGAGCTGTGCAACAGTGAGACCGCGGTATTCGGTCAGGATGACTGCGTTCGAAGCTTCGAAGAGTTCCTTCAGCTCGGATACTGCAGCGATCTTTTCCTGAGTCGCCATGGTAGTTCCTTCTTCCGATTCTTGTAAGGTCGCCGGTAGAGCCTCGAAGCATTTATTGCAAGCAATAAAAAATGCCCCGACGCGTAGGCGTACGAGGCACGATAGACGGCACCCTAAATCAGGGTAACGACTATTCACTTCGAGTTACCTACGCGGGCGGCGATTTCTAGTGAAATCTGCTCTTATCAGAACTCTGTTCTTCGTCTCCACCGAGGTGGCGATAAAGGACATAGTTCTAGACCGGCGGTCTTTGGTTCATTCATCATCTCAGGTTAAAGCCCGAGTCGCAAGTTAAAAACGTGATTAAGCGGGATTAATCACTTAAAGACCCCTTTTTAAGCCAATTAACCGCTCTTTCTCCCGCCTAAAAGGCCCGATTGAAAGGCCCAGAAACCGTGTTCTAGAGGTAAAAGCGCTTTCCACCTGAGAACAAGAAGCAACGCTCCGCTGCCACACCCAGGTGCACCCGCTCTCCCACACTCAGGAAAGTACTGTTCGGGGAGGTTCCGCTCAAGGTGGCGCCCTGCGCATCCGAGATAAAGAACTCAAGCTCCTGACCGGCACGCACTCGGGCACACGTTCGGGCGCTCAGCTCAGAATCCGCCGAAGCCCGCCGAGATTCCAGAGGCAGGGACACCGCCTCCAACAGACGCGCACGGTACAGCATGCCACCCACCAGATGGCGGCTGCCAAGCACCTGCACCGGCAGAGCATGAGCAGCGTCTGCTGCCACAGGGCACAGCGCGGTCGCACGAATCGCCAGCTCACACCCGGCAGGAAGAAACTCCGAGTCCTCAAGCTCCAATAGGTTCAGCGCGGGAGCCGCCAAAAGCTTCGCCACCTGCAGAGTATGCGGATGCGCCAGCAGACGCTCCGGAGTATCAACCTGCACCAGGTAACCGGAATCCATCACCGCGACCCGCTGCCCCAGCATGAGCGCCTCATTCTGATCGTGGGTCACGTACAGGCCCGTAAAACCGTAGCGCTCGTGCAGACGCACAATATCCGCGCGGATACTCGCGCTCATCTCCTCATCCACGCTCGCCAGCGGCTCATCAAAAAGCACCACCGGAGCACGGCGAATCAGTGCACGCGCAATGCCCACACGCTGAGCCTGACCACCCGATAGCTGCGAGGGCTTACGGGAGTCCAGACCCTCAAGCTTCAACGCTTCCAGCAGCTCGCGGTAGTAGTCCATATCGACCCCACCGGAGAACGCTCCCAGACGGGTCGGGAACAGGATATTGTCCTTCACGCTCAGGTGCGGGTACAGAATCGGGCGCTGAAACACCACACCCACCGAGCCACGTTCCAGCGACTGACGGCATAGGTCACCCGACCCGCGCTCGGCTCCTCCAGCCCGGCAATGATGCGTAGCAGAGTCGACTTGCCCGTACCCGAAGAACCCACGAGGGAAATCAGCTCGCCGGGGTGAACATCCAGGTCAATCTCGTTCAGAACCGTCGTATCGGTGCCGAAGGTCTTAGCGACGCCTCGAATGCGCAGGCCTTCAAAGGGCTCCGCCGCGGCAGAAGAATAGGATGCAGAAGTCATTCCCCCATTATCGCCGAAACCCGCACCCGGCACGGGCGCAGAAGATAAGCGCCGTCATACAACGCCACACTAACCTCACGCCGGTACCTCACACGGGAACCTTAGCTCGGGCGCACCAACAGGCGTCCCTTCACAGCCAAATGCAGCGTACCCACCCACAGGAAGATGAGGAAAGCCGTACCCGCCACCGTTAGCGCAGGACCCACCAACCCCAGCGAGCCAGCAGCCGTCAAGCGAATACCGCTCGCCGCCATGGAAGCCATACCGAACGAGAAACCCCACATGCTCATCGAGAAACCACCCTCAAGAGTCCAGGGGAGCAAACGCATCAAGAAGAACAGCTGCAGAATGCCATAACCGGTCAGTATCAGGAAGAACCAGTCCACCGTGCCGCCGTTAGCCGCCAGGTACGCGTTACCACCCACAAAAGGCGGCGCCATCTGAACACCGATGACACCGCGCTCCCCCTGAGGTAGCGGGGCCAGGGTGCGCAGGCGGCTCAGAATTGCGGCCTCAACACTGAACCACGAAATCAGACCCGCACCGAAGAAGAGCATCGCCATATCGTGCCACCCCACAAAACCCATCGCCGTAGCGGTCGCAAAATTTGTCGCCACAGTCGGCAGATACAGCACCGGCGAGGCAGCCTCAGGCGCATACCCACCACGCCATGTACCGGCAATACGATGAGACGCGAAATACAACTGACCCACAGCTCCCAGCACCACCAGAGTCAGAGCCGGAACCTCAGCATACGGGTAGAGAGCCGCACCCATCTGCGCCGTCGTCGCCGGAATCAGCGAAAAGAAGCAGGTACGCGCCGGATGCTCCCAAAAACTACGCACCCACGCACGGTACTTCACCATCGAATGAACCAAAAACCCCACAAGAAGCAGCCACACCACAGCGTTAAAAGCCAGGATGCTCTCCCCCACCCAATCAGGTGCCATTCCCTTCGACGCACCGGTACGCCAGGCAGCGCCCAAAGCACCGGTGCCCAGCGCCACCGCAAAATAATTGACCGGCACGCTGAGACCGCGACGGGCGCTCTGCTCGTTCTGAAGGGAAGAAGGCATTAGGTTTTACCTCTCATAGTTGTAGGGCAGGATGGGGGCACGCAGCCCCAATATGTGTTTCGACGGTGCCGGGGCATGGGCAACGCCATAGGAACCAGGGACCAGAAAAACATTCTATGTTTTAAGCCTATATAAGCTGGAAGTCCGTGACGTACTTTAACTGGCCCCGGTCACACATGTCTTGAATCTTCACGCTGTGTTTTGAATCTTCACACAGACAAAATCATGCACAAAAAATCGCCCCCGACGCCTAAACGTCGGGGGCGACTACTAGCTAAATGCTAGAAGCTACAGGTGCATACCTTAGGCAGCAACGGCAGCCGGATCAACGGGGATGCCGGGGCCGAAGGTGGTAGCAACGGTTGCCTTGGAGATGTAACGACCCTTAGCCGAAGAGGGCTTCAGACGGTTAACTTCTTCCAGAGCTGCCTGGAAGTTCTCCTCGAGCTGCTCAGCGGTGAAGGAAGCCTTACCGATGATGAAGTGCAGGTTGGAGTTACGGTCAACGCGGAAGTCGATCTTACCGCCCTTGATGTCTGCAACAGCCTTTGCAACATCCATGGTCACGGTACCGGTCTTGGGGTTCGGCATCAGGTTACGGGGACCCAGGATCTTACCCAGGCGGCCGACCTTGCCCATCATGTCGGGGGTTGCAACCGCTGCGTCGAAGTCAGTCCAGCCGCCAGCGATCTTTGCGATCAGCTCGTCGGAACCAACGTAGTCAGCGCCAGCTGCCTCAGCCTCAGCAGCCTTGGGGCCTGCTGCGATAACGACCACGCGAGCGGTCTTACCGGTGCCGTGGGGCAGGTTCACGGTACCGCGAACCATCTGGTCTGCCTTACGGGGGTCAACGGACAGACGCATTGCAACCTCAACGGTTGCGTCGGTGTTGGTGGAAGAGGTTTCCTTCGCCAGGGCAACTGCCTCAGCGGGGGTGTAGAGCTTACCCTCTTCAATCTTGGCTACAGCTGCCTTGTACGCCTTGCTGCGCTTTGCCATCTGCTTTTCTCCTTATGCAGTTGTGGTCTCGTGAGCCGCGCTCGGCTCTGCCACATCCCGTCCATACGACGGGCATTTACAAGTTCTGTGTAGAAAAATCTACGGTGCCGATTACTCGGCTATTCGGCGAACCGAAATTACTCGACGGTGATACCCATGGAACGAGCGGTACCTGCGATGATCTTGGAAGCAGCATCCAGGTCGTTTGCGTTCAGGTCGGGCATCTTGGTCTCAGCGATCTCACGCACCTGAGCCTCGGTCAGCGAACCAACCTTGGTGGTGTGAGGAACAGCGGAGCCCTTAGCAACGCCAGCAGCCTTCTTGATCAGCTGGGAAGCCGGAGGGGTCTTGGTGATGAAGGTGAAGGAGCGATCCTCGTAGACGGTAATCTCAACGGGGATGATGTTACCGCGCTGCGACTCAGTTGCAGCGTTGTATGCCTTGCAGAACTCCATGATGTTCACACCGTGCGAGCCCAGTGCGGGGCCGACGGGGGGAGCCGGGTTAGCGGCGCCTGCCTGGATCTGCAGCTTAATGAGGCCAGTGACCTTCTTCTTGGGAGCCAATGTAGGGTCCTTTTCTTAGCTGGGAACCGACGCACAGGAGCGTACGCCGGCAAGACGGTGACCGTGGCGCGGTCACCCGTGCATCCGCATGAAAGCGTGACATGCGCATACACAAACCAACATTCTAGCGTTAATCAGCGACTTAATCCAGCGCCAGCTAGCAGAAAGAGTAAACCTCACCCGCACAGCCACCATCGGATATACAGTCACTACAAAATATGAGCCCCGCACCGAAGTGCGAGGCTCATATTCACACGCTAAAAACGTTAAATCTTTTCGATCTCGGTGAAGCTCAAGGTCACCGGGGTATCGCGGCCGAAGACAGAAATCATCACGACAATCTGCTGGGACTCGCCCTTGATCTCCGAAACGGTAGCGTCCATGCCTTCGAAAGCACCGGACTTCACGCGGACGTTCTCGCCCACAGTGTAGTCGGACTCAATAACGGGCTTGGAAACGGGCAGACCCTGGCTCTGCTGCTGCTCTTCGAAGACCGGCAGGAGCATGTCAAAGACCTCGTCCATACGCAGCGGGACCGGGTTGTACGCATCCTGACCCACGAAGCCAGTCACACCGGGGGTGTGGCGGACAACGCCCCACGAGTGGTCGGTCAGTTCCATACGAACCAGAACGTAACCGGGAACACGCACGCGGCGGATGGTCTTCTTCACGGTGTTCTTGAACTCAACCACGGTCTCCATGGGAACCTGAACCTCGAAGATCTCATCTTCAGCTTCCAGGTTCTGGATACGGGTCTCGATACCGGTCTTCACCTTGTTCTCGTAGCCGGAGTAGGTGTGAACCACATACCAGTCGCCCATCTGACGGCGCAGCTTGGACTTGAATTCTTCCAGAGCGTCGACTTCCTCAGCAGCCTCAGCAGCTGCTTCAGCCACCTCGACAGCCTCGGTAGCTTCCTCAGCCTGCTGCTCAATAGCTGCAGACTCCTCAGTAGCCTCAGCAACGGCTACCTCGACCTCTTCAATCTCGGATACCAGTTCCTGCTCGGACACGTCGCTCCTACTTTCTATCGTTAATCATCTAGAGAGGACTTCCACTCGCCAATGCGCTGAGGGAAATCACTGATGGGGCACCCCAAATAAGGATGCAGCCTGTACTAGTTACGCTGAATGGTTCCGTTACCGAAAATCCAGAATGCTCCCTGGCCGAAAAGATAATCCAGACCAGAAATAAGAAGGAGCATCACCACGACGAAGAACAGAACTCCGAAGAAGTAACCAACCAGTTCACGTCCGGTGGGAGTAGTAACCTTCTTCAACTCCGCAAAAACTTCACGGAGGAATGCAAAAATACGGCCGAAGAAACCGAGCTTCTTATCGTTCTTCGACGATGCGCCGGGCTTAACAACCTTCTCGGCGGTAGCAGACGATGCCATTTCTTCTGCCCCTTTCTGAGTCTAAAAAAGTACGCCCGGGGTGCGGGCGTACAAATTATTTATTGAGGCAATAAAAGCAGGGCGGACAGGACTCGAACCTGCAACCTGCGGTTTTGGAGACCGCTGCTCTACCAATTGAGCCACCACCCTTTGAAGCGTTAACTTCAGGTGTGAGAGTTGCTTCTCACTTGTCTACTCCTCCACTGCCTCCTAAGCCGTGGCTTTAGAGGGGCAAACAATTACACCCTTGCGGGTGCAGAACTAACTGTAAACCATCTTTCGGGGCTGATGCAACTTCAAAATGTAATATTTTTCGAAAAACCTCTTGAGATACCTTGACGAAGGGTTCCGTATCGCTACTAGTGGACCGTATCCTATTACAAGGAACGCCGCACACACCCGCGCCCATCAGGCGCAGATTGGTCCTGCACGCGCATTCCCATCACCTATTTCCTTGTCGACTTCACGCCGGCAGCGCACAAGAAGAAAGAGAAGAGAGCCCCATGGCGCGTATTTCAAGCCGCATCGGTGCCATCGCACCCTCCGCAACCCTTGCCGTCGACGCAAAGGCAAAAGCACTCAAGGCTCAGGGACGCCCCGTCATCGGTTTCGGCGCAGGCGAACCGGACTTCCCCACCCCCGCGCACATTGTGGATGCAGCACGCGAAGCGCTCAACGACCCCAAGAACTTCCGCTACTCCCCCGCCTCCGGCCTTCCCGAACTGAAGAAGGCAATCGCGGAAAAGACCCTGCGCGACTCCGGCGTAGAGATTGACCCCTCCCAGGTTGTCATCACCAACGGCGGCAAGCAGGCGGTCTACCAGGCATTCGCAACCGTCATTGACGAAGGCGACGACGTCCTGTTGCCCGCACCCTACTGGACCACCTACCCCGAGTGCATCCGCCTGGCCGGCGGCAACCCCATCGAGGTGTTCGCCGGTAGCGACCAGCACTACAAGGTCACCGTCGAGCAGCTCGAAGCAGCCTACACCCCCGCCACCAAGGCGCTCATCTTCGTCTCCCCCTCCAACCCGACCGGTGCCGTCTACACCGAAGAGGAAACCCGCGCCATCGGCGAATGGGCTCTGTCCAAGGGCATTTTCGTTCTGACCGACGAAATCTACGAGCACCTCACCTATGACGGTGTTCAGGCTGTCTCCATCCTGAAGGCGGTACCCGAGCTCGCTGACCTGTGCGTCATCCTCAACGGCGTGGCAAAGACCTACGCCATGACCGGTTGGCGTGTGGGCTGGATGATTGGCCCGCGCGACGTCATCGCTGCAGCCTCCAACCTGCAGTCCCACATGACCTCCAACGTCAACAACATCGCCCAGCGCGCAGCTCTTGCCGCCCTGACCGGTCCGCAGGACGACGTGGAAATCATGCACGCAGCTTTCGACCGCCGCCGCCGCACCATCGTCGACGGCCTGAACGCTATTGAAGGCGTGCACTGCCCCGTACCCACCGGTGCGTTCTACGCCTACCCGGACGTACGCGAACTGCTCGGCAAGGAAATTGAAGGCGTACGCCCGCAGACCACCGCAGAGCTGGCCGAGCTCATCCTCGAAAAGGCTGAGGTCGCCGTAGTTCCCGGCGAGGCATTCGGCCCCAGCGGCTACCTGCGCCTCTCCTACGCCCTGAGCGACGAGGACCTGGCAGAGGGCCTGGCACGCCTGCAGAAGTTCCTCGGTCAGGCACGCGACTAGTTCGCGGCTCTCCGAACCGCGTCTCTTGCCCCGGCGGGAGGTGCGATTTAGGTGTTGGGTGAACCGGCACAAAACGATCAAACACAGGGCTATTGACCGTTTTATGTCCTAAAAACCGGGAATCCCACAAAGATTTAAAAATATTTTTAAAACGTTCGAGGCCTCCCGCATCTTTTCGGATGCGCGGAGGCCTCGTTTGCCTCTTCGGTGCCATAGGTGGGAAGCGGCGGCTATTTGTATATCAAACCCAAACATACAGGTTTCAAAAACCTGAACTTTTATGCCGCGATTTGGGCATTCCCACGTCTTTCCACCACTACCAACACAACCCAAACACCGCTAAAATAGAGACCAAGAGAACGACCTCCCGACCGGCACACATTCCCGTGCCAAAATCGCGGAGGTCATAGTTATATACGCGCGCACAACACCCCAATGCGCAGACATCAACAAGGAGCCAATATGAAGATCGGTCTGCTTACTTCCGGCGGCGACTGCCCCGGCCTGAACGCTGTCATCCGCGGCGCCGTGCTCAACGGTGTCAAGAAGTACGGCTACGAATTCGTCGGCTTCCGCGATGGCTGGCGAGGCGTCGTTGAAGGCGACTACATGGACCTGCCCCGCCAGAAGGTCCGCGGCCTGGCATCCCAGGGCGGCACCATCATCGGTACCTCCCGCACCAACCCCTTCGACGGCCCCAACGGTGGCCCCGAGAACATCGAAATCATGATGGAACGCCACGGCATCGACGCAATCGTCGCTATCGGTGGTGAAGGCACCCTCGCAGGCGCAAAGCGTCTGGCAGACGCAGGCCTGCCCGTCATCGGTGTTCCCAAGACCATCGACAACGATTTGCGCGCAACCGACTACACCTTCGGCTTCGACACCGCAGTGTCCATCGCAACCGAGGCAATGGACCGCATCCGCACCACCGGTGAATCGCACCACCGCTGCATGGTCGCAGAGGTCATGGGCCGCCACGTCGGTTGGATCGCCCTGCACTCCGGTATGGCTGCAGGTGCACACGCAATCCTGATCCCCGAGGTCAAGGTCTCCATGGAGCAGGTTGCAGAGTGGGTCAAGGAAGTACACGACCGCGGCCGCTCTCCCCTGGTTGTTGTGGCTGAAGGCTTCATCCCCGAAGGCTTCGACGACGTCATGGCAAACAAGGGTACCGAGAAGGACGGTCGTCCCCGCCTCGGTGGTATCGGTGAGTACATCACCCACGAAATCGAGAAGATGACCGGCGTCGAAACCCGTAACACCATCCTGGGCCACATCCAGCGCGGTGGCGCACCCACCGGCTACGACCGCGTGCTCGCAACCCGCCTGGGCATGGGCGCAGTCGACATGGTCGCTCAGAAGCAGTGGGGCAAGATGGTCTCCGTTCAGGGCACCGAGATCAAGTACGTACCCCTTGAAGAGGCACTGGACGGTCTGAAGTCCGTACCTCAGGAACGTTGGGAAGAAGCAGCCGTCCTCTTCGGCCGCTAAACCCCGCAAGCTCAGCAAGCTCAGCAAGCTCGCTGAGCACTCATACTAAAACCGCGGAGGCGGGCACTCGCAACGAGTGTCCGCCTCCGCGGTTCTAGTTGGGATGGGTTCTAGTTCAGGCGGTTTTGGGTCGGGGAGCGCCTAGCGCTTCAGGAAGTCCTGACCCGCCAAAGAACGACGCGCCACCTCACCGGACTCCGGCGAAACCACCGTCGTCTGAGCCACCGCGTACTCGGTCGCCGGCGCCGGCGAACCATCGGGCAGGAAATCGCCGCCATCAACCGCACGCAAAGGCGCCTGCGGGTCAACGCCGCGTTTAATCACAGCCAGAGCAATCGGGCCCGCCTCGTGATGCAACGCCACTGAGGTAATACGACCGACCGGGCGGGACTTGCCCTCCACGAACAGCTCACTACCTGCCGCCGGCAGGGTGTGCTCCGAACCGTCAATATCCAAGAACACCAGGCGGCGCGGCGGGCGGCCCAGGTTATGCACACGAGCCACCGTCTCCTGCCCCTTGTAGCAGCCCTTATCAAAATGCACCGCCGTACGGGTGTAATCCAGCTCCTGCGGGATGGTCTTATCGTCAGCCTCGGTGCCATAGCGGGGGCGCCACGCCTCAATACGCAGAGCCTCCGCAGCCCACAGACCCGCAAAACGCGCGTCCGAAGATTCAGCCAGGGCGGGCAGAACAGAGCGCGGCACGATGCTCAAGAAACGCACGTAGTCCGCACCCGGGTGAGCATCGCCCGCCTCATCGTAGCGGTAGCTACCCGGTGCCGGAGTGTGCCAAGGGTCCTCCCACACCAGCGGCTTGCACTCAGCGAGCGCCGGATGCACCGAACCGTCCTGCAGGATCGGGTTGCGGGCGCTCTCCAGTACCGCATACTCGTCGCTGAGGTTCTGCACCTCAACGCGCATCATGAACTTCATGCGGTTTAGGTAATCGGTCAGCGGCTGAGCCTGGTAGCCCTCAACGATCAGCCAGAGTGCCTCGCCGTCTTCAATTGCGGCGGGTGCGTACTCCACACGGCCCTGAGGGGAAAGCAGCAGGAACTCGCGGCTCTCCCCGGCGGTCATGCCGGTCAGAATCTGCGAGGCGATGGAGGTCAGCCAGGTCTGGCGGTCCGGCCCCTCAACACGCACCACGCCCAGGGAGGAGCGGTCCACTAGCACCAGCGGTTCATCCGCGCTGGCGGAGCGGTCGAAGCTGAGGGCGCGCTGCTCCAGCATGGGGTTGCCGTAGTGTGCGGCGACGCCGGCATCCAGCCCGGAGGCGGCAAAAGCGCCGTGCAGGCTCAGCAGGGGGCTCACCGGGCGGGCGGCATCGGGCTGGGGTACCTCAGCCTGAGGCGCTTCAAGCGAAGATTCAGTCACGGAAGGTGCACCTTTCACGCAAAGAGTCTGCCCCGCCGACCGGCGGGGCAGACACAAGTTAGTTATTAGGCGGTGGGCTCGGAGTCGGGCTCGCCGGTGGGCTCTTCGCCGTCCAGGGAACCGAACATCGAGGTTCCCAGGGAATCGCCGGTCATCGAGGAGGTCTTGCGCAGTTCAGCGGAGGCGTGCTTGTGCAGCTTACCCTCAGCGTCTGCGACCTCCCAGTCCCACATGAGGTTGCCGTTGACCAGGCCCCACAGACGCACGGAGCCTGCGTAGTCGTGGGAAATATCATCGCGCAGTAGGTTGCCGGTCTGCATGCGAATAACCGGGCCCTTGACCATGCCCACGTAGTTTTCGCTAATGCCGCCGGGGTGCGCAATGGTCGCCAGCAGGGAGAATCCGTCGTCGGCATTGCGGAGAGTCTCTACACTTGCCGCGTCAGCGAAGGCGGGAACAACGTCTTTGGGGACAATGCCGAAGCCGCCGTCAGCGTCGGTCAGGGGGCGGTCAATCTGCCAGAAACCGGTTTCAACGGTGATGGGGCGCAGCTTCTGACCCTCGTCATCGAGCAGGAAAGACTCAGCGCGGTATTCGATGAAGGGCAGACCATCCTGCTCAAAAGTAATAATCTGGCCGAAGGGGGTGTTTTCCTGGCCTTCGTACCACATGGTTCCGGTACCTTCCCAGGTGCCGAGCAGCCATGCGAAGGGAACAAGTTCAGGGGTTAGGTTGGTAGGGATTTCAATAGCCATACCTCCCATTTTAGTACCCGAGCGTAAAAACGGCACCCTATTCGTTCGCTCACGGCACGGGGTAGCACCGCCTCCTGCAGAGTAAATGGTACGGCGGGCAGCATAAAGAAAACCCCCAACCGGAGGGGACCGGGTGGGGGTTCACGCCGTCATTGGCGAGGCGGTACGAACCGTACGACCGCCTAAAGCCCAGTGTGGGCGATGCTTCTGCTCTGTGCGGGGAAGACTACTTCTGACCGCTGAAGAGGCCACGCAACACTGCGAATGCACCGATACCGATGCACACGGAGATAATAGCCATCAGCGACATGAAGAGAGCTTCAAGAGCCATAAGATTGTTTTCCATGCCTTAAACCTACCACAGACCCACCCCGAAAGGGCGCAGAATCGGTGCTAAAAACATCCTGGACAGAGCTATCGGCAGCGACCTGCGCAGACGGGCAAGTAAACAGTCCGGTATACGATATCTGCATCTGCTCTTTACCGCCTCCACAGCTGCACCATAGGCGGGCGAGTACACTAGAAAGAGCCTAATATTTTACCGGGAAAGGAGAGGGTGTGTACCGTATTGCGCTTCTGAGCGATGCCGCCGCGCAGGATATGATTCCCTCGCTGAGTCTACTCAGCCACAAGGTACACGTTTTCCCCCTCGACACCGCCCATACAGCTCTCGAAACCGAGACATTCGACCTGCTCATGGTCGATGCCCGCACCGCCCTCGTTAAAGCACGCCACTGCGCCCAGCTACTGCGCGCCGCAGGTGTGCAGTTGCCGCTCATCGCGCTCCTGAATGAAGGCGGCATGGCGGCTGTTGCCGCCTCCTGGCAGGTGGACGATATTGTCTCTGACCAGGCCTCCCCTTCCGAGCTGGATGCGCGCCTGCGCCTCGCCATCAAAAGGGAAGCAACCACCGAAGAAGAAAACCAGCAGGAACGAGTGGTGCGCGCAGGCAACCTCGTGATTGACACGCAAGCATATTCGGCGCATCTTTCCGGTACCGCGCTGAACCTGACCTTCAAAGAGTTTGAGTTGCTCAAATTCATGGCTCAGCACCCCGGACGGGTCTTCTCCCGCGCCCAGTTGCTCTCCGAAGTGTGGGGTTACGATTCCTACTACGGCGGCACCCGAACCGTGGACGTGCACGTGCGCCGTCTGCGTTCCAAGCTCGGTACCGAGTACGAGCAGATGATTTCGACCGTGCGTAACGTGGGCTATTCCTTCAACAGCACCCGCTAAATTTTGGGGCTCCAACCCCTGTTTTGGTGTACCCGCTCTGCGAGTTGCCCCGGTGCTGCGCCAAGTACCAGAATGCGTAAATGTTCCGGTTCTTGTCATATTCGCCCAGGACGGAGAACAAACTCTCCAAAGAGCAACTATCCCCGGTAGAGTTGAATCAGAAGGCTACGAAAGAAGGCGATGATGGTACACAGTCAGACACCCGAAACCTCCACCCTGCCCGCAGCAAGCACCCCGGTCTACGCAGAACCGCAGCTCACCGAAGAGCTGCTGGAACGCTTCGATTCCTTCGCACAGAAGGTTGCCCGCCACGACGGCGTCTCGGCATTCTCTGAGCAGACCCGCATTGAACTGAGTAAGGCACTCCACGAAAGCACCCTGATCCCTCCGCGTTTCTTTGTCGCCGAGGATAACGGCACCCTCGCCGCCGTCTTCGTGGCGCTCACCCCGGCAAACGATGAAGATACCGGCGTGATTGAGGCAGCCGTCGCCCCCGAATACCGCGGACGAGGCGCAGGTAGCGCATTCTTCGACCACGCCGTCCGCCAGCTGGGCGATGACGCAACCCGCTACCGCCTCTGGGTTCACGGTAGCGCCACCGACACCGGCATCGAAAGCCCCGCCCACGCGTTCGCGACCCTGCACGGTTTCGAGCCGGTGCGTGTGCTGTACAAGATGGTTCTGCCCCTGGACGCGCAGACCCGCGAAGAGCTCGTGGAACGCTCCGATGCGCGCACTCTGCCGGAGAACCTGCGGATGCGCACCTTCACCGGCGCGGACGAGTTCCCTTGGCTACGCGTGAACGCCGCCGCTTTTGCGCACCACCCGGAGCAGGGCAAGCTCACCCTTGCCGATTTGCGCGAGCGCACCGGCTCCCCCTGGTTCCGCCCCGAGGGTTTCTTCATCGCCTCCGAGGTGGATGACGACTCCGCCATCGCGGCATTCACCTGGACGAAGATTCCAACCGGTCAGGAGCAGGGCGAGCTGTCCCCCTCCGGTGAGATTTACGTGGTGGGCGTGAACCCTCAGGCGCAGGGAGGCGGCCTGGGCCGAACCCTCACCCTGCGCGCGCTGGCATACCTGGCATGCGCTGAGGACGAGAACGGCGAGCCGCTGCGCGCCATCGACCTGTACGTGGATGCCGATAACACCACCGCATATTCCCTCTACACTTCGTTGGGTTTCGGCGTGGCGACGGTTGACCGCATGTACGCCCCCGCCCAGCAGGATGAGCCTGCCGCCTAGCTTTTGGTGCGCCGTCTCTGGCGTGCTTCTTCACGACTTATCCCCGATCAGAAAGGCAAGTACAGTATGGTACCCGCCCCCAATGGCCTGAATAAGGCGCCTAAGCCTAAGCCGTCTGAGCCGGCACCCATGACCGGTGTCATTCATATCGGCCACGATATTTCGAAGATTGAGCGTGCCGAGTCTCGCGGCGACCGCATTGAGAAGGGCGAGAAGCGCTCCTACTTCAGTCTGGAAGAGGAGTTCGGCCCGGAGCGTTTCTTCGACCGTGAGAGCAGCTGGCTGGACTTCAACACCCGCGTGCTGGAGCTGGCGGAGGATCCGAACCTGTTCCTGCTGGAGCGTCTGAACTTCCTGTCGATTGTGGCGTCTAACCTGGATGAGTTCTTCATGGTGCGTGTGGCGGGTCTGAAGCGCCGCATTGCGACCGGTCTGGCGGTGCCTTCGGCAGCAGGTCTGAGCCCCGAAGAGCAGATGGAAGAGATTGCTGAGCGCGCTCACCAGTTGCAGACTCGCCACGCTGATGTGTTCCAAAACCAGGTTCTTCCGGCTCTGGAGGAGCAGAACATCCGCATTGTGGGTTGGAACGACCTGGATGCGGACGCTAAGCAGCGTCTGCGCGAGGAGTTCATGCGCGATATTTTCCCGATTCTGACTCCTCTGGCTGTTGACCCGGCGCACCCCTTCCCGTACATTTCGGGTCTGTCGCTGAACCTTGCGGTGCTGGTGCGTAACCCGCAGACCGGCAAGGAGCTGTTCGCTCGCGTGAAGGTGCCCGATCAGCTGGACCGTATGGTCTCTGTGGATGGCTCCCGCGCCGCCAACACTGCGGGCCGTGAGAGCCGCTACATTGCTCTGGAAGACATCATTGCTGAGCACCTGGACACTCTCTTCCCGGGCATGGAGGTTGTGGAGCACCACGTCTTCCGCGTGACCCGTAACGAGGATCTTGAGGTGGAAGAGGACGATGCAGAGAACCTGCTGAAGGCTCTGGAGAAGGAGCTTCTGCGCCGTCGTTTCGGTCCGCCGGTCCGTCTGGAGGTTGAGGACACCATCAACCCGACCATCCTGGATCTGCTGATTTCTGAGCTGAACATTGATGAGTCTGAGGTGTACCGCCTGCCGGCTCCGCTGGATCTGCGCGGTATGAGTGCGATTGTTCGTGCGAACCGCCCGGCTCTGCACTACCCCAAGCACATTGCGCACACTTCCCGTTGGCTCAACGCCACCGAGACCGCGAAGGCTGCGGATGTTTTTGCTGCCGCCCGCGACCACGACGTGCTACTGCACCACCCGTACGATTCGTTTGCGACCAGTGTGCAGGCGTTCTTGGCGCAGGCTGCCGCCGACCCGCGTGTTCAGGCGATTAAGCAGACCCTGTACCGTACCAGTGGCGATTCCCCCATCGTGGATGCGCTGATTGAGGCGGCTGAGGCTGGCAAGCAGGTTGTGGCGCTGGTGGAGATTAAGGCTCGCTTTGATGAGGAAGCCAACATCTCCTGGGCTCGTAAGCTGGAGCGCGCGGGCGTGCACGTGGTGTACGGCATCGTGGGTTTGAAGACTCACTGCAAGCTGTCGTTGGTGGTGCGCCGTGAGGGTAACCACCTGCGTCGTTACGCACATATTGGTACCGGTAACTACCACCCGTCCACGGCTCGTTTCTACGAGGACTTGGGTCTGATTACCTGCGATGAGCAGATTTGTGAGGATGTCTCCCGCCTGTTCAACCAGCTGTCCGGTTACGCGCCGAAGACTAACTACCAGTCGCTGCTGGTGGCGCCGCGTACTCTGCGTAGCGGCCTGATTGAGTGCATCGACCAGGAGATTGAGAACCACAAGGCTGGCCGTCCGGCGAAGATTCAGTTCAAGTGCAACTCCATGGTGGATGAGGCCATCATCGATTCGCTGTACCGTGCTTCGCAGGCTGGTGTGCCGGTGGATGTGGTGGTTCGCGGTATTTGCGCTCTGCGCCCGGGCGTTAAGGGTCTAAGCGAGAATATTCGCGTCCGTTCGGTGCTGGGCCGCTTCTTGGAGCACTCGCGTGTGTTTGCGTTTGAGAACGGTGGCGATCCGATTGTCTACATTGGCTCTGCCGATATGATGCACCGCAACCTGGACCGCCGCATTGAGGCGCTCGTGCCTGTGAAGGATCCGCGCCACGTGAAGTATCTGCGTGACATGTTCACCACGTATATGAGTGATTCTTCGCGTACCTGGCACCTGGATTCTGAGGGCAACTGGACCCGCCACGACACCGACGATCAGGGTAACCCGCTGCAGGATGTGCAGTCGTACTACCTGAGCTCGCGTTCCCGTAAGAACGTGGTCGATAAGGTCTAAGGATGTGCCCGCTGACCTACCGGTGATTTCTGGGGTGAACCCCGTCTGTTCTCGCGCTTTATGGCGTGAGGCAGGCGGGGTTTTCCGCGTGTCGTGCAAAAACGTGCGGTGGACTAGTGCACTTAGCACAAAAGTGAACAACAGGTTACGTTGAGATTACAACTTGACCGCTCTCTCACCTACAATTAGACGCGGAGCATGGTGCCCTCTGGCATTGTGCGCAGCCTAGCGAAGAGGATCAGAGAGAGATATGGCACCGCTGGATTCCCCCTCCATCTACTACTCGGCACGACGTTTTGACGCGGTCAACAGCATTGACCGCGCCCCCGCGAACACTGCGGATATTGTTGCTTCTGGCGCACTGATTTGGCGCATGCGCGATGGTGCGCTTGAGGTTCTGATTATTCACCGCCCCCGCTATGATGACTGGTCCTGGCCTAAGGGCAAGCAGGATCCGGGCGAGTCCCTGGCTGAGACCGCTATTCGTGAGATTCGCGAAGAGGTCGGTCTGCAGGTTGTTCTGGGTGTGCCCCTGGCGGTGACTTCCTACCCGGTGGGCGGTCGTCCCAAGGATGTTTTTTACTGGTCTGCTGAGCTTCCGGAAGGCTCCCGCGCCCTGGCGGATGAGGGTGAAGTGGATGAGCTGCGCTGGGTGACCACCGACGTGGCTCGCGCGCTGCTGACTAACCAGGATGACCTGGCACCCTTGGAATCCCTGGAGGCTCTGGCTGAGGCGGATGCGTTGCGCACCCGCCCGATTCTGATTGCCCGCCACGCGAAGGCTAAGCCGCGTTCGAACTGGGCTGCCGCTGAGGATGACCGCCCGCTCGCGGCTACCGGCAAGCGTCAGGCGTTGGCTTCTAGCCGTCTCTTTGCGGCGTGGGCTCCGAGCCGTATTATTTCTTCCCCGTGGCTGCGTTGCGTTCAGACCGTGACCCCGTACTCGGTGGATTACGGTGTGTCGGTGAAGGAGAAGAAGTCCCTGTCTGAGGCTGGCGCTCAGCGTCACCCGGCGCGTGTTGCCCGCACCGTGGCGTCGCTGTTCGATAAGGATTCTTCCTCGTTGCTGTGCACTCACCGCCCGGTTCTGCCCCAGGTGATGGATGTTCTGCGTGAGTACCTGTTTGAGGGTTCCGCGGAGGTTCTTCCGACTGAGAACCCGTACCTGGAGCCTGGCGATGCCCTGGTTCTGCAGGTGACTGAGGGCGATAACCCGCGTATTGTCTCGGTGGAGCGTGTACGCGCGGCTCTGGACTAACATCCATATACTTTCTAACGGCGAGCGCGCTGGGCTTTATGCTCAGCGCGTTTGCTCTACCTGCGCCCGTTCGAGGGTTTTACAATAGAGGGGCGGTTGATTTGTGGCCGTCTCTCACGTCTACTGACAGGATTCAAGGTTTTTCTTATGACTCACGCAATCCCCACTCCCTATGAAGATCTTCTGCGCGAAATCCTCGAGGAGAACAAGGACGCCATCGCGGCGGATGCGCAGCGTTCCGACCGTACCGGCACCGGCACTTTCGGCGTATTTGGCCGTCAGATGCGTTTTGACCTGCGTGAGTCGTTCCCGCTGATTACCACCAAGCGCGTGCACTTCAAGTCTGTTGCCATTGAGCTGCTGTGGTTCTTGCGCGGTTCCTCGAATGTGCGCTGGTTGCAGGAGCGCGGCGTGACCATTTGGGATGAGTGGGCTGATGAGAACGGCGATTTGGGCCCGGTCTACGGCGTGCAGTGGCGTTCTTGGCCGACCCCCGACGGCGGCACGATTGACCAGATTGCGAAGGTTATCGATTCGTTGAAGAATAACCCGAGCTCGCGCCGCCATATTGTTTCGGCGTGGAACCCTGCCGAGGTGGACAACATGGCGCTTCCACCCTGCCACGCACTCTTCCAGTTCTACGTGCACGAACGCGCGGACGGTGTGAAGGAGCTGTCCTGCCAGCTGTACCAGCGTAGCGCGGACATGTTCCTGGGTGTGCCCTTCAACATCGCCTCGTACGCGCTGCTGACCTACCTGATTGCGCAGGAGGTAGGCATGGAGCCGGGCGAGTTCGTGTGGACCGGCGGCGACTGCCACATCTACTCGAACCACCTGGAGCAGGTGAAGAAGCAGCTGGGCTACGGCACCGACCCGGAGGGTAACCCCTACCCGCCGCGCGAACCGTACCCCTACCCGAAGCTGGTTATTAAGACGAAGAAGCCTTCTATTTTTGATTACGAGTATGAAGACTTTGAGCTGGTGGATTACAAGCACCACCCCGGTATTGCCGCCCCGATTGCGGTCTAACTGCAGGTAGCTCTAGGAGGCATGATGTTTCGTCTGGGCGCTATTTGGGCTCAAACCGATGCCGGCATCATTGGTCGTAACGGGGATATGCCCTGGTACGCGCCGGAGGATTTGGCGCACTTCAAGAAGGTGACGCTGGGTGCCCCGGTGATTATGGGTCGCCGCACGTGGGAGTCCTTCCCGCCGCGTTTCCGCCCCCTGCCGGGCCGTATGAATATCGTGATTAGCCGTTCGGTCACCGAGGCAGAAGAACGCGACGGCGCCCTGTGGGTTCCCTCGCTGGATGCGGCACTGTACGCGGCTCGTGACGCCGCGGGCGCGCCGGTCGAAGCTACCCCCGCAGATACCGCCGCGGTTGATGCTTGGATTATTGGTGGCGGCTCCGTCTACGCGGAGGCGCTCTCCCGCACCGACCTGCCCACCTTCGGTCGGGTGGAGACGGTGGAGCGGACCCTCTTCTACTGCCAGGAAGGCAACGAGATTACCGGCGATACGCGAGCGCCCGAACTGCAGCTTGCAAATTCTGCGGGCAGTTGCGAGGGCAGCTCACCGAACGGGTGCTGGCGAGTCACCTCCGAGAGTGCATGGGAGAATAGCGAGAAGGGTTACCTGCTCGATGAGTCGGGCACGAAGAACCCCATGTACTTCTCGTTCCAGCGGCTCGAACGTATCTAGTTCAAGCTTCCCTCGTTCACTCGCTGATATAGACATGCATTTCAAGCCTGCGGCTGCTCCACCCGGAGTACCGCGGGCTTGAGTGTTTAATGCGCCTCCCGGTGCCCCGGTAATAAGCCCCGCCTCTTCACACGGTATTCCGTTCCGAATATCAAATTTTTTGTACGGTGTTAGTCCGCACCCGCCAGCCTGAGAGTACACTGGGAACCATGAACTTTAATCCCGGTGACTCTGTAGGTTTTGTTGGCTGGCGCGGTATGGTGGGCTCCGTCCTCATGAAGCGCATGGTTGAGGAAGGCGACTTCGAGGGCATTACCCCCGTCTTCTTCACTACCTCTAATGTTGGTGGCGCTGCGCCCACCTTCGACGGCGTAATTGAACCGTCCGAACTGAAGGACGCATACGACATTGATGAGCTGCGTAAGCACTCGATTATTGTGACCGCTCAGGGCGGTGGCTACACCGAGGCTGTGCACCCGAAGCTGCGTGCAGCAGGCTGGGACGGCCTGTGGATTGATGCCGCTTCCACCCTGCGCATGAACGATGACTCCATCATCGTGCTGGACCCCATTAACCGCGACGTCATCGACCGCGGCCTGGCATCCGGCGTGAAGGACTTCGTCGGCGGTAACTGCACCGTCTCCTGCCTGCTGATGGGCCTGGGCGGCCTCTTCAAGAACGACCTGGTCGAGTGGGCTACCTCCATGACCTACCAGGCTGCTTCCGGCGGCGGTGCCCGCCACATGCGCGAGGTGCTTGCACAGTTCCGCGACCTGGGCAACGAGGTCTCCGAGGAGCTGAACGACCCCGCATCCGCAATTCTGGACATCGACCGCAAGATCCTTGCTAAGCAGCGCTCCGGTGAGCTGGATTCTTCCCAGTTCGGTGTGCCGCTCGCCGGCTCCCTGATTCCCTGGATCGACTCGGATTTGGGTAACGGTCAGTCCCGCGAAGAGTGGAAGGCTGAGGTTGAGACCAACAAGATTCTGGGCCGCTCCGAAGATGACAAGATCACCATGGACGGTCTGTGCGTCCGCATCGCTGCGATGCGCTCGCACTCTCAGGCGCTGACCATCAAGCTCAAGAAGGACCTGCCGATCGAAGAGATCGAGCGCATCATCGCTGAGGACAACCCCTGGGTTCGCTTCGTGCCGAACCAGCGTGAGGAGTCCATGGAGCAGCTGACCCCCGTGGCTGCTTCCGGTTCTCTGGAAATTCCGGTTGGTCGCGTGCGTAAGCTTGCGATGGGCCCCGAGTACATTAGCGCGTTCACTGTGGGTGACCAGCTGCTCTGGGGTGCTGCTGAGCCGATTCGCCGCATGCTGCAGATTGCTGTTGGCAAGCTCTAAAGCTCACTGACACGCTATAAGAAAGCCCTCGCTACCAATCTTTTCGGATGGGAGCGAGGGCTTTTTGCGTCTGCGTATAGCGTGAGCTGGTTTAGCGCTGGTTTGCGGCGACGGCTTTGCGTTCTGCCTTGCGTGCGGCTTTGCGTTCCTTGCGCTGCTGTCGCCAGGCGCGGTAGCGGTACCAGGCGGTGAGCACCACGTGCTTCATGAAGACATTGGCGCGGCGTGCCCAGGTGAATTCGGTACCCCAAATGCCCAGGCCGATGAAGATGAACAGCCAGCCGGGGCCGGGGGTGACGAGCATAATCAGTCCGGCGATAAAGCAGAAGGCGCCCACGCCGATGACGAGGGGCTTGTAGAGATGACGCATGACCGGATGCGCGTGCATACGTTCCTTGCGGGCTTCGAGCCAGCGGTGAAAGCGGCTGGTCTCGCTTTCTTTGACTTCATCTTCAATAGTTTTCAGGGGTGGTCCTTCCAAACGTGCCGTAGGCGAGTTTCACCGGGCGGCGGTGGTTAGAGAATAGCACCTACCGCTGAATGGGTGCTGTGAAAGATTTCTTCATGTTGAGATTTTTCCGTCATCTTCAAAATTTTTTCGTTTCAATAGTGTTCAAGTCGAAAGTACCTTTATACACTGTAAGGGAACAATTCACCCGGCACTACGCCTAAACACTAAGGAAGCGACCCACTACCGTGTCCTCCCCTCGTCCCGTATCAACGGACTCATCCCGCACCAACGCTGTTGCACCCGCTGGTACCTCTGCACCCGCTGCTGAACGCAACGCCGCACCGACCCTCAACGAACGCCTCGAAAACCTGCCCTTCACCCGCGCCCACGGCAAGCTCCTGGGCATCTCGGGTCTCGGCTGGGCGCTGGACGCCATGGACGTTGGCCTCATCTCCTTCGTCATGGCGGCACTCATCAAGGAATGGCAGCTCAGCCCCACCGAAGCCTCCTGGCTCGGATCCATCGGATTCGCCGGCATGGCGCTCGGTGCAACCTTCGGCGGCCTACTCGCCGATAAGCTCGGCCGCCGCTACATCTTCGCCCTCACCCTGCTGATTTACGGTCTGGCGACCGGCGCATCCGCCCTGGCAACCTCCCTGGGTGTGCTGCTCGTCTTCCGTTTCCTGGTTGGTCTGGGTCTGGGCGCGGAACTTCCCGTGGCGTCCACCCTGATTTCTGAGTTCTCGCCGCGTGCTATTCGCGGGCGCGTCGTGGTCGCCCTGGAGGCTTTCTGGGCTCTGGGCTGGATCCTCGCCGCGCTCATCGGTACCTTCGTCGTTCCGCAGGCTAATGGCTGGCGTTGGGCGCTTGCCATCGGTCTGATCCCCGCCATCTACTCGCTCGTAATCCGTATGGGAACCCCCGAGTCGGTGCGCTTCCTGGAGTCGGTCGGCAAGCACGATCAGGCACGACAGGTGGTCGAACGTTTCGAGGCCTCCCCCGCGCTCTTCTCCCGAACCGGTAAGAAGCAGACCGAAGACGCTTCCGCACACGGTGCCGCAGAAAGTGCCGACAACGCAGAATCCGCGAAGATTCACTCCATCTGGGCTGCCGGTCAGCGCCGCAAGACCATCGCCCTGTGCGTCATCTGGTTCTGCATCAACCTCTCCTACTACGGCGCATTCATCTGGATTCCGGCGCTGCTGAACGCCCAGGGCTTCAGCCTCGTGAAGTCCTTCGCGTTCACGCTCATCATGACCCTCGCCCAGCTGCCCGGCTACGCGGTCGCCGCCTACCTCATCGAAAAGTGGGGCCGACGCGCAACCCTGGCGACCTTCCTGCTCGGCTCCGCCCTCGCAGCGGCTGGCTACGGCATGGCGCACTCCGAGGTATTCATTATCCTCGCCGGTTGCATGCTCTCCTTCTTCAACCTCGGCGCGTGGGGTGCCCTCTACGCCCTGAGCCCGGAAATCTTCCCGACCCACCTGCGCGGAACCGGCACCGGTGCCGCCGCCGGCATTGGTCGTATCGCCTCCATCGCGGCGCCGCTCATTGTGCCGCCGCTGATCGCATTCGGTGGAACCCCGCTGCTCTTTACGCTCTTCTCCACCGCGTTCCTGGTAGCGGCAACCACCGTGTTCCTGTTGCCTGAACGCCGCGGCGAATCCCTCTAACGAGCCGCCTAGCCTACATGATGGGCTGTCCCTCCTGAACGCTTTTTCCGAGCAACCAGAAGGGACAGCTCATTTGTCATTTAAGCCCCCTATCCATGCGCCACAACCTCAAACTATGAGAGGATACGTTCTATGCTCGATTCCTTCCTCTCCAGCCCCTACCGCACAGAGTTCAGCCCCTGGCCCGTGAGCGAACACTACGCCACCGAACGTGCCGGCGGCGTGCCCGAAGCCATGCTACTGCCGGGCGAACTCACCGTGCACCGTGACGACGGGGCAAAAATGAGCTACTACCTGGACTGGCCCGAGGAATTCAACGAATACACCCGCGCAATCACCCTGCGCCCGCGTAGCAAGGACGGCTACCCGCAGGACTTTACGCTCAGCGTCGCCGTACGCGACGGCCAGGCTGTCTTCACCGCAACTGCTCTCAGCTTCTGGGAGCAGCGCGACGGACGCCCCTACGACCGCGAGCCCATCGCCCGCGGCTACGTGGACGTCGCCTCCTACGAATCCTGCGAGGAATACGCAGGCAATTCCGCCGCGCCCGCCCTCATCGGCTGGGATATCGCAGACCTCTACCCTGCACGTATGGCGCTCATCCGCGCCCTCTGCGAAGGAATCGCCAGCAGCATCACAATGGGCACCCAAATCCTCGCGGACGGGCAGGTACAGGTCGACCACAAGGACGGGGATCTGCTCGCCCTACACGTAAACGCGATCAGCACCGTAGGCGGCATGGTCCGCGCCCTCATCATCGAGCAAGACCGCGTACCCAGCGGCGTATCTACCGGCACCGCTACCGGTACCTCCGAGCGTGCCGACCTGCAGACGCGCGCCTACTACGCCAATGTGCTTTCCCCCGTTCCCGGCGAGTTCGGCAACCTTGTCTGGTCCCACAGCGAGGACGCGGAATACTACCCGTACCGGCCTACGCGCCACAAGCCGATTTTCCACGCCCCCTGCCCGCCTCAGAAGCTTCCCCTGGCGATTCAGGTGCTGATGGAGCACCTGCCTGCCGCTCCGCTGGCTGCAACGCGCACAGCGCCCAAGCGCAGGCCCTACCTGCCGGGCCAGGCGCGCGTCTTTTCACCTCGCCACTAGCTCAGCGAATCAATACAACGCTTCGGGCGGCCTCTGATGCAGAGACCGCCCGAAGCGTTTATTCTGAAGCGTTTATTCTATGTGTCCTCGCGCGATGAGAGGCGAGAACTTGAGCGTTTAGATTTCGCCGTTGACCACGACAGGTTCAGGAACCAGGGTCACGCCAAAACGTTCATGCACGCCGTCGCGCACAGCGCGGGCGATAGCGAAGATATCCTCAGCGGATGCGCCGCCGCGGTTCGTAATCGCCAGGGTGTGCTTGGTCGACAGGCTCGCACGGCCCTGAGCAATCTCGCGAGACTCACCCTCCAGGCCGAAGCCCTTCTCGAAACCGGCGTGCTGAATCAGCCAAGCAGCCGAAAGCTTCACGTGATCGGGGTCCTCGACGCCCGCGGTGAACGGGGAAGTCTTCACGACCACCGGGAAGTTCGGGGCGCCCTCCGGCAGGGACTCCAGAGTAGAACGCGGAACGATCGGGTTGGTAAAGAAAGAACCGGTGGAGAAGGTGTCACGATCCTCGGGGTTGAGCACCATACCCTTGGAGCCGCGCAACTGAAGCACCTTTTCGCGTACCAGGGCGGATTCGGCGCGCTGACCGGGCTCAACACCCAGACTCTTCGCCAGCTCGGCGTAACGAATCGGGGAGGACAGGCTACCGAGGGTGAACTGGAAATCAACGGTCAGCACCACGTAGCGGGGCGAGCCGTTGACGGTTGCGCGCTTGAGCACCGAGTCGCGGTAGCCGAAGCGCAGGTCTGCGCTCGCGAAGGTCTTCCGAGTGTTCTTTTCACGATCCCAGGTGCGTACGGAGGCGATGAACTCACCCACCTCAACGCCGTATGCGCCGACGTTCTGCACGGGGGTTGCACCCACGGTGCCGGGGATGCCGGAGAGAGCCGCGGGGCCAACCCATTCGTTCTCGATGCTGAGCTTCACGAAGTCGTCCCAGATGGTGCCCGCCTGCACGCGCACGTTCGCGCCGCCGCATGCGGGGATGGGCAGGACCTCTACGCCTTCGGAGGCGATGTGCACGACGGTTCCGTTGAAGCCTTCGTCGGAAACCAGCAGGTTGGAGCCGCCGCCCACGATGAGGACGGGTTCGCCTGCGGCGTCTGCAGCGGAGACTGCTTCGATAATTTCTGCTTCGGAGGTGGCGCGGACGTAGGTCTTAGCGGGGCCGCCTACCTGGGCGGTGGTCAGTTCGCTCAACAGCTTTTCAGTCATAGGTTAAGAATACCGGTCGTTGTGCGGGGTCAACACCCGCCACGCGTTAAAGTCACAAAAACCTTATGGTGATTTTGCCTTCATTTTCCGGCGCGCCTCCCACACAAAAGAAGCGCCACCACCCGCCGGCGAGCGCGCAGCCGAGCGCACAAAAGCCCCGGCACCACCGCATCGCGGTAGCACCAGGGCTTTCACATAGCTACTTTCACGCGGTTATCTACCCGCACAGAAAAATCTATGCCGAGAGACGAACCACAGCCTGGCTCTTCATCAGAACCTTCTGTTCCTTGCCTTCCTCATCACGAGCGGTGACGGTCAGGTCAATGCGGGCGGTGCGCTCTTCCTCATTCAGGGCGCCCACCTTACCGCTGATGGTCAGGGCGTTCGTGGGGGTGTCGGGGTTTTCGCCGCCGGGTGCATCCGCCACGGGAACGGGCTTGGTGAATCGAGTCTGGTAGTCCACAATCGCACCGGGGTCGCCCGCCCAGTCGCTCACGAGCTGCACGGCGGTACCCATGGTCAGCATGCCGTGAGCAATCACGCCGGACAGGCCCACCGACTGAGCAAAACGCTCGTTCCAGTGAATCGGGTTGAAGTCACCGGATGCGCCAGCGTAACGCACCAGCGAAGCGCGGGAGAGCTCCACGGTACGCGAACCGATTTCCTGGCCCTTTTCAAGATCTACAAAACGCACCATTAGTTTTCCTCCTCAGCACGAACCAGCAGGGAAGAGATGCAGGTGGTGACCGGCTCGCCCTGCGCGTCAACGATTTCTTCGCGGGTGGTCAGCATTGCGCCGGCACCCATAACGCGCACGGAGTCCACGTGAACTTCGGTGCGCAGCTCATCACCGGCAACGATGGGGCGGTGGTGGGTGAAGCGCTGGTCGGCGTGCACCACGCGGGAGAAATCAATACCGGCGGAATCGTCGTTGATGAGTGCCGCGTCAGCTGCCTGCGCCAGGATAATGGCGAAGGTCGGCGGGGCAATCACATCTGCGTACCCTGCCGCGCGGGCTGCCTCAACGTCGTGGTGGAGGGGGTTTTCTGCGTGAACTGCTCGGGCAAATTCGCGGATCTTTTCGCGACCGACAACGTAGGTGTTCTCGGACGGGTAGACCCTGCCCACAATCTCAGGGTTAATGCTCATGATTTCAGTCTACCGTTCTTGTGCACAGTGTTCAGCTCAAACGCACAGAGTGGACAGACCACTGTACAGGTAACCGGCGTGCAGGCGTGCAGTATTTCGTCGCATTTTTACCTGCTAGCGAAGGCCCCTACCCATCCAGCCCAAGCAGGCGTAGGCTGGACGGGTACCCGCAATCTATTTCAGAAGGAAAAGTTATGTCTTCCAACGTAAAAATTTCGGTGCTTGACCTGATGCCGCACCGCCCCGACCAGAGCCAGCACCAGACCATGCTCAACACCATCGATGCCGCCCGCGCGGCTGAGTCCTACGGCTACGAGCGTTTCTGGGTCGCCGAGCACCACAATGCCGGCTCCCTGCTGTCCTCGGCGACCGTCGTGGTCATGGCGGAGATCGCTGCCGCAACCGAGCGTATTCGCGTGGGTTCGGGCGGCATTATGCTCCCCAACCACGCACCCTACGTGGTGGCGGAGCAGTTCGGTACCCTCAACGCATTCCACCCCGGCCGTATTGACCTGGGTGTGGGCCGTGCGCCCGGCACCGACCCGATGACCGCCGCCGCTCTGCGCCGCGACGATTCTGCCGCCATGAGCTTCCCCGCCGAGGTGCAGCAGCTGCAGCGCTTCCTGGGCGAGCCCTCCCCCATGCACCGCGTGCACGCCATTCCCGGCCAGGGCTCGAAGGTGCCCCTGTACATTCTGGGTTCTTCCCTGTTCGGTGCGCAGCTTGCCGCACAGCTGGGTCTGCCCTACGCGTTCGCTTCGCATTTTGCGCCCGCAATGCTGCAGGAGGCGGTAGACACCTACCGCGCAAACTTCAAGCCCTCCGAGCACCTGGAACAGCCCTACGTCATGGTGGGTGCAACCGCAATGCTCGCCGATACCGACGAGCGAGCACGCTACCTGTACACGACCCAGCAGCAGCATTTCCTGGGCGTGGTGCGCGGCAATCTGTCTTTCGCACCTCCCGTGGAAGATATGGACGCCGTCTGGACCGACGCGGAGAAGATGCACATTGAACGCATGACCGCCGAAGCAATCGTAGGCTCCCCCGCCACCGCACAGGCTCGTATTGAGGACCTGGTGGCGCGCACGGGCGCTGACGAGCTCATCGTCATGACCGAGGCGTGGGAGCACGAGGACCGTCTGCGCTCCTACGAGCTGCTGTCCCAGCTGCCGGTGGTGCGCCGCGCCTCCTAACGCTTCGATCAGAGCATAAAGATGAAGCCCCCGAGTATTTTTCTCGGGGGCTTTGCTATGCCCGGCATCGGGCCGCGGGGCTGAGTACCTATTGAGCACATGCAGACCGGGCTTCAGGCAAAGAAAATAGGCAGACAAAATGGCAAACAAAAAAGCCTGCCTCCGAAGAGACAGGCTTATCTGAGCCCCGACCGGGAATCGATCCCGGGACCTCCATCTTACCAAGATGGCGCTCTACCACTGAGCTATCGGGGCGTAGCGGTGGACGGGCTCGATCCGTCGACCTCACGATTATGAGTCGTGCGCTCTAACCAGCTGAGCTACACCGCCACATCATTAATACGTGCTCTCGCATGAATTAATGAGAGAGCCCCGACCGGGAATCGATCCCGGGACCTCCATCTTACCAAGATGGCGCTCTACCACTGAGCTATCGGGGCAACAGGTAAAACTATACAGGTCTTCAAGAATGCTCGCAAGCGGAGAAGCTATGGCATGCACCACATTTAACGTTTTCCTGTTCTCCGCCCTGCCGCACGAT
This sequence comes from Rothia sp. HMSC061C12, assembly GCF_001815755.1. Taxonomy (NCBI): domain Bacteria; kingdom Bacillati; phylum Actinomycetota; class Actinomycetes; order Micrococcales; family Micrococcaceae; genus Rothia; species Rothia sp. HMSC061C12. The sequence goes on from NZ_KV821843.1 coordinate 267,229, forward strand.
AGCCCAGCAATGACCAGGCGCCCCAGTAATGATCAGGCACCACCGCAACAGCTGACGCAAACACATCAACACCCATATACATAAAGACCGGCAGGAGAGCTCATCGCTCCCCTGCCGGTCTTTGACTCATATGCGAATGACAAGGCTGCTAGCCGATAGCCTTAGCAAGCCCCTCATACCGCAAATTCAGGCTTAGCTGAAATCTTAGTAGCGCTTGCCGCGGCCGCCGAAGTCACGGCCACCGTCACGGTTACCGCGGTAGCCGCCATCGCGGCGGTTATCACGGCCACCGAAGTCGCGACCGCCGAAGTCACGGCCACCATCGCGGTTGCCACGGTAGCCGCCATCACGGCGGTTATCACGGCCACCGAAGTCGCGACCACCAAAGTCACGGTCATTACGCTTGCCACCGAAATCACGGCCGCCACGCTTGAAGTCGCGGTCACCGCCGAAGTCACGGCCACCCTCACGGTTACCGCGGTAGCCGCCTTCACGACGGCCACCCTCGCGGCGATCGAAGTCGCGGAAACCGCCCTCACGACGGCCACCACCAAAGCCGCGGCCACCGCCGCCGCCCTTGGGACCGTTGTCCTTGCGGATGTTGATGAACTCGCCAGCAATCTTGGTGTCGCGCAGGCGATCGAAGAAGTCGCGGGGCAGGTCCTCGGGCAGGCCAACAATAGTGAAGTGCTGGCGAATGTCGATGGAGCCAATCTGGGAGCCCTTAATGCCACCCTCGTTAGCCAGCGCGCCCACGATAGCGCCTGCGGTCACGCGGGAGGAACGGCCAACGTTCAGCTTGTAGTTGACCATGCCCTCGTCGTTGTGCGCGCGCTTTGCCTTGCGGCCGCCGCGGTCCGAATCGTCGTCGGAGAAGGGGCGGGACTTGTTGGCGATGTCTTCGCTCTCATCGAGGAAGAAGGGGCGGCCCTGCTGGGCGATAACAGCCAGTGCGGCTGCGATGTCCTCAGCGGTGGTGTCGTGCTCGTTCTCGTAGTCCTCGATAATCTCGCGGAAGAAGCTCAGGTCCTCAGACTCGATGGTCTCGGTAATCTGCTGTGCGAAGCGCTGCTTACGGGTCTCGTTCACTGCCTCTGCGGTGGGCATGTGCATCGGCTCAACCTTCTGGCGGGTTGCCTTCTCGATCTGACGCAGCATGTACTTCTCACGCGGGGTGACGAAGAGGATTGCGGCACCTTCACGACCTGCACGGCCGGTGCGGCCGATGCGGTGCACGTAGGACTCGGTGTCGTGGGGGATGTCGTAGTTGACGACCAGGGAGATGCGCTCAACGTCCAGACCGCGTGCCGCCACGTCGGTTGCCACGAGGATGTCGATGCGGCCGTCACGCAGGGCGTCAACGGTGCGCTCACGCAGCTGCTGAGGGATGTCACCGTTAATCGCTGCTGCCGCGAAACCGCGTGCCTTCAGCTTGTCGGCAACTTCCTCGGTTTCCTTCTTGGTGCGCACGAAGACAATGATGCCGTCGTAGTTTTCGACCTCGAGCACGCGGGTCATTGCGTCCAGCTTGTGGGAGTGCATGACCTGCATGTAGCGCTGGGAGATATTTGCGCTGGTGGTGGTCTTAGCCTTGACACGAACTTCGCTGGGGTCGTTCAGGTACTGCTGAGCGATCTTGCGGATCGAGTTGGGCATGGTTGCGGAGAAGAGTGCAACCTGCTTGCTGTCGGGGGTGCCTTCGAGGATCTTTTCCACATCTTCGGCGAAGCCCATGCGCAGCATTTCGTCTGCCTCGTCCAGTACCAGGTACTGCAGGTTGGACAGGTCCAGGGAGCCCTTTTCGAGGTGGTCAATCACACGGCCGGGGGTACCGACGACGACCTGCGCACCGCGGCGCAGACCAGCCAGCTGCGGGCCGTAGGGGGAGCCACCGTAGATGGGCAGGACGGTGAAGTCCTCCATGTGGGTTGCGTAGGAGGAGAAGGCTTCTGCAACCTGCAGAGCCAGCTCACGGGTGGGTGCCAGGACCAGGACCTGGGTGTCTCGGGAGATGCCGTTGATGTCGGCGAGTTCAGCCATGCGGGACAGTGCCGGCAGCGCGAATGCTGCGGTCTTACCGGTACCGGTCTGTGCCAGACCGACCACGTCGTGGCCTTCAAGCAGCAGGGGGATAGTCTGCTCCTGAATGGGGGACGGCTTCTCGTAACCGACCTCTTCCAGGGCTGCCAGGACGCGGGCGTCCAGGCCCAGGTCGGTGAAGCGTACGCCTTCTTCTTCAGCCTTTTCGGCGGTTTCTTCGGCGGGTGCTTCTGCAGTAGCTTCTGCGGTGGTTTCTTCTGCTTCTACAGCAGGGCTCTCAACGGTGTTCTCGGTGATGTTCTCAGTGGTCACAACGGTCTCTGCCTCGGCGTTCAGTTCGGCCGGGGTAGCAGTATTCTCAGTCAATTTTTCCTCTATACGGTAGGGGTGGAAGCGCACGCTTTTCGGCGCTTACCGGGTGTCCCCTTCACGGCCCAGCCACACATCATCCCCTGGGGAGTAGAACGTCCAGGGGTCCTCCGTTACCGGCGCATTCTGCAGAGGTGTTCTGCGGATGCTGCGGGTAGCGGCTTTTGCTGGGGGTGGTCTTGAATTTCTCGGCACATTATCCGCACGCCTATTCGTACTCTGTGCTTGGCGCACAGTAGTCCCTGCGAATCAGGGGTGTACAGGGTGGGTAATGCTCACATGCAATGTCACGTATTCCTGGTGGTTCGCCTTCCCGCTCTACGGCGGTGGTGTGTCTGTTACAGCAGACGCAGTAAAGACGCTGGACCAGAGATCGTTAAGAGAAGCCCGCGTGTACGGTGTGAACCGCAAATTTATGGGGCGTATCAATCGGTGATGGTGAGTACGGCGCACCTACAATTCCAGCACCACCTTGGGTGCCGGGTGCGCACAAGACCTTCATCGGGGGTTCCCGTGTTCTATCCAGTGTACAGCAGGGTCCCCACTTGAGTCATAAAAAGGTGCTTAAAACCTCATCTCTTAAATGCGAGCGCCCACCCCAGCGTTTGCGGGGTGGGCGCTCATTGAGCCGCTGAACCGAGAGGCTAGTCTACGCGGCGCACAATATCAATCGTGCCGACGGTCGCGTACTTAGCGTAGGAGTGGCCGTAGCGGTCAGCCGCGTACTGTGCGGCGTTGGTCGGCGGGTTGCCACCCCAGGAGTTGCTCTTGCGGTCAATGACCACGTAGTCGGGGGCGGGTTCGCCGGTGTGGCCGATCCAGTAGACGGTGCGGCCGGGGATTAGCTGGGTCAGAATCGACAGGTCAGATGCGACCGTTACCCCTTCGGGGACCTTCTGCACGGCGTCCTGCTTCATCTGGTCAGTCGTAGTCAGCGCGGAGGCGGTGAACTGCGCATTACCCAGGGACGCGAGGGGCTGCTGGGATCCGGGCACGAAAATCGGGGACGCGGCTAGAAAGAGCGCCACGGCAGGCAGAACCCACACGGGCATGCGGCGCGCCGTGGCGGTCAGGCGGCCGGGCTCGGTATTGGTCTGAGGTTCCTGCGCGGAGGCGCTATCGGCTGCGCGCGCGCCCAAACGCGCCGGAATCGCAGCGGGAACCACTCCGTAGCGTATCCGCATGACAGCGTCGAGCAGGGCGAAGAAGACGACGGGCATGAGCACGAGCGAGTAGTGCCAGGTGCTTGCCCAGTAGGATTCCATGGTGGAGAGTAGACGCCAGGCAAGGGTCGGCAGGGCAATTGCCGCGAGCGGAGAAATCACCCAGAGGACTGCTCCGGTAATGAGCAGCAGGCCGAGGGTTGCCAGCTTGGTGTTGTTGCTGAGCATCTGCAGTGCCGAGCCGAAGGGGTCGCCCAGAGCCGCAGATAAGTTCACCTTGTCGGCATAGTCGAAGTTTCCGCCGCTATTGAAGTAGGGCAGAATCACGTAGATGGCGACGGCGGACCAGAATACGCCCCAAATCATGACCATGGTGGATTCGGCGACGGCGGGGGTGCGCGCCCAGGAGGAGTAGAGCTGATGCACGCGGATTCGCATGGGGGCGGGGGTGCCCGCGGAGAGGCGCGGCATCAGAATGTCTACGGCGGTGCTCAGCCAGCCGGTGCGGATAAAGATGATGAGGCCGATGGCTGCGACAGTAATGCCCATATCTTCTTTAACGAAGGCAATGGGTAGAGCCCACCAGCAGGCGTAGGCGAGGTAGCGGGCACGTTCGGTGCCACTCACTCGCGAGGCGAGCACCAGGTAGCCGAGGCTCATGGCCAGTAGCGGCACGGCGAAGGCTACTTCGTGGAATTGGGCGGCGATAGCTTGCTGAACGCCGAAGCTGAGGGCGAATCCGGCGCCGAGCAGCAGACCGGTGATGGTCGGGATAACGCCCTGAAGTTTTGCGGACTGAGCAGTCTGCGCAGGTTCACTCTTCTGCGCATCTTCAGTTTTTTGGGCGAGCGCGAAGGCACGCTGAGTGAAGCGCACAATGGCGAAGCTTGCGAAGGCGACCAGGGCGTTCTGCACGACCAGTAGCGTGGTCGGCGAGGGGAACAGCGCGTAGACGGGTCCCAGGAGCACCAGAATCGGGTGGAAGTGGTCACCCCAGAGGTTAAAGTCGGGCCCCTTAATGGGCACGATGGGCACGGAGAAGTGCGAGTACGCCTGCGCCATCTGGGTGAAAATCGCCAGGTCCCAGGAGGGGGTAATCCAGTGCTTCATCTGTTGCAGCGAGTAGTAGGTGTACAACGCCATGACGGCGGCGGCAAGCAGCAGGCCGGGTAGTAGTTCGAGGGGGCGGATGCTTTTGACGCGCTCGGTGAGGGACTGACGCGGCTGTTTTTTGGCGCGCTGAGTACGGTCCGCGCTGGTGGCGGTGCTGTTCTTCTGTTCAGGTGCGTCAGTATTCGAGGATGCTTCGTGTGCTTCCGCTGCCATAGGCGTCCTTCTCTCGGGGTGTGTGTCCGGGCTACAGGCGCCCACAGAACGGGTGGAACGCGTCGCCTTTGTCGTTGCCGGTGGCGGAGTTTGCGTTCGTTCTCACTCTACCCTTTAGGGTATCGCATTAGCGCTGTGCCTGCCCTTCCTGCGCTTTTTGTATCTTGTCCCTCAAATATCTGCCCCGGATGCTAGGGCCCGGTTTGGGCGCATAGACTGGTGTGGTGAGTACGTTTCCTTCCTCAACCCCCGGCGGTGTCACCCCTAACTGTGCGGCCCTTGACAGCCACCCGGTAGCGGGTGCTCGGCGCATCCGGCATCCTTTGGCGGCAGCTGGTGTGCCCTATGCGCCAGCGCTTGCGGATGTTCTTCAGGAGCCTACCGTTCTTCACCAGCCGCGCGTTCAGGTTCGTACTCTCTCCTCCGCCGCTTCGCCCCTTCCGGGTGTCCTGGCTCCTGAGGTGTGCGAGGTTGTGATTGAGCCGCATGTTCCGGTGCAGTTGGCGCAGACGTTGGGGTCGCTACGTCGCGGCGCTCAGGATTTTTCGTATCGTGCGCTGAGCCGCGCGGATGGTGCTGAGAGAATCTGGTTGACGGCTCGCACGCCGTTTCACGAGTTCCCAGCGGTGCTGTACGTTGAACGAGTTGCGGAGACAGCCACGCTTCCCGAGACTCTCCCCTCCCTGCATCGCCTGCTGATGCGCCCGGTGCGTATTCGTATCTGGGTTTCTTATAGTGCCGCTGATCAGCAGATGCAGGCGCGAGCCGACCTTCAGGCGCTAGCGCAGGAAATGACGTACTGGCTGGGGTTGCACGACCCCGCCGAACAGTTCGGTGCTCTGTCTTCTTTTGAGTCTCTTCCGCCGCGTGTTCAGCAGGCGTGGCGGCAGAATCCGGGGCTCCGCCTCAGCGCTTCGGGGCAGCTGGACCGGCAGATGCTCAACGCCATTGTGGAGCAGCGCATCACCCAGACCGAAGCGTTCAGGACCTTAGGCTGGGTTCTGCGAAAGTACGGCTCCCCCGCCCCTTCGACCGGGTTGGGGAATCAGCCGGAGGGGATGCGCGTCTATCCAAGCGCCCGGACCCTGGCGACGATTCCTACCTGGGATTGGCATCGGGCTGGCGTTGATAAAAGCCGCTACGATGCCGTGTACGCTTACGCTCGTTCCGCAGAGTCTCTAAAAAACATTGCGGCAGAAGGCGACGTCGCACTTCTGGCGCGGAGCCTGCACGCTGTGCGCGGCGTGGGCCCGTGGAGTATTTCCGAGGCCCTGCAGCGTGTGTGCGGGCACCCGGATGCCATCAGCGTGGGCGACTACCATCTGGCGCACGCGGTCGGTGAGCTGTTCATAGGTCAGCGCACCGATGATGCGGGAATGCTCTCCCTGCTGGCGCCCTTTAGCCCGCATCGGCAGCGTCTGGTGCGGCTCATGCATGCTTCGGGCTTTTCGAAGCAGCGCTACGGGGCGCGCATGACCATTGAGGATCACCGCGACCGCTAACGCTCCTGCACCCTCACGAGGTTAAAAGGGGGCGGGGCGCCCCTGCCGGTTGTGCCGGCGGGTGCGCCCCGTTCAAGCTCTTTTGTGGTGGTGAGCTTACTTCTTCTCTGCAGAGCCCTCTGCTGCTGCGATCTCTGCACGGACCTTGTCCATGTCGAGCTCGCGGATCGAACCGATTACGGTCTCCAGCTGGTCTTCGCGCAGTGCGCCAGCCTGCTGGTATACCAGGATACCGTCACGGAAGCCCATGATGGTGGGGATGGAAGTGATGCCTGCTGCCTGAGCGAGCTGGCCCTGGTCCTCGGTGTCGACCTTGCCGAAAACAATGTCGCTGTGCTTCTCCGAAGCCGCCTCGTAGACGGGGGAGAACTGCTTGCAGGGACCGCACCAATCTGCCCAGAAGTCCAGGAAGACAATATCGTTGCTCTCGACGGTAGCAGTCAGGTTCTGCTGAGTAATTTCATTAGTAGCCATGAGATAAAGCTACACCCTCAAGACCCCAATCGCTAATTGTTCGCTCTGGGATTCAAACATGTGAAAGATATGACAAATTGCGGTCATAGTAAATACTTTTTGCGGCTGTTTCAGCCGGTTTACGGGCGTGTCGCGAATACTCTGGCGAATGTCCCTGTAGCCGAATGATGGAGGCGCCCGACCCGGCGGGCGAAGCCCCGTGGTCGTCCCCTACAGCATCCTGAGGAAAGCACCCAATGCGGGCACCCAGAAAATACGGGCGCAACCATGAAAGACCGTTGCTGTGGAAGACCACTGTGGTGGAAGATTACCGCGGTGGAAAGCAGCTGGGTTGGAAAGCGGCTGCGGAATCCGCTATAAAACTGGTTTTAGATACACAAAAGCCCGGTTACTTTCGTAACCGGGCTATTTGTGGCAGGGGAGGGATTCGAACCCCCGTAGGCAGTGCCAGCTGATTTACAGTCAGCCCCCTTTGGCCGCTCGGGTAACCTGCCGCCTAGCTAGGTGCTAGTTGCTCGCTCAAGCGAACAGAGACTACTCTACAGCAGTTTTAGGGACTTGTACACTTCACATAGGGTTTTGTGACGAAGGTTATATATCTGGTTGTATTTATCGTCTTTTCGTCACACAAGAGCGTCAGCGCACGCTCACCGCGCGCCCATATCTATCGCAGCGCCCACGCTCTCACCTTATGAATAAAGCCGCGAATAAAGCCACCGCCTACAGCAGTTTTAGAAGGAGCGGGAAGGAGTATCGCCATCCTGCTCAAGCAGAAGCACAATCTCCAGGTGCTCCAGATAGCGGCGCGCCTGCTCCACGGTGCACATGTCACCGGCAATCTCACGCTCCAGGTCACGGCGAACGCCACGGAAACGTGCCACCAGCGAAGGTTCCGTCAGGGTGATACCGATACCGTCAAAGAGAGAAGGCTCAGCATCTTCCTCGTGCAGGTCAAGGTGAATATCGTGGTGGTCAGGCTCGCTGAGGCGCTCAGCCTCAGGAATATCTTCGGGCTCAGCGCCCAGAGAGGTATGCAAGTCAATGAAGAGCAGGGTTTGCAGGTCGTGAGCTTCCTCGCTCGTGTGTGCGTCCGTTGCAGACAGGTTATGAATGGTCATATCTCTATTGTCCTCTTTTTAGGTTGGTAACGCCTGTAAAACAGGCCCGTATTTCTGTTAGTTAGCTGTGAACAAGAGCCCCAACCCGGTAGGCTAGTACTAACCGGTGCCAGTAGCACCTCATTCACGAAAGGAAAACCCATGGCTAGCGAATCCTCATTCGACATTGTGTCCAAGGTGGACAAGCAGGAAGTTTCTAACGCACTGCACCAGGCGCAGAAGGAAATCTCCCAGCGTTACGACTTCCGTGGCGTTGGCGCAGAAATCGACTACTCCGGCGACAAGATCCTCATCAAGGCAAACGCCGAAGAGCGCGCACTGGCAGTGCTGGACGTTTTCCAGTCCAAGCTGGTCAAGCGCGGCATCTCCCTGAAGTCCCTGGACTCCGGCAAGCCCTACGCATCCGGCAAGGAAATCCGCATCGAATGCTCCATCAAGGAAGGCATCGCGCAGGATCAGGCAAAGAAGATCTCCAAGATGATCCGCGAAGAGGGCCCCAAGGGCGTAAAGGCGAACATCCAGGGCGACGAGCTGCGCGTCTCCTCCAAGTCCCGCGATGACCTGCAGGAAGTCATTGCAATGCTCAAGTCCGCTGATCTTGAGATTGACCTGCAGTTCGTCAACTACCGCTAAGCTCAGGCGAGGCTCTCACCCTCTATCCCCGCCCAGCGATGGGTGAGGATAGAGGACTAGAAGCCGAAACGTAAAAATCCTCGGGGTGGCTACTTCCACAGTAGCCACCCCGAGGATTTTTTGTCTGCCAACCCGTCATCGCGGGTCATATTCACGCCCAGAGATGAGGGCGACAAAAAGACTTAGTACTGCCCCATCTCACGAGCCTGCTGCTGCAGACGCGCAATACGCTGGTCCATCGGCGGGTGAGTAGAGAGCATGTTCTTCAGCGAACCGAAGGGGTTCGCAATCATCATGGCGCTCGCCGCCTCCGTGTTGCGGTTGTTCGGGTCCATCGGATACATGGACACACCGCTCTCCAGCTTGTTCAGCGCCGAAGCCAGAGCCAGCGGATCACCGGTCAGACGTGCACCATCTTCGTCGGCATCAAATTCGCGGGTGCGGCTAATGGCCATCTGAATGACCTGCGTAGCAATGGGAGCCAGCATGGCAACCACGAACATGGCGAGGGGGTTGGCGCGTTCACCATCGCGGTTGGATCCGCCGAACATCGCGCCAAACGAGAGGAACTGAGCCACAGTACCGATAATGGAGGCGATACCCGCCGCCACCGAAGAGGTGAGGATATCGCGGTTGTACACGTGCATCAGCTCGTGGCCGAGCACGCCGCGCATCTCGCGCTCATCCAGCAACTGCAAAATACCCTCGGTGCAGCACACCGCCGCATTCTGCGGGTTACGACCGGTCGCGAACGCGTTCGGAGTCATGGTCGGTGCCACATAGAGGGCGGGCATGGGCTGGCCCGCGCGGGAGGACAGCTCCTCCACAATGTCGTAAAGCACCGGAACCTCTTCACGGCTGACCGGGTAAGCATTCATGGAACGCAGAGCAAGCTTATCGGAGTTCCAGTAGGTGTACGCGACCGAACCCAAGCTAAACAGGCCCATAACCCAGATGAAAATGGAGGTGCGGAAAGTCGCCGAAAGCAGGCCACCGATGAGCAGCATCATGCCCACCATGGAGCCCATCAACAGGGCAGTTTTCAGTCCGTTGTTATGGCTGTGCATGGGTATCCTCCTGAACAATTAGGTCAGTGCGTACAGCGTGTACTTGACTCTATAGAATACGTGCAAGCACCCGCGGGCGCACCTTATGGCACGCGGATTCACCCAGAGCGTCACCCATGCGCCGAAAGCGCGAGAAGAATTAGGGAATAGCGCCCGGAATATTCACCAGGGGCACCTGCTCCAGCACCTGCGCCGTAGCAGTGGGGAAAATACCCAGCAGCAGAATCGTGCCGTACGCGCCCAGAAAAAGGATGAAGAGCAGACCGAGCATCAGCTGACCCTCCAGATCAAAACCAGTGGTAGTACTGCGGTACTGGCCGTAAATCACCGGGGTCACGATGGGCACACCGAAGAGCAGAATCATCAGCAGAATGTAGATGGGGTTTGTGAAGTCGTACACCATGACCCTATCCTCCTTGATGGTGATTGCCGGTGCGGGTTACTCTAGGTTCTTTGATTGTACGGCATCTCTTCACGCCCGAGGCCGGGGTGAGGAGGGGTGCCACAGAGTGGATGAAAGGGACGCTCCACCGGCTTATTATGAATTTTTCATAAAATAATGATGAATTTCTCATAATAACGTGTAGACTTAAACCTATGACCGACGCAAAGACAACCTCCGACACGAAGAAGGCTCAAAGCCCAGACCATCACAACACCGGTTGCGCCCACACCACCGGCCTACCCCTGCTCTCCGCAATGAGCCCCGAACAGCTCGAAGAAGCATGGACCACCGGACTGCGCGCCAGGGGCCGCCGCGTCACCAAGCAGCGCCTCGCCGTACTCCACGCAGTGCAGGAACACCCGCACTCCACCGCCGACACCATCGTGCAGGCAGTCCGCGAGCGTATCCCCGCCATTACGGTTCAGTCGGTCTACGTGATTCTTGCCGACCTGACCGACATCGACCTGCTGCGTAAGTTTGAGCCGCCGGGAACCCCCGCCCTCTACGAAACCCGCACGGGCGACAACCACCACCACGCCTTCTGCGTACGTTGCGGCAAGGTCGAAGACGTGGACTGCGCGGTCGGCTCCGCACCCTGCCTGACCCCCAGCGATTTTCACGGCATGGCACTCTTCAGCGCAGACGTGCTCTATCAGGGCGTATGTGTAGACTGCCAGACCGAGCAGGAGGCGGCACTCGCCCGCACCCAGCAGGAAGCGGCAACGCGCATCCTGGCGGCATAACCCTATAGCCCCGGGAGTCTCGGGCAGGCTCGGTCATGAGAGCTTTTAAACCGTTGAGGCGGCGACACGAGTAGTGTCGCCGCCTCAACGGTTTAAGTTATTTAATGCAGGAGCTTAGGCACCCATGCGGGGCTGAGAGCCCACAATCTCCAGCAGCTCGCGAATCTGCGCCGCGGTCAACACCGTGGAGGGGTTAATCGCGTTCACCTTCACGCTCGGAGCACCAATCTCCAGGGCGTAACGCAGAATATCCAGGGCGTTCGCCGAACGCACCTCAATATGCGGATCCAGTGCCGCAATCTCAATGGGCGAAGTGAACACCAGCAGACTCTGCGGGTTGCCGTTCTCATCCGGGTCAAAGACGAAAGAGGTACCGGACGGGTCAGCCGGGTCAACACCCACCAGCAGCACGGACGCCGGGTACACCAGCGAGCCGAGTAGCATCTGCATGTTGTCCTGGGTCAGCGCCATCTTCGCGCCGTCGTTACGGGGCGAAGTGACAATCCACTGCACCTGAGCGCGCTCAATGTAGCACTCGTGGTCGGTGCCGGGGTCAACCACAATCAGGTCCAGCGCCTCGTTGCCGAGGAAATCGATAAAGACCTTCATCGCCGGTTCGCGCAGAATCAGCTCGTCGCCCTCGGACTCCTGACGCACGTAGCTCTTGCCAATGTGCTCGGAGGAGGAGAACACGCACAGCGCCTGCATACCGGTCTCGGGCATGCGAATAACCTGGTGGGTCAGCACCGACTCGGGGCCCATCGGGTCGGTCTCAGACGGAATCAGCAGGGAACCGGTCGCATCCAGTAGAACGTCGCCGCCGAGCATCGTGCGAACCACGTTAATGAGGGTTCGCTCCTGCACATCGTTACGGAACGTCTCAAGAGCGGCGACCAGGTAGGGGTTCGGAATCTCGTGCTCGCTCGAAGACAGCGCTGCGGCGGCAGAGTGGCGGGCGCGACCCTCCATACGTTCACGAGCCCAGGCGGGAATACGCGACGCGTCACGCGGGAACTCAGTCAGGTGCTCACGCACGTCGGTCGCGGTCAGGGTGCCTTCATTCTTCCAGCTGGCGGGCTCATCGTCACGGTTATAGGAGGCACCCACGCTGAACTGCGGGTTCGGCCAGCCGGTTGCCGCCACCACAATGGAGGCGGTGAACCAGGTGCCGCGGTTACCGTCGTAGGCGGCACGCTGCAACTTGCGAACCTCAGCAATAATGGGCGAGCCGTCCTTGAGCGGGCCGATAGTGCCAATGAACTCTTCACCGTCGCGGAATTCACGCACACGCACGAAAATCTGACCTGCCAGAGGTTTGACGTCCAGCACCATTTCGCTCCAGCCGGGGTCAACACTAACGACATCCAGCAGCCAGCTTCCAATGTTGTTCAGCGCATCCTGGATGCGCGCGGCGCGGCTACTCGTCTCGGCGAGGCGGGGTTCAGTCATAGTTCATACATCCTTGAGTGTGAATACGGCGCGGCTGGAGGCATCCGTGTTCGGTCGTAGTGTCGGCTTACAGGGTGCCGGAAGAAGCCGTCTCTTCGATTCTAACGAACACAGGCACTCCACGCAGATAGTTTACGCCGAAAGATATATGCTCTACCTCTCCCCTACACCTCTTACAGACGGTGCATTCGACCCTCTTAACGTCCAATACGCCTAAAGCGCACCCCAAAACCGGGGATACACGGCATAGTGAACGCTAAAAGGTTGATAATCTTGAAGCATGACGAATTCTCTGCAGGACCTTATCGACGCATCGATCTTTATCTCCACCGAGTACCAGGCTCGACTCGCTGAGCTCGTGGGTACCTCCGAGTGGAACGTGGATTTCACCTCCCAGTCTCTGGATTTTGAGACCACTCCCCCGCTTTCGCTCAAGCCGCACCTGCTGGGCACCGAATCCGAGAACCGCGGTACTTGGATTTGGTCTTGGCAGCAGCTGGGCTACTTCCCCGACTCCGTTGTTTCCGCTGCTATTCAGGCGCGCGAAACCGGTGAGCGTGACGGCCTGGCCGAACTGACCACCGACGAGCTGCCCCTCTCCGAGTCCCTGGCACGCCGCCTGACCCTGGCAACCAAGACCATCAGCGGCCTGTACGCACACTACCCGCTGCCCGCGGGCGCTGGCGTGCGCGCATGGACCCTGCTGGAGGGTGCCGAGCTGACCCTCGAGGCCCCGACCTACAAGGGTATCGGTCGCGTAATCGCGAAGACCCTGCAGAGCGAAGAAATCCACAACCAGGTTCTGGCGGTGGACTCCTACGCTCAGCAGCGCGGCTTCCACATCGCCTGGGACACCGAGGCAACCGCCGTGCTGACCGCAACCGACGGTGCCCTGCGCCTGTGGTTCGACGAGGGTCGCATCAGCGGCATCGAGCAGGCTGAGCCCCAGGTTGGCCCCGAGGTTCTGGAGCAGTGCGCAGCCGCTGCCGCACAGCGTCGCGAATCCCTCGCCGCACTGCGCGCCGAGATTGAGCGCGTGGCAGCCGCAGAGGCAGCCGCTCAGAACGCACAGCGCGAGCAGGAGGCAGCAGAACGCGCCGCCGCACGTGCCGAGGCCGAAGCTGAGCGCGCGGTCGAGATCGCCGAGCACGCACCGGTCGCAGAGACCGAGGTACCCGGCGTCGAGAGCACCGAGAACCTCTACCCCGCCGACGAGGCTCCCTTCGATCAGGAGCCGGCAGAGTACGCAGAGCCCGGCTTGGTCACCGTGGAGACCCTGCCCGGCGAGTACGAGGCAGAGGAGACCGAGCAGGCTCGCGTCTACACTGACGAGTCCATCGGCGCCGAGCAGCCCGAGTACGAGACCGTTGAGGCTTCCGCAGAGTACGCTGAGGAGCCGGTCGCCGTTGAGACTGTAGCTGAGCAGCCCGTCGAGGTCGAGCAGGATGCAGCAGAATACGAAGAGCAGCACGTGGAGCCCATCCGCAACGCTGGCGCAGCTCCCGATCTGCAGGCAGAACACGAAGAGGCAGCCCGCCGCGAGCAGGAAGAAACTGCACGCCGCGAGGCAGAGCAGCCCAAGAAGAAGGGCTTCTTCTCCCGCTTCTTCGGTCTCTAAACCGAATACGCAGCATTCCTCAGGCGCGGTATCCTCGTGGTACCGCGCCTGCGGCGTCCCTAGCGTATGCTGCACCCCGTATCGGGTACAGTAGTGTGCGCGCATCGAAACCTGTGTGGGTACCCAGCTGGCGCATCCCGATGAATAGCTTAGAAGAACGTAACCGAAGAATCAGGTCAGACGAAACCATGTCAGAAACGCAGAAGCACACCACCCGCAACGGGTTTATCACCATCATCGGCACCTACATCATTTGGGGTCTGCTCCCCCTGTATTTTGTGCTGATGGCGCCGGCAGGACCGATTGAGATTGTGGTGGCGCGAGTGGTCTTCTCCCTCATTTTCTGCGCCCTGCTACTACCGATTGTGCGGGCAACCGCGGACTTCCGCCGCGCCCTCAAGGATCGCCGCATCATGCTGGTACTGACGGCGGCATCGTTCCTCATCTGCGCGAACTGGCTTATCTACGTGATGGCAACAACCAGCGGTCACACGATTGATGCGTCCCTGGGATATTTCATTAACCCGCTGGTCTCCGTGGTGCTGGGCGTGATTTTCCTGCAGGAGCGCCTGCGCGCCGCGCAGTGGGTATCCGTCGCAATTTCATGTATCGCGGTGCTGATGATGAGCCTCATCTATGGTCAGGTGCCCTGGACGGGTCTGGGCCTGGCGTTCTCCTTCGGCATCTACGGCCTGCTCAAGGCACGCGTAGCCCACGACGTGAGCCCCATCGTTTCACTCTCTCTCGAAACTCTGATTCTGGCGCCCTTCGGCATTGCCGCCCTCTTTGTGCTCAATGCTCAGGGACAAATGACCCTCTTCAGCGAAGGTGCCGGGCACTTCTGGCTTCTCGCATCCACCGGCGTGGTCACCGTTGTGCCCCTCATGCTCTTTGCGGCGGCAACCAAGGCGCTACCGCTGTCAGTCATTGGCATGGTGCAGTACCTGGGCCCGACCATCCAATTTGTTCTGGCGCTGACCGTTCTGCACGAGCAGATGAGCGCCGATAAGGTGCTGGGTCTGAGCCTCATCTGGATTGCGCTCATCATTTTCACCGTGGATGCGGTGCGTGCCTCCCGCTCCTACCGCGCCTCCGCGCTGTCCGACCCGGAAACCGGCATGATCCCGCTCGTAAAAGCTGAAGACGTACAGAGCAAGTAGCTCTCCCCAACCCGGCTAAAACACTGTCCCGCACAAAATACACTCCCGCATAAAACACAGTGATGCCCCGCAGACGTTAGCCTGCGGGGCATCACTATATATCGCGTTCACACGCTAAAGCTCAGAGCCCTGAGCCTCAGCAGCATCGTCGAGAGCATCCAGATCCGGCTGACGGTGCAGGTTCAGCAGAGCCAAACCCAGGCCACCCCAAATGATCAGGATTGCCACAACGAGCATCACAATTGCAGAGATAGACATGAGGGCTCCTAACGGGTAATGGTCGAATCAACGTGGCCGTGCTCCACCTGACCGGAAATCACCGGAGGCGCCGGCGGCTCTTCAGCCGCACGAGACTTCTTCGACCAGGGCAGAAGAGAAACAACGATCGCACCAACCAGAAGCAGTGCGCTCATACCCCAACCGAAAATCGCCAGCAGATCCGCGGGGTAACCCTCATACGGGGTCGCAATCAGCTTGATAACGCTCTGAATCAGAGAGTAACCCAGAATCAGCGGGGTCACGACAGCCAGCAGACCCATCCAGATCTTGCCGACCTTGATGGAGGAGTAGCGGTTCAGGTGATCAGCCAGAGCGGGCAGTGCGCGCACCACGTATGCAACCACGATAATGGCGCACAGGCCGGCTGCCAGAATGCCGAAGAGGTTCACGAAGTTATCGAGAATATCCAGCACGTACAGGCCGGTGGTGGTCGGCATCAGCAGCAGCGAAATCAGAGCCATCGGAACAATCACCAGAATGGTAGACGCCAGACGGGAGGTCGCGAACTTATCCTGAATACCGGCGATAATCACCTCAAGAATTGAAATGAGGGAGGTGAAACCAGCAAAGAGCAGGGAGCCGAAGAAGAGGATACCGATCAGCACGCCGCCGGGTGCCTGAGAAATAATGGTCGGGAACGCGATGAACGCCAGACCAATACCGCTGGTCGCAACCTCGCTCACCTGGGTGCCAGCAGCCTGAGCCATGAAGCCCAGAGCAGCGAACACACCAATACCAGCAAGAAGCTCGAAACCGGAGTTCGCGAAACCAACCACAGCACCGGAACCGGTCAAGTCAGTCTTAGGCTTCAGGTAGGAAGAGTAGGTGACCATAATGCCGAAGCCAATGGACAGCGAGAAGAAAATCTGGCCGTACGCAGCAACCCACACGTCCGGGTTAGCCAGGGAGTCCCAGCTGGGGGTGAACAGAGCGTTCAGACCGTCCACAGCGCCGGGCAGGGTCAGCGAGTAAATCACCAAACCAACGAACATGACCAGCAGCAGCGGGATGAAGATAATGTTGGCTGCGCCCACGCCCTTCTGAACACCCAGAGCCATCACAGCGAGCAGAACGCCCCACACCAGAACCATGGGAATCAGGATGTTCATGTTGAAGTCCAGGGAGACGCCGGGATCCTTTGCGACCTTCAAGAACTCGCCCTGGAAGAACGCCTTCGGGTTATCGCCCCACTCATTGGTGAAGGAGAAAACCATGTAACGCAGAGCCCACGCCACAATAGCGGCGTAGTAGATAGCGATGACAAAGTTGATACCCATGTGCCACCAGCCAATGAACTCGGTCTTACGGTTCAGACGGCGGAAAGCCAGCGGGGACGACGCACGCGCACGGTGACCGATTGCGTAGTCAAAGAACAGGAAGGTCAGACCGGCGGTCAGCAGGGCGACAATATAGGGAATCATGAAGGCGCCGCCGCCGTTATCAAATGCGATGTAGGGGAAACGCCAAATATTGCCCAGACCAACAGCAGAACCGATGGCGGCAAAGATAAAGACGCGACGGCTAGAGAAGCCTTCGCGCTTCGTGGGCGCCTTAGGGGTAGATGCTCCCATAGTTGTAAACCTCGAATGTGTGGGGACGCGGATGGTTGGTGCGAGAATAACCCGTCGGAGTGGTGGGCTCTGCTCGCGTCCAGAAATAGTAAACGGCTCTCCAACACGGGGTGGGCGTGGAAGCCGTCAAACGTCTGAAGGGTGGATGTGCGCCTCAGGCATGCCTATAAGGATTACCTTAAAGGCATATAGCGGTCAAGGAGACCCCAGCATACGGAACTATGCGGGACAGGGCACCCGCTCATACCTGCCCTGAAAACCGGTACTGACTAGCCATAATGCAGAAAACCCCCGCTGAATCTGACTGGATTCAGCGGGGGTTTTGAAGTATGAGACGCATCAGCGCTTACGCCAGCGCACACGTTACGTGGTGAGGCATTTTAGCCCTCGCGGTGAACCACAGCGTGAGCGAAGGACTCCAGCGCAGCCTTCGCGGTGGACTCGGGCAACGGAGCAATCGCGGCAATCGCGCGGTCCGCCCAGTCGTAAGCAATCTGCCATGCTTCCTGGGTGACCGGGTGGGCGGCGAGCGCCTCCACAGCGGTCTCCAGAGCCTCGTCGGAGCTGAGGTCTGCATCCAGCAGGGCGCGAACAGCAATAGCAGATTCGTCGCCGGCGGCTACCGCGCGGTCCAGCAGGATGGTCGGCAGGGTCGGCACGCCCTCGCGCAGGTCGGTGCCGCGGGTCTTACCGCTGGTCTTGCCGTCGCTCACAATGTCAATCACGTCGTCAGCCAGCTGGAATGCCACGCCGACCAGCTCGCCGTACGCCTTGACCATGGAGATGACGTCTTCGGAAGCGCCCGAAAGCAGGGAGCCGTACTCACCGGCAGCGGCAATCAGGGAACCGGTCTTACCCTCAATGACCGCGATGTAGTGGTCGAGCAGGTCCTGGCCCTCGCGGGGGCCGGTGGTCTCAAAGAGCTGACCGAGCACCAGACGCTCAAAGGTCTGGGACTGAATCTTCATGGGGCGGGTACCCAGCTCGGAGACCAGCAGGGATGCGCGGGAGAAGATCAGGTCACCGGTGAGAATGGCGACGGAGTTGCCCCAAATCATCTGGGCGCTGTCCACACCACGGCGCTTGGGGGCGTCGTCCATAACATCGTCGTGGTAGAGGGTTGCCAGGTGAGTCAGCTCAACGACCACGGCGGCCTCGATAACCTCGTCGTTGATTTCGCCGTCGACAGCTGCCGAGAGCAGCGCCAGCAGGGGACGCACACGCTTGCCGCCCGCGGAGAGCAGGTGGCGGGATGCAACATCCGCCAGGTGATCGGTCTGTGCGATGGCTTCTGCCAGGCGCTCCTCAATACGCGCGAGGGAGGAAAGAATCTGCGGACCCAGCTTGGGGTCTGCGGCGATGAGTTCGAAGCCTGCAGGAAGCTTCAGGTCGAGGTCTCCCAGCAGGTCGGTTGCGGCAATGGGCTGCTCTGCGTTGCTCACGGTGTCTTCTATCTTCTTGGTGTTGGTGTCTTCGGTGGTGTGTGAACGCGGTGTCTATGCGTTGTGTGCTTCAGGCTTGAAACCGCGGTGAATGGCGACGATGCCGCCGGTGAGGTTGCGGTACTGCACGGAGGTGAAGCCCGCCTCCTTGAACTTCTGCGCCAGTTCCTGCTGGTTGGGCCAGGCGATGATGGACTCGGCGAGGTATTCGTAGGATTCGGGGTTGGAGGAGATTGCGCGGGCAATCGGCGGAATCGCCTTCATGATGTAGTTCTTGTAGACCGCGCCGAAGGGGGCGAAGGTCGGGGTGGAGAACTCGAGGATGACGATGCGTCCGCCGGGCTTGAGCACGCGGTAGATTTCGCTCAGTGCCTTGGGGTAGTCTGCGACGTTGCGCAGGCCGTAGGACATGGTGACTGCGTCGAAGGATTCGTCCTCGAAAGGCAGGGCGGTGACGTCCGCCTGCACGAAGGTCATGTCGGGGCGACGGCGGCGGCCAACATCCAGCATGCCTTCGGAGAGGTCGGCTGCGATGACGTCTACGCCTGCGTCGGCGAAGGGCTCGGAGGAGACGCCGGTACCTGCGGCTACGTCCAGCACTTTCTGGCCGGGGTGTGCGTCGACGGCAGCGACAGCCTGCTTGCGCCAGTAGATGTGCTGGCCGAGGGAGAGGATGCCGTTCATGAGGTCGTAGCGTTCGGCGACGGTATCAAACATGGCGGCGATGTCGCTGGTTTTCTTATCTAGGGTTGCGCGGGTTGCGCGGGTGTTCTTCTCTGCGTTCACGCTCTCAATTGTGGCATGGAGGTTAGGGGATTCGATAGTTGGGTGAACCGTAGTTGCATCATGTGGCGTGCTAAGGGGCGTGCCGTGAAGGTTTTTGAGTCGTTCAGACGGGGTTTTATTCACTCTTTAAGGGTTGATTTATGCATATTCAGCAAAAATTTATGAATATTTATGTATGTGCTTGCATTTTTTAACATGCGGGCGCACAATAGACTCTAGATTTCATAGAACGCACCACTCAACGAGTGAACGCACACCCCACACAGGAGCATCCCAATGAACACCGCATCCCTCAAGAAGGCATCCCTCAAGCCCCTCGCACTACTGGCAGTACTACCCCTGGCACTGACCGGCTGCGTCTCCACCGCCAACGAAAACTCCGACGCCAACGGCGAGGTCAGCCTCGTCAAGTCCGGCACCCTCAGCGTCTGCACCAACACCCCCTACAAGCCCTTCGAATACGAAGAAAACGGCACCATCGTCGGCCTGGACGCAGACATCGCCAACGCTATCGCCTCCGACCTGGGCGTGAAGGCTCAGCTGACCTCCATCAGCTTCGAGGGTCTGGACTCCGGTACCGGTCTTGCCACCGGTCAGTGCGATATCGCCCTGGCGGGTATCGGCGTGACCGATGAACGTAAGAGCAAGATGGAATTCACCACCGTCTACTTCGACGACAACCTGGCAATCCTGGTCCCCAAGGGTTCCTCCATCACCTCCGCCGCAGACCTGAAGGGCGTGAGCGTTGGTGCGCAGCAGGCAACCAGCGGTGAAACCTACGCCAAGGAAAACGGTGCAGAGGTCATCCAGTACGAAGACACCTCCCTCATGTTCTCCGCTCTGAAGACCGGTCAGGTCAAGGCAGTCGCAGCGAACCTCTCCGTGGTGTCCGAGGCGCTGACCAACGACCCGGACTCCTTCAAGATTGCCTACCAGGATTCCGAGAACACCGAGCAGATTGCCGCAGCAGTTTCCTCCAACAACAAGGCACTGCTGACCAAGGCAAACGCCACCATCGCCAAGCTCAAGGAAAACGGCGAACTCGACAAGATTAAGGCAAAGTGGGTTGGTGCCACTTCCTCCACCTCCGCGAGCGCCTCTTCCTCCGCTTCCTAAGCATCTAGCCGGTTAGTCTCTCCCCCAATTCAGGAGTACCCTTATTACTTTTGGGTTGGGGGATTCTCCGGCCTTCACCCTTGTGAGCGTGTAGAACGCTCTTGACCGAACAGCACACGGATAAACAGCACACGGATAAGAAAACGCATGTCCTCTAAACTCTCACCCCGTCAGAAGCAGAAGCTCTTCCGCTACGCACAGTACGCCCTTCTGGCAGTTATCGCCCTGGCAGCCATTCTTCTGGCTGACTGGAAGACCCTCAGCCAGCAGGTATTCAACCTGGACGTTGCGGCTCAGCAGTTCCCTGACGTCATCACCGTGGCGTTGAAGAACACCCTGCTGTACACCACCTTGGGCTTCATCGTGGGCCTCTCCGGCGGTCTGCTGCTGGCGCTCATGCGTATTTCCTCTATCGCTCCCTACCGTTGGATTGCGACCCTGTACGTGGAGCTTTTCCGCGGCATCCCGGCACTGCTGGTCTTCTTCGCGTTCGGTTACGGTATTCCCCTGGCGTTCAAGATCCGCTTCGTGGATAACCTGATTCCGGTGACCCTGTCCCTGGGTATGGTTTCGGCTGCTTACATTAGTGAGGTTCTGCGTGCGGGCCTGCAGGCGATCCCGAAGGGCCAGATGGAGGCGGCACGCTCCCTGGGCATGTCCCACACTCGCGCGATGATTTCGATCATTATTCCCCAGGCGTTCCGCGTGGTTCTGCCCCCGCTGACCAACGAGGTTATCCTGCTGACCAAGGACTCCTCCCTCGTGTACCTGCTGGGTGTGACGGTTTCTCAGTACGAGCTGGCGAAGTTCGGCCGTGAGGGCCTGACCGCCGCTAACGCGGGCCTAACTCCCCTGGTGGTTGCGGGTCTGTGCTACCTGATTATCACTGTTCCGCTGGGCCAGCTCTCCGCATACTTTGAGCGCCGCACCCAGCTTGCGGGCCGCAAATAAGCGCAACGACAGATACGGATTACGGAAGATACTATGACTGTTTCAACTTCATCCATGGCCGCCTCCTCGGTGCGCATTTCTAACCTGCACAAGTCCTACGGCAAGGTTCAGGTTCTCAAGGGCATTGACATGCAGGTCAAGCCGGGCGAGGTCGTGTGCCTTATCGGCCCTTCGGGTTCCGGTAAGTCCACCCTGCTGCGTTGCGTGAACCTGCTGGAGGAGCCGAATGACGGCACCATCATGGTGGGCGATACCGAGGTCACCGACCCGGACGTAGACATTAACCGCGTGCGTACCCACATGGGTATGGTGTTCCAGCAGTTCAACCTGTTCGGCCACCTGAACATTCTGGATAACTGCACGATCGCTCAGATTAAGGTTCTGGGCCGTTCCAAGGCTGAGGCGGAGGCGGTTGCCCTCGAGCAGCTCGCCAAGGTTGGTCTGGAAGGCAAGGAAGACCGCTTCCCGGCTCAGCTGTCCGGTGGTCAGCAGCAGCGTGTGGCTATTGCGCGTGCGCTGTCTATGAACCCGGACCTGATGCTCTTCGATGAGCCGACCAGTGCACTCGACCCGGAGATGGTCGGCGAGGTTCTGAGCATTATGCGCAACCTTGCTGACGAGGGCATGACCATGATCGTGGTAACTCACGAGATGGCGTTCGCCCGCGAGGTCGCCGATAAGGTCGTCTTCATGGCCGATGGCGTGGTCGTGGAGGAGGGTCCCGCCGATCAGGTGATTGGCAACCCCCAGCACGAACGTACTCAGGCTTTCTTGGCGCGCGTGCTCGATCCGACCCACGCCGTAGTAGACTAGTACTAGCTCTTGAAAAACGTAGCGGGCGGTGCTGTACGAAACATTCTGTTTCGCGCAGCACCGCCCGCTTTTTAATGCTCTAGTTCGCCGCTATTTCGGTTCTAGAAGATACGGCGCGCCACCTTGTCAAAGAGACGGTCCGGCAGCACGGTATGCAGGAGCACGGAGGGCTTAGCACCGAAACCTACCAGGTAGCGGGTCTTGGGGCGGCGCGCCTCCAGGGCTCGCAGAATGGTCCTAGAGATAACCTTGGGTTCCGAGAGGTTGGAGGACGGCGAGTAGAGCTTACGCATATTTGCCGCAACCCGCTGCGCCTGAGCCGCGTAGACACCGTTTCGGGAGGATTCCTCCAGGTGGTCTGCCGCGATGAGTCCCCAGGGGGTTTTGATGCCGCCGGGCTCGATAATGACCACGTCAATACCGAACTCTTCAACTTCCATGCGCAGTGCATCGCTGAACGCCTCAAGGGCGTACTTGGTGGCGTGGTACCAGGCACCCAGGGGCGAGGTAATACGCCCCGCCATCGAGGAGATATTCAGGATGCGCCCACTGCCCTGTGCGCGCATATGCGGCAGCACCAGCTGGGTGAGGCGCGCCAGGCCAAAGAGGTTCACCTCGAACTGGCGGCGCGCCTCGTCGATGGGGACGTCTTCAATAGCACCGTAGGATCCGTAGCCTGCATTGTTGATGAGCACGTCAATGCGGCCTTCTGCATCAATGATCTGCTGTACGGCGGCTTCCATGGACGCCTCATCGGTAACATCCATGCTGAGCGCTTTCACACCCTCGGAGGCGAGCTCTTCAATCTTCTCAACGCGGCGGGCGGCACCGTAGACGGTGTAGCCGTAGCGCACCAGTAGCGGTGCCACGTCGTAGCCGATACCGGAGCTGGCGCCGGTGAGAAGAACGACGGGGCGTTGCAGGGACTTGGGCATGGTGTATCCTTTCGGGTTGCTCCCTGTGATGATAGCGGGAGTGTACTTCTCAGGGTACGCCCGCGCGGGACGAACCAGCGTGCAGAAAGCTCAGGGCGTAGCGTGAGGGCATTCTCGCCGGTATATATGAGGGCAGGAGGACAGAGAAAAAGCTCGCCGCGGCATCCTGTGCAGATGCGGCGGCGAGCTAAGGTTTTGGGGTCAGGGGTTTAGAGGCCGGGGTTTAGACCTCTTCGACGTCAATATTGACCTTGGGTTCGGGGTGCGATTCGCCGGTCAGCATGGTCACCAGCAGGGTGGAGTCCTTCACGGCACGCAGGGAGTGCAACAGCTTGGCGGTCCCGTGAATCGGCTTGCCGGGCACCAGGGTAATATCGCGGTCCTTCACGTGGAAAATCACCTCGCCCTTGAGCACCTGCACGAAGATGGGGTGCACGCTGTGGTGCTCGTGCCAAGACTGGCCTGCAGCCAGTTCCATGAGGGTCAGGTTGCCGCCGTCGGCATCAACGATCTTGCGGGCCTGGGGCTTATCTTCAAAGGGGGTCAGCGCTTCGGTGAGCTGGGGGAATACGAGGACGCGGCCTTCATGGGTACCTGCCATGGTACGCACCTTTCTCTTTAGGGGTGAGTGAAAGGGGGCGCGCACCCCCTCCCTATTATTGGTATTTAAAATACTAAATTATTTATATTGTATTCCCCTCCCCGCAACAGGACAATACCTCAACTCACACCGAGCTAAAACATCCCGCGCAAGGAGGGGGACAACATCTACTGATAACTCCACACCTTCGAATAGGCGGAGCGATTACTATTACGCGGACGCAACAGGTTCACCATCAACGCCGTCGTACCAAAGCTCACCGCAATAATCATGCAGGTCGCCGCGGTAAACGCACCACCGGGAATCGGCGCAAAAATCGCAATCAGATACAGGATAACCGCGCAGAACGACAGGAACAGCGTCGCAATCGTCATCAACGGCACCAGCACCAAACCGCCACGCGCCGGCACCGCAAAATCTGCCGGACGCACATAACGCAACACACCCATACCCACAACCGTCCAGATGGCGGTGACCAGAATAGCGGTCACCACATCCGCCGGGCGGTGCCAACCATTAATAATCGTGGAGGCACCCGTCAGGCAGGTAGCCAATGCCGCGCAGAGAGCCACCGTGGGCCGCAAGAAACGAGGCGCCGCCAAAAAGAGCGCCGCGCCAGCCGCCGCCGCAAAGGTCGTATGGCCGCTGGGCGCCGAGTTGCTCAGCGCTTCCTGAACACCCAGGTCGGGCTTCACAATCAGGTAGTGCTTGAGCAGGTACGTGCTCGTCACCGCCGCAGCCCCAACTAGCACGCCAATCAGCGAGGGCAGGAACCGGTGCTTCCAAATCAGCACCGCAATCAGACCCAGCACCGCAATCACGCCGACAATCGTGGGCAAAGAATCCAGCGCAGTCAGGGTCGGACCGCGGTAACTCTTGAACTGATGCGCATACTCGGTGTACGCCTGCTCATCAACCTGCTGGCCGGTCGCCGTGTAAATGAAGAACACAAACGCCCCGTAGAGAGACAGACCCAAGAACAGCAACGCCATCACGTGACGCATCAAAATACCGGTACTCGGAAGATGATGCCCCTGCTCTTCGCCGGGACGATTCACCGGGCGGCCCGAAGCATCCACGGGAACCTGACCGGTCTGAACATAGGTGCCATTCGGGTAGGCGGCGGCAGGATACGCCTCGGGAGGATAAGCCACCGGCTGCGGAGGTGCCTGCGGAGGCATCGCACGCGTGGGAAGAGGCTGTTGAGCGCCCATCTGAGGCGCACCCATTGGGGAAGCACCCATCTGATTGTTCAGCGGGAAACTCACCGGAGGCTTCGGCGGATCGAGGCGGCGCGTAGCCTGCATCGGTTCATCCGCGCTGTAGTTCCCCTGAGAGGCGCGTTCCTGCGGCGAGGGAATCGTCTCAGGAATCTTAATGGGGGCACGGTAGGCACGTGGCAGAGGGCGGGTCGCGCCAATAACCTCTGAGGTGTCGGGGTGCGAAGAAATAACTTCGGTATTCGCAGATTCAGCGTTCGCGGAACCGGTATTCATGGAACCTGCAGGCGCAGTTTTGTTAGCCGGCGAGGAACCGTAATCCGTCAAAACTTTCGTGCGGTCATCACTCTGTGCAGCGGCATGGGTAGCCGTTTCGTGGGAGGTGAGCACCTGGGTAGCGTCCTGATAATCGGAGAGAACCGCAGTCGGATCCTGATAATCAGAAAGCGCCTGAGTCGGGTCCTGATAATCAGAGAGCACCGCAGTCTCATCAGAGGAAAATACCGTAGTCGGCGCGTTATCAGCGGCGGCTGCATGCACGTCAGCGGGGTGAAGCACACTGGTAGCATCGAGATTTTCGGAGCTCTCCCAACCGGAGTTTCCTGAACCCGATGTATTTGCCGGTGTTTTCTTCTTCATAACCCTTCGTACCTTCTTGCCCTCATGTCTGTTAGCCATACCCGAGCCCGCCGATGTCCGCTCGTCAAAGCGGCAGCCCCCAAGCTACCGCATCGCGCGCAACATCGTTCGAGTCATCGGGCGAATAACTACCTACTATCCCAGGTTAAGCTATGAAAAACTAAAGTTTTTTCGACCACAACCTGAGAGTTTCCAGAGAATGCGAAACGGGTTGCGAGCGCACCCGCATCAGAGCGGAATGCTATGGTGAGCTCATAGCGCATCAAAGAAGGGCAGATACCTTGAATACCAGCATGAGCGTGCCGCCTCTCGGCTACGGTTTTCGCCTCACAAACACTCCCCTGCCGCCCCTGCAGGAGGTTCTGGAGAACCTTTTCACGGTCGAAATTCCGATGACCGTGACCTTCCGCGGGGTCAATAGCCGCCAGAGCGCGCTGATTTGCGGCCCGCACGGCTGGGGCGAGTTCGCACCCTTCCTCGAGTACGGTGCCCAGGAGTCTGCCGCGTGGCTCGCCTGCGCGCTGGAGGCGGCGTGGCTACCCGCCCCTGAACCGGTGCGTACGCGCATCCCGCTGAACGCGACCCTGCCCGCGGTGCCCGCCGAGCGTGTGCCGGAGGTGCTCGCCAAGTACGAGGGTGAGATTCAGGAACTCAAAATCAAGGTGGCTGAGAAGGGTCAGAGCCTCACCGACGATATTGCCCGCGTGGCGGCGGCACGAGATGCCCTCCCGAATGCGCGTCTGAAGGTGGACGCGAACATGGGCTACACCCTCGGCGGTGCCCTTGATGCACTGCGCAAGCTCTGTGAGTACGGCATTATCTACGCCGAACAGCCCGTGGCATCCATTGAAGATATGGCTGCGCTCCGCTTTGCCATCGCCAAGGAGAGGCTGCCCGCCCGCATTGCCGCGGACGAGTCGATTCGTAAGGCGGAAGACCCGCTGAAGGTGGCTCGCGCGAACGCCGCGGACCTCATGGTTATCAAAGCGGCACCGCTGGGTGGTGTGCGTCGTGCGCTCGCGCTGGTTGAGCAGGCGCAGCTTCCGGCGATAGTTTCTTCTGCTCTGGAGTCTTCGGTGGGCATTGCCACTGGTGCATCTCTGGCGGCCTCCCTACCGACTTTGAGGTACGGGTGCGGTCTGGGCACGGTCTCCCTCATGGCTGAGGACGTCACCGACGAGCCGCTCATCGCCCGCGACGGGTTCATGGATCTGCGCACCATCACCCCCAGCCCGCAGCGCCTGGAGCGTCTTGCCACCGATGAGCAGACCCGCCAGTGGTGGGTGGAGCGCGTCACCGCCTGTTACCGGGTACTGGAACGCGCCTGCGGACTGTAAAGACTGTAGTTATCAAGGTTGCGCCCGTGAAGGGTAACCATAACTGAATGAAAAACCTTACGGCATTAGAATGGTACGGTGACTGAAAACCGCTCAACCCCCGCCATGCTCACCGCAGTATCCGTGCTCGATTCGCTGATTCGTGCCGGCATGCGGCATGTTGTCGTGTCTCCGGGATCCCGCAGCGCACCTCTTGCGTACGCTATTGCCGCCGCCGCTGAAGCCGGCGCGCTCATTGCGCATGTGCGCGTGGACGAGCGAAGTGCAGCCTTTACCGCCCTGGGTATTGCCAAGGCATCCGGTCAGCCCGTGGGTCTGGTGTGCACCTCCGGTACGGCGCTGGGCGAGTACGTGCCCGCTGTCATGGAGGCGTACCACGCCGGCGTGCCCCTGGCGGTGCTGAGCGCTGACCGCCCGGAGCGTCTGCGCGGTAGCGGCGTGAATCAGACGACCCGCCAGGCGAGTTTCTTCCATCCTTTTGTGCGTGCTGAAGCTGATTTGACCTCCTACCCCGAGCAGGTGGAGGGTGAGCAGACTCAGGCTTTTGCCGCCTGCCTGAATGCGCTGACCGGTCGTAGTGCCGAGCATTGGCGCAAGCAGTCGACGGAGCCGATTGGCCCGGTGCACCTGAACATTTGTTTTGATACGCCGCTGACCCCCTCTGGCCGTTTTGCGCAGATGCTGCCGCAGTGGGCGCAGAGCCTGCTGGAAGATTACGACCCGCAGGCTGAGGGTCGCGCCCGCGCCGCCCGCGCCGAGGGTTCCGGGCTCTCCAGCGCCGAGCAGCGTTGGCTTCTGGATTCTTTGGAGGCGCAGGCGGACCTTGCGGAGTTCACCCCGGCGCACCGCACCGTGGTGGTTGCCGCTGACGGTGCCGGCGAGTTTGCGGCGGAGTTCGCGCGCGTGCTGAACCTGCCGCTGTTTGCGGAGCCTTCCTCCGAGGCGCGCCACGGCGCAACCTCCATTCCTCACTACCCGCAGCTGCTCGCTGATGGTTCGTTCGCCCCCGCCGCGCAGATTGAGCGTGTGGTGCTCTTCGGCCACCCGACGCTTTCGCGCCCGATTACCGCACTGCTGGAACGCGAAGATATTCAGTGCGCGTTCTACGCCCCGCGCCGCGCCAGCTGGTACGAGCCGGGCGCTCGCTCCTTCGTGGAGCTGTCAACCCCGCACGAGCTCGCCGAGTTTGCGTGCGCATCCTCTGCTGCCGCTGATGAGCTGGTGGACGAGCTGAGCTGGCTGGAGCAGTGGGTTGAGCCCGCCCGCGAGCTGCAGGATGAGTGTCTGCGCGCCATTGCCGCCTACGAACATCCCGGTGCTGAGAGCACGGTTGACTACACCGATTACCGCAACCGCACCGCTGGCCGCTCCTACGCCCGCCGCGTCTGGCAGGATGCGGTGGCTCAGCGCCGCCTGCTCGTACTGGGATCCTCAAACCTGGTGCGTGATTTGGATGCGGCAGCCCCCGCCCTGGGCGAGCCCGCCCCCGCGCGCGTGTTTGCTAATCGCGGTCTTGCCGGTATTGACGGCACAATTGCGACCGCTATTGGCGTGTCTCTGTCTGGCTACTACCCTGCCGGTGTGGATGAGAACTCCCTCCCGGTCATTGGTGGTACCGCCCTGCCGGTGACCCTGCTGTGCGGTGACCTGACCTTCCAGCACGATGTGTCCTCGCTGAACCTGCCGAATACGGAGCTTCTTCCCGAGCTGCGTGTTGAGGTCTTTGACGATGCCGGTGGCGGTATTTTCACGACCCTTGAACACGGTGATATGGCTCGTCAGGAGCAGTTCACCGCCGCTGTGGACCGTTTCTTCACGGTGGCTGCCGCCCCGAACACTGATTTGGCGCGCATGGCTGCCGGGTTTGGCACCGAATCGGGCGTTGAGGTGCGCATTCACACACCCTAAAACTGTTTCTAAAGGCAGCAGGCTAAGCCCCGTGCGCAGGGTTGAACGATATACTGAAAATTACCTGTGCCGTAGCCTTCCGTGGCTGAAAGCTAGCCGGTCGTAGCGGTTTCACTCGCCGTTGCATTCGTGTTTTTTGCGCGCCTGCTGACGTAAGGCACCCTATCTATCATTTATTGACCTTCACGCTCTTGCCGCTGATGCACACCGCCCGCGACCCGAGGTTTTACCCCGGCTAGCCCGGTGCATGCGGCGGACGTCGCTCCCAAGGATTCTCATGAGCTCACTCGATATTATTGTTGCTGTCCCCTCCGGAGCCGGTTGGGTTCCCGTACACGCCATGGCGGAGCTTCTCGCCCGCTACACCGGCGGCACCGTGCACACCGTGGATGTGGGCGCATCCCTCAGCAAGGAGACCAAGCTTCTGGCGCGCCTGCCCCGCCTCAAGGGCGGCTCTAAGCGTTGCCTGGTGATTGCTTCTGACCCCGGTCAGCTGTACGCCATTTCGCAGCGTTCCTTCGCGTTCCGCCGCTACGGCGCGATTTACGGCTGGGTGATTGATAGTTTCTGGGATGACCGTATTCCCGCGGTGGCTAAGTCCTCCACCTACGACCGTATTTTCGTTGCGGACGTTGACGACGTTCAGCCCTGGACCGCTGCGGGCGTGAAGGCCCCCGGCGTTCTGCCCTGGGGTGCGGATGTTTGGAGCAAGTTCAGCGACCGTCTGGCGGCGCTGGAGTCGAAGAGCACCGACCTGCTGCGCGTGGGCCGTCAGCCCGCCGCCTACGAAGATGACGAGGCGACCGCCGCCCTCGCCGGCGAGCTGGGTCTGAGCTTTGAGGGCCGCCCACCCTTCGGCGCAAATGACCGCGAGTCGGCTCAGCACCTGCAGGATTCTCTGAACCGCGCGAAGTTCCTGCTGGCGTTCTCTACTTCGGTCAGCCCGGCACCCTACACTCACCCGACCAAGGAGTACATCACCGGTCGTTGGACCGATGCGTTGGCTTCGGGCGTGACCGTGGTCGGCAAGGTTCCGAACACGACCACCGTACGCGAGATTCTCTGGGACGGCGCGACCATCGACATTGACCACGCGGATGCTCGTGCGGGCCTCGCGCAGGTTGCCGAGGCTGCCTCCCGCTGGACTCCGGCACAGGGTGAGCAGCAGATTCGTCAGGCGCTGCAGCGCCTGGATTGGCGTCACCGTTTCGTTCAGCTGTGCGAGGCAATGGGTGAGGTCCCTGCCTCCCTGAAGGCTGATTGCGAGGCAATGCGCGCCCAGTACGTTCAGCACTAAAAACGTCACCTCGCTGAAGGTAAACAGCTGAGGCTATATAAAAGGTGAGGGCTGGTTTCTATCACAGAAACCAGCCCTCACCTGTATTTATACCCCATGAGGCATATTGCATACGGGGTTTAGTACGATGCCTGACCCAGAGTAATCGGACCCGTGAAACCACTGGTATCCGGGTGCTCCGAATCGAGGTACGCCGCCACCGGTGCGTTCTCCAGCTGAGCCAATCGATCCAGCAGGAAGCGAGTCGCACCCGGCGCATACGGCAGCTTATACATTGCCGCGGTAGTTGCTTCATCCTCACGGTCCAGAGTGGAGGAACGAATCGACTCAATAGCGGTCACCATGGTGTTACGCTCACGCTCCACAAAGGTGCGGTCCACCGGCTCACCATTACCGGGCACAAACACACGGTAGCGATCAAATTCGAGCACGGCACCGAGAGTATCAATCCAGCGATCCGGGAAGGAATCCTCGAAGTAGGGGTCGGTACCCTCTTCAATCAGACCACCCATGAAGAGCACATCTTCAATACCGACCAGGATGTCACCATCGGTGTGGCCGGGACCCATGTACATGAGGGTTGCGCTACGCTCACCCAGATCAATGGGGGTGAAGGTAATGCCGTCACCGCTATTGGCGACCAGGCGGTTGGGGACAATAATGTTGGTGGCTGCACCCTGATGGTGCGCCATTTCCGGTTCGAGCGTCTCGACGTAGGGACGCTGCGCCTCACCGTATTTACGAATTGCGCGCGCGGCGCGAGGATGCGCCCAGAATTCTTCGGCACCCATTGCCGCGAAAACATCGTTACCGAAGAAACGCTCATAGTGTCCATGAGTGTTTACGACGGTGATAGGAAGGCGCGTGAGACGGCGAACCTCATCATAGATTTCGGTTGCCTGACGGGGACCTGCGCCGGTATCCACGACAAGTGCCCGTTCCAGTCCGAGGACCAGTCCGGTGTTCAGTCGGTAGTTGTCGGTCGCAATACGGTACACGCCGTCTGCGAGTTCAATAGTACGAGCCATAGATACAACCCTACTGTAATTTTTGGTACTTGCGGGGCTATTCGGGCTTCCAGAGAACATATTTTTGCACTATTGCACATCACTAAGGGCATAAAAGTGCATCATTCCGCATAATTACGCCTCTACGGGCAGGTGGCACGTGATGCTTGACAACCTCTGCAGATTGATTAGCCGGGTAGCACGTTCTCTCAGCTAGCCCAGCTCTGATTAGGGCCTGAGCAAGAACCAGAAATCACGCCCTATAGGATAGGAGTATGACTTCTTCCCTCACCTCGTCTTCCACCCCTTCAAACCTGCCTTTCCCCAGCGGTACCGGACGCTACGCCCCCTCCCCCTCGGGGGATTTGCATCTGGGTAATTTGCGTACCGCTATTTTGGCGTGGGCGATGGCGCGCCGCGGCGGCAAGCCCTTCTACCTGCGTGTGGAGGATCTGGATCGCGTGCGCCAGGGTGCTGCAGAGCGTCAGATTGCCGATTTGGCGGCGCTGGGCCTGGATTGGGACGCGAGCCCCGGCGCCCCGACAGAGCGCGTTGAGGGAGCCGAGATCAAAGAGGCGGGCGTACTGTATCAGAGCACGCGCCTTGCCGCCTACGAGCAGGCGGTTGCGCAGCTGCGCGAGGCGAACCTCGTCTATGAGTGCTTCTGTACCCGCCGCGAAATTCAGGAGGCTTCTAGCGCCCCGCACGGTGCGCCGGGCGCATACCCGGGCACCTGCCGTGAGCTGAGCAAGGCGCAACGGGAGGAGCGCCGTGCTCAGCGTCCGCCGGCTCTGCGCCTGCGTGCCGAGTGCACGAGCTACACGGTGCAGGATGATCTTTACGGCACCTACACCGGCCTGGTAGATGATTTTGTGCTGGTGCGCAATGACGGCACCTACGCCTATAACCTGACCTCCGTGGTGGACGATGCATTTGTGGGGGTTGAGCAGATTGTGCGCGGTGATGATCTGCTCCCTTCGGCGCCTCGCCAGTCGTATTTGGCGCAGCTTTTGGGTTTGACGCAGCCGCGTTACGCTCACGTGCCGCTGGCGCTCAATGAGGAGGGTAAGCGCCTGGCGAAGCGCGATGGGGCGGTAACCCTGCCGCAGCTGCATGAGGCCGGCGTTGAAATCCCGACGATTTTGGGTTGGATTGCCGCGTCTATTCCGGTGTATAACGCTGATGGATCCGCCCATTCCGCGGATGTTCCGGTGCCTAATGCGGCGGCGATTTTGGAGCGTTTTGACCCGGCTCGTATGGCTTCTGAGCCGTGGGTTGTGAGGGATCTCTAAGCCTCTGTGACATTGTTGTGTAACAGTTCAACACTCCGAACGGCTTTTAAATTTTTCGTTTAATTCGTTTTAGATGCATATGCCACTGAGCGTTTGCGTTGCTTTTCAACTACATATCTTTCACTCAAGTGCCCGAAACCCTGAAATCCAGGGGTTTTTCGGGCACTTTTTCGCACATGCTCCCACAGCACCCCACCTGTACGACCACAAAATTTACACAGCAAATACATATTTATTCCACAGCTTCTCATTCCTAGACGTCAAATAGACTTTATTTTCAAGCCCTCAAAGCCTAGACTGTATCCTATGCCACTCATAAAGTTATGGGGTAGCGCATAAATACACACAGGCGCACACTATCACCAGGAGAGAAGGAACATTATGGCCGCGAGTACATACCAGGTCATCGCGCTGGCGATTTATTTTGTTGCCATGATCGCAATCGGCCTATGGGCAAATAGCAAAAACAACAGTCTTGACGACTATGTGCTGGGCGGGCGACAGCTCTCCCCCACCGTCGCCGCACTCTCGGCTGGCGCATCCGACATGTCCGGTTGGCTCCTCATGGGTCTGCCCGGCGCCGTCTACCTCAGCGGCCTCTCCCAGGCATGGCTCGCCGTCGGTCTGACCATCGGCGCATGGTGCAACTGGAAGTTCGTGGCACCGCGACTGCGTAGCTACACCGAAGTTGCCGGCGACGCCGTGACCGTCCCCGTCTTCCTGAGCAACCGCCTCCATGACACCAAGGGCGTGCTGCGCATCGTCTCCGGCGTCGTGATTCTAGTGTTCTTCACCTTCTACGTCTCCTCCGGTATGGTGTCCGGCGGTCTGTTCTTCAAGTCCTCCTTCGGACAGGAATACCACACCGGCATGCTCCTGCTGGCAGGCATCACCGTGTTCTACACCCTCTTCGGCGGCTTCATGGGCGCCTCCTACACCGACATGGTTCAGGGTTTGCTCATGCTTGCAGCACTCATCGCCGTGCCGGTCATCACCATCATCGATCTTGGCGGTGTAGGCCCGGTGGTTGAATCCATCAGCCAGGTTCGCCCCGACGCCCTCAGCATCTTCGCAGGCACCACCTTCGCCGGTATCGTTTCGTCCCTCGCGTGGGGTCTGGGCTACTTCGGCCAGCCGCACATTATCGTGCGATTCATGGCGATGCGCACCCCCGCAGACGCTAAGTCTGGCCGCCGCATCGGCATCAGCTGGATGGTTCTGACCGTGTTCGGTGCACTGAGCGGCGCGTTCATGGGTATCGCATACTTTGCACGCCACCCCGAGGCCTCCCTCACCAACCCGGAAACCGCTGAGTCGGTCTTCCTGGACCTCTCGCAGATCCTCTTCCACCCCTTCATCGCCGGTCTGATTCTGGCTGCGGTTCTGGCGGCTATTATGTCCACCCTCTCCTCGCAGCTGATTGTGTGCTCCTCCGCTCTGGTGGAGGACCTCTACGGCATCTTCTCCTCGAAGAAGCTCAGCGCCGGCAAGTCCCTGTGGCTCGGCCGTGCAGGCGTGGCAATCGTGGCGCTGGTCGCCGGTGCCCTGGCATGGAACCCCAACAGCTCCATTCTGCAGCTGGTCGCATTCGCTTGGGCTGGCTTCGGTTCGGCCTTCGGCCCGACCGTTCTGCTCTCCCTCTACTGGCGTAAGCTGACCACCCAGGGTGCACTGGCCTCCATGATTACCGGTGCCGTTGTGGCATTCGCATGGGGCCAGAGCCCGATGAAGTCCGTGCTCTACGAAATGGTTCCCGGCTTCGCTTCGGCGCTGCTTGTCGCCATCGTGGTTTCGCTCATGACCTACAAGAAGAACGACGCCATTGACGAAGAGTTCGACCGCGCGGTAGAGCTCGCAAAGGTCAAGTAACCCCTAGGTAACCAAGACCGGGTAAGCTTCCTTACCCAACTTCTAAGGCCCGGGCCGCACACACGCGGTCCGGGCCTTCTTATATGCCCGGCAACCTGATTCGCTACGCTCGGCAACCTGGTTCGCAGCCTCACCTAGCGCCCGGGCAACGTAGAATAGGGTCTATGACTGCACAACTTCCCGAAAAGGTCTCGGACATCTTCAACCCCGCCGACTGGCGCGTCGTTGAGGGCTTCGAAGACTTCACCGACATCACCTACCACCGCCAGGTTCAGCGCGACGAAAACGGCGAAATCGTACGCGATCTGCCCACCGTGCGCATCGCATTCGACCGCCCCGAGGTACGCAATGCATTCCGCCCGCACACCGTGGACGAACTCTACCGCGCCCTCGACCACGCACGCATGACCTCCAACGTGGGCACCGTGCTGCTCACCGGCAACGGCCCCTCCGCCAAGGACGGCGGCTGGGCATTCTGCTCCGGTGGCGACCAGCGCATCCGCGGCCGCGACGGCTACCACTACGCCAGCGGTGAGACCGCGGAAAGCATCGACCCGGCACGCGCGGGCCGACTGCACATCCTGGAGGTGCAGCGCCTCATCCGCACCATGCCCAAGGTCGTTATCGCCCTCGTCTCCGGTTGGGCGGCAGGCGGCGGCCACTCCCTACACGTGGTGGCTGACCTGACCATCGCCTCCGAGGAGTACGGCAAGTTCAAGCAGACTGACGCAACCGTCGGCTCCTTCGACGCAGGCTACGGTTCGGCGTTGCTCGCACGCCAGGTGGGTCAGAAGTTCGCCCGCGAAATCTTCTTCCTCGCCAAGGAATACGACGCACAGCGCATGTACGAAATGGGCGCAGTCAACGACGTAGTCCCCCACGCAGAGCTCGAGAACAAGGGACTGGAATACGCGGCGCACATTGCCCGCCAGTCCCCGCAGGCAATCCGCATGCTCAAGTACGCCTTCAACCTGCCTGATGACGGCATGCTCGGCCAGCAGGTCTTCGCCGG
This sequence comes from Rothia sp. HMSC061C12, assembly GCF_001815755.1. NCBI lineage: Bacteria > Bacillati > Actinomycetota > Actinomycetes > Micrococcales > Micrococcaceae > Rothia > Rothia sp. HMSC061C12. Next base: position 302,411 of record NZ_KV821843.1, read on the forward strand.
TGAGGCAACCCGCATGGCGTACATGACCGACGAGGCTGTGGAGGGTCGTGACGCATTCTTGCAGAAGCGTGACCCGGACTGGTCCAACTACCCCTACTACTTCTAAGAGACAGCCCCTTTTCTCCAGAAGTAGATTCAGATGCATAGGCTCGGAGCCGGATTCAACCCTGAGAACCTCAGCTAAGAATCCGGCTCCGGCGCATTTGATGCCGCACCGGCATATGACACCGGCGCATGACAGCACGCAGCCGCTAAGGATTTAGCCATGATGAATACCCCCGTACCCGGGCTCGTCCCCTCCCCCGCTCCGCAGGAGGCAGCCCTGCACCCGCAGGCGGTACAGGTGCGCGCCGACCAGCCCGCCGACCCGCACACCATGCTGGGCGCCTTTGAGCAGCTACTGGGCGGGTACGCGGCGGATGCTGGTGCGGGCGCGGCTGCGGAGCCTATTGCCCTGGTGGTGGGCACCTCCGGATCCACCGGAACCCCCAAACGCACCGCACTGACCGCCCGAGCTCTTGCCGCCAGTGCGTCAGCCACCGAGCGCTTCTTCGGCTCAAACTCCGATGCAGCATCGCAGTGGCTTCTGGCTCTTCCCGCGCACTATATTGCCGGTGCTCAGGTGCTCGCCCGTTCCATACTCGCCGGTACCGCTCCGGTGATTGCCCGCTCCGTCATTGAGCCGGTCCACTTTAGCCCCGAGGTTTTCCTGCAGGCGGTTGAGCAGATGAGCTCGGCACGTCGGTTTATCTCCCTGGTACCCACCCAGCTGCATAAGCTCCTTGAAAGCGCGGATGCCGACCCGCGCCTGGGCGCTGAGATTCACGAGGCGCTCGGCTCCTTCACCGGAATCCTGCTCGGAGGCGCCCCCACCAGCGCCGACCTGCTCGCCGCCGCCTCCGCGCTTGGGCTGAATACGGTGACCACCTACGGTAGTGCCGAAACCGCCGGCGGATGCGTCTACTCCGGCTCCGTACTGCCCGGCGTGCGGGTTGAGCTCGTCCCCGAAGAAGGTATGCCCGCCGTGCCGGATACCGGTGGGAAACCCGCACAGGTGGGCCGTATTTGGATCAGCGGCGCGCACCTCGCCAGCGGCTACATTGGCGACGCCGCCCGCACCGCCGAGCACTTCTTCACCGCCGCCGACGGCACCCGCTGGTACCGCACCGACGACTACGGGCTGCTGAGCCCTGCAGCAGCTCCCAACAGCAACAAGAACTGTAGTGAGCAGCGCCTGCAGGTGCTCGGCCGTAGCGACGACGTACTCATCAGCGGAGGCGTAAAAATCTCCGCCCGCGCCGTGGCGACCGTCCTCGAAGAGCACCCCGTCGTACGCGAAGCCTGCGTAGTCGGCCTGCCCGATGCCCGCTGGGGCACAGCCATAGCCGCCGCGGTCACGCTCGTACCTTCTGCCGGTGCAGCGGCTGCACCTACCGAGAATCGCCCCGCCCTGAACGAAGAACTCTGCGCCCTGCTGCGTGCCCGCTGCGCCGAAAAGCTCGGCGCCCCCGCCGCACCCAAGCAGCTGAGCATCCTGCCGGATTTCCCGCTCACCAGCACCGGCAAGCCGGACCGCGCAAAAATATACAGTATCCTGGACAGAGACTACCGTCAGGGCTAAAGCAGGCTCATCCGCGGGTTTTCACCCCGCACACGCAGCCGCCCGCATGCCCTGACCGTCACGCACAAAACCCACGCATCATACGCACTTAGACCCGGAAGGAACCCACGTGGCAACTGCCGCCCAATGGATTGAAGGCGCTCGCCTGCGCACCCTGCCGCTCGCCGTCGCCCCCATTATTGCCGGCTCAGCTGCCGCCTACGAGGTCAACGAATTCAAGCCGCTCTACGCGTTCTTGGCGTTCCTCGTCGCGTTCTTCCTGCAGGTCGGCGTGAACTACGCCAACGACTACTCCGACGGCATCAAGGGCACCGACGAAGACCGCGTGGGTCCGCTACGCCTCGTCGGTTCCGGCGTGGCAAGCCCCCGCTCCGTCAAGTACGCCGCCTTCGCCTGCTTCGGTCTAGCGATGCTCGCCGGTCTTGCCCTGGTGGCTCTGGCGAACCAGTGGTGGTTCCTGGCGATTGGCGCCTCCAGCGTCTTCGCGGCGTGGGGCTACACCGGCGGCAAGCACCCCTACGGCTACATGGGCCTGGGCGATGTGTTCGTCTTCGTCTACTTTGGTCTGGTTGCGACCCTGGGCACCCTCTACACACAGGCGCACACCCTGACCCTGCTCGGCTGGGTTGGTGCTATCGGCATTGGTTTGATTTCCTGTGCGCTGCTCATGGCGAATAACGTACGTGACATTCCCACCGACATTGAGGCGGGCAAGCTGACCATGGCGGTCCGCCTGGGCGAACGCTGGTCGCGCATCACCTACATCGTGGAGATGGCGCTGGCACTGGGCCTGGGTGTGCTCCTGCTCGATGAGAACCCCTGGTTCCTGTTGATCTTCCTGCTGGTCGGCCCGACCATCCACTCCTGCGTGACCGTGTGGACGCGCGGCGGCCGCGACCTGATTCCCGTTCTCAAGCAGGCGGGTATTGTGGCGCTCGTGTACTCCGTGATTCTTGCCCTCGCCGTGTGGCTGGGCTCGCTGGATATTATTAGCCACGAGGTTCAGGTGTTCACCGGTTACTAAGCCGACGTACGAATCTGCGCCGGATTGCCGCGCCGTTAAGCCGTTGGCGGGCACCCCGTTCACAGTTCCGCAATAACGCGGCGGTATGTCATAGTAGTGCTTATGATTCGAGCCATGCTGATTATTGGCGGCGCCGCCCTCATCGTGGGGCTGACCCTTTACACCCTCTTGGACGCCGTCCGCACCCCCGCACACGAGGCGCGAACCCTGCCCAAGTGGCTGTGGGTTCTCGTCACCCTGCTCTTCCCCGTGGTGGGCCCGCTCATGTGGCTTATCCTGGGCCGCCCCAAAGCACAGCCCGCAGCACAGCCCGCAGCAGGCGCTCCTCGCCCCAGCTTCGGTCAGCGACGCAGCACCCCGGCGCCCTCGGTATCTTCCCCCGACGACGATGAAGAGTACCTGCGCTGGCTCAAAGCAAAAGCAGAACGCGAACGCCGCAGCCGCGAAGCAGAATCGAACAACAAGCAGGACCCCGAGGACGGCACGCCAAATCAGGGTAACGGGCAGAACTAGTCAGGACAGCTAGGTTTGCAGCTCGTGCGCCCCTCAAGATTTACAGAAAGAGGCTGTGAGCGCATCCGCAACGGATGGGCTCACAGCCTCTTCTCTATGCTCAAAAACAGCTTCAGGAACTTAGCGACCGGATGTTTTAGCTACCGGGTTTGTTAGCTACCGGGCAGCTGAATCACGCCACCGTACAGCGGCGCAGCAGGCTCCGAATACCCCACAAAATTCGGCATCTCATGCTCAAAATCAGTGGTGTTAAACGCCAGAGTCGTAATCGACGCCAGGTTACACTCACGGGCACGCGGGTCATGCTGCAGCATGCGGCCCTCAACGCCCAGGCGAGTAATCCAAATCGGCAGCTGGTGCGACACAATAATCGCCTCCGCACCCTCGCCGCCGCGCTCGTAGGCGGTACGCGCCGCATCCTGAACAGCTGCAGCCATACGGCGAATCTGATCCAGGTACGACTCACCCCAGGAGGGGCGCGCCGGGTTGTACAGCTTAGTCCAGTGACGCGGGTTCTTCAGCAGCTCCTGCGCGTTCACGTGCAGACCCTCAAAATAGTTATCCGCCTCAATGACGCGCTCATCCGGCTGCGCAGTCAGACCCAGCAGCTCCTCAACCGGGGCGGCAGACTCACGGGTACGCTGCAACGGCGAGCAAACCATATGCACGAAACGGGCGCCGCGCTCAGCACGAGCCGCGAACTCCTCAGCGCTCAGACGCACCATCTGCTGGCCCTTATCGGACAGACGGTAACCGGGCAGACGGCCGTACACAATGCGCTCGGGGTTGTGCACCTCGCCGTGACGCATGAGGTGAACTTTAATGGTGGAAGTTTCAGTCATAATCCCAGTCTCTCAGATAGCGCGCCGCACCCCAAACAAGTGACCCGCACATACCCTCTACAAATACAAAACCTGGCGTACAAAACCCGGCCCGCCAAAACTGCAGGAACGCGAAAACCCCGCCTCTCCATACGGAGGGCGGGGCGAAAGAAGTCTATTTACTTCTTGTTGCGGCGCTGGTGGCGGGTCTTACGAAGCAGCTTGCGGTGCTTCTTCTTGGACATACGCTTGCGGCGCTTCTTGATAACGGAACCCATAGGATTTCCTCACTTTACTCGTACCCGGCCGAGCCATTCGACTCGGTAGCTACCCGGGGATATTTATACCGGTATAACCGATCCAAAACGCATTTTAGGCACAGAAATACCCTTGCGTTTTAGAGCGCTACCTACCTAGAGTACTAGGTTTACCCCCATTTTCACCATTCGAGAGCGGCTTTTCAGGAGTTTTTCCCTGAATTTCCGCTTTTCCCGCGGGTATATCGAGGATATCTCGGGGCGAAAACGGGGATTCGGTAACCCTAACGGCGCTTCTTCTTCGACTTCTTCGAGCCCTTAGCACGGCCATGAGACAGCACCGAACCGGAAGAAGCTACAGCAGCATCAGGAGTGCTCTCCTCAGCTGAGGAGGCGGCCTCTACCGATTCCGCAACCGATTCCTGCGCGGAGGCAGAAGCCTCAGCGGGTTCTTCAACTAGCTCTTCCATCGAAACCTCTTCAACGGCGCTTTCCTCAGCTACCTCTTCTTCAGCCGCCGCGTGCAACGCCTTCAAACGCTCAGCACGCTCAGCCTCGGCACGAGCCAGCGCCTCCTCATCAATGACGGGCTGGGGCTCGAGCTTCGTTTCAGCCTTCAGAACCTGCTCCTTCTCAGTGCCCTCCTGAGCTTCGTCATGCTCAGGTTCGTACACATCCACACCGAAGAAACGCTTCATCTTCGAGAAGATGCCGCCGCGCTCCTGCACCGGCTCCTCATGCGGAAGCTTCTCGTAGGTATCGTGAATGGTCGCAGCCGCTTCAAGACGGGTAGGCTCAGCAGGCTCAGTAGCGGGCGCCTCCTGGCGCGCAGGGGCACGCAGAACATTCTCAGCCGATTCAGACTCCGCAGGAGCCGCGGCAGTCACAACAGCCGCGGGACGCGCGGTACGGGCAGGCGCAGTCAGCACCTTGCTACGATCCACAGGCTTAATGATGGTCGCACGCACCGGGGAAACAATCTGGCCGCTACGACGACGCGGAGCCGCCGTGGAGGCGCGCAGAACCTTCGCGGGACCCTCAGCCTCTTCCTGCGCGTACGCGGCAGGGACACTCGGCAGCTGACCGCTGGGGGTCTGGGAGCTGAGAGTCTGCGAGCTGAGGGGCTGGGAAGCGAGAGTCTGGGAGCTAGCCGCTACAGAAGCAACCGGTGCCGCAGAAGCAGCCGGGGTAACCTGCGATACCGAGGTGCTACGGCGCGGGGTGCCGAAGCTCAGCGGCACATCTGCGCTCACCGAATGAGCGGCAGGCTGCGCGGGAGCTACAGCAGGTACGGGCTGAGACAGCGCGGTCTGAGAGGGTGCGGGAACAGTATGTTCTGCCTTGTCAGAAGCATTAGAGGCGGAAGGAGCCTCGGCAGGCCCATCAGCCGAAACGCGCTCAGCGGGCGCCTCAGAAACGGTCTCCTCAATGTAGACGATATCGCCCTCAGGTACCGTATACTCCATAGCAGAAGAGCGCGCAGAAGCCTGAACAGGCTCAACAGTAGGTTCCACAGAAGCGGGTGCTGCAACAGGCGCATCCGCGGCGGGCAACGCCTCCGCATCAGCGAAAGACGGGTCATCCTGCAGCAAATCATCAAAGTCATCTGCGGCGAACTCATCCACGTCAACCGGCGCAAACTCAGACGCAATCGGCTCACCCGGCAGGCCATTCGCCGAGGTCGCCTCCTGCTCCAGGTCAATGCCGGCATCGGCATACATGCCGCGCAACTGACCAATCACCATGGCGCGAGCAGTCGCAGCGTCGCCCGCCTTCAAAGCCTCCGCAATAGCGCGGCTCTCAGCACGCAGACGCTCCACAGCGCTGCTCCACAGCGGCATACGACCCACCAGCGACAGCATCGACTCAAAGCTCGGCTGACGCACCGACGCGAGCAGACCCACCAGTAGCTCATTGCCTGCGCAACGCATCACCTGGTGGTGGAAGGTCAGCAGAAGCTCCAGGAAGTCACGAATCGACAGGTCGAAGTCTTCCATCTGCGCCAGGACCTCGTCCATCTCCGCGAAGGAGGCGGTCTTCGGGTCAATACGCGCAATCGCCCAGCTTTCCAGCAGGATACGGGTCTGCACCAGGTCACGAGTCGGGTAACGCGAACTGGACATGTGCAGGCGCAGAGCAGCGCTGGCGGCAGCGGCAGGCTCATCGCTCAGGTGCACCAGCATTTCCTTGCCGCGACCGTTGTACAGCTGCACCAGGTCCATATCTTCCAGGGTGCGCAGAGCCTCGCGGGTGCGGGAACGACCCACACCAATAGCGCGCGCAATTTCGCTATCGTTGGGCAGGTCCTGACCCAGCTGAATATTGCCCTCGAACAATTCGTTCTCAAGCCAGCGCAGAATTTTACGATGAATAGCCACGTGAATGCGTCTTTCGGTCAATAAGGTGAGTGAGAGTGTGTGTGCTTTTATACAGAGTTATGCCGGAGGTTTAACGGCGTCAGGGCGCGCCTTAGCGGCGGCGACCACGCAGGAAGCCGAAGAGGCCACCGCGGTGGGCATCCTTCGCCTCGGCGCTGGTCGTCTCAGTGCTGGGACGGTACACCGAATCGTAGGCGGGCATGGTCTGATACTCGGTCTCCTCAGAGGAGGTTTCAGCCTTAGCAGGCTCACCCTCGACAGGCTCATCTTTGGTGAGCTCATCATTGGCAGGCTCACCCTCACCGAGTTCAGCCATCTCAGTAGCTTCTGCGGGCGAAGCTGCTTCCTCAACAGACTCAGCCTCAACAGACTCAGCCTCAACAGATTCAGCCTTCACGGGCTCTTCTGCCGCGGCTTCATCCACTACGTTCTTCTCAATCACAGACTTTTCAGCGGCAGAATCCTCAGCTGCAAATTCCTTGCGGGTTGCTTCTTCCTTGACGGATTCAGCGGGTGCAACAGGCTTCTCAGCTGCACCCTTTTCGTCGGTAGCCTTTTCCTCGGCAATCTTTTCAAGCACAACAGCCTCGGGGATCACAGGGATAGGCTGAATCGAGCCACCCACAACCGCAGCGGGGTCGATGCCATAAGGCACCACAGCCGCAGGCTGAGGGAATACCACCGGCTTCTGCGCTACAACAGGCTTAGCCTCAGCAGGTGCCGCAGGGGTAGCGGCCTGAGCGGGGGTTGCCGACGCCGCGGGGGTCACCCCAGCGTCGTAACCGTAGGCTGCGGGAGTGAAGGGACGCATCGGGGTGCTATCCACTGCCTCTTCCTGCGGGGTAGGCTCAGTAGTTCCTGCCTTCTCAGCGACAGCTTCGGAAGCGGCACTCTCAGCAGCCTGCTCCGCAGGGCGCGAGTAGATGCGCGCGCTGGGGGTCAGGTACTGTGCGCGGGCGCGCTGAATGCGAGCCTGCTCGATTTCCTCGGGGGTGGGTGCCTCAACGGTGAGAGTTTCGGAGTCGGTCGCCTCGGTCTTCTCCGCGGTTGCGTTCTTCTCGGATGCAGCCGGCGCAGTTGCAGCGGGTGCAAGCTTCTGAGCGGGTTCTTCGGCTGCGGGCTTCTGAGCGCTCTTTTCAGAGGTCTTCTCGACCGGCTTCTGCCCAGCCTTCTCGACTGCGTTCTCAGCTGCAATCCTCTCAGCCATCGTCTTGTCGGAGGCAGATGCAGTCACGCCACCGGGCAGTGCCACGGGTACGTGCGCTTCGCTGGACTGGCGCGCAATCTGGACGGTCTCGTTGATCCACTCGGTCACGGTGGCGAATACATCCGGGTTCAGGGAGTAGAGGCGACGCTGCCCCTCCACGGTCACGGAGACCACGTCTGCATCACGAAGGACTTTCAGGTGCTTCGAAATGGTCGGCTGGCTCATGCCCAGCTTTTCAACCACAGCACCCACCGTGTGGGTTTGCTCAGCGAGAATACGCACAATTCGGCGGCGAGTCGGATCCGCGATGACAGAAAAAACATCAGAATGCATATAGCGATTATGACATATAAAGTGGCGCTTCAAGCTTAGAATGAGGCTGATGCAGAAATTACCTTCAAAAATTCTGAAAGAAGCCTGAACACTAACTCAAAACGAAGCGTTGAAGGGGATAAAAGCATGAAGTGTCCATCACATATGGTGCGGAGTTTATGTATCTCATCCTAGGCATATGCGAGCCACCCAGACCCTCAATACTTATATAGCTAATTCAGAATATATAGTTTTCGTGGTTCCACCCACAAAACCAACCGCACGCCTTCTCCAAGCTCACATATTTACCCCCAAACCACCAGAGCCTCAACCCCCTCAGTAGGCACCCGGCGCGATACACTAGAAGGCGTCAAAACAGGCACATATCCGCCACCCAACACACCAACACCCAGACCAGCTGAAGGAGGCGCATGGGACGCATACTCCGCCGCACCCGGCGCCGACACCACCACCCCCAGGGCCAGCTCAACCGCCGCTGGGACACCCTCAGCGGTGCCACCTCCGAACCGCAAAAGCAGCAGGTTCGCCGAAGCCGCCGCGACCGCCTCGAAGCTGAAAAGCTCAGCATCCTCACCAGCGTGCCCGGCATCGATCTTGACCGTCTGCCTACCCTACGTGACCACGAAGACCCCAAGACTCAGCGCAAACGAACCCCACTAGAGTTCAACCAGAAGACTCTCGAACGCTTCCGCGACTTCATTGATTCCTCAGTTCTGGCGTCTCCCTCACGCACCGCAATCGGTGCCTTCTTTCTAGTCATCATCTTCTTCACCATCATGCTGTCCCTGCCGATTTCTTCGGCAGACGGGCAGCGCGTCGCGCTACACCACGCGGTCTTCACCTCAACCAGCGCGGTCACCGTGACCGGTCTGACCACCGTCTCCACAGCAGATCAGTGGTCAACCTTCGGTCAGGCAATGATTCTTCTCGCCTGCCAGGTGGGTGGCCTGGGCACGCTGACCATCACCTCCCTGCTGGCGCTGGCTATCGGCCGCAAAATGGGTCTGCGCACCAAACTCATCGCCCAGGAAGACCTGAATATTAGCCGACTCGGCGAGGTCGGCGGCATCGTCAAAGCGGTGGCGTACGCGTCTTTCTCCATCGAAGCGTTCATTGCAATGCTCCTCACCCCACGATTCCTCGCGCTCGGTGAAGCACCACACGAGGCCCTGTGGCACGGCATTTTCTACGCCGTCTCTGCCTTCAACAACGCCGGATTCACCCCGCACTCAGACGGTATCGTGCCCTACGGCCACGATCTCTTCCTGCTCGTGCCCATCTGCATCGCGGTGTTCCTCGGCTCGCTCGGCTTCCCCGTGTTCATTGCGATTCAGCGCAACCCCTTCCGCCCCTCACACTGGCAGCTCACCGCAAAACTGACCATGGTCACCACCCTCTTCTTCTTCGGTTTTGGTGCCTTCTTCTGGGGTCTTTTCGAATGGAATAACCCCGCAACCATCGGTTCCTACTCTCCCGGCGATAAAATCCTCAACGCCATCTTCGCCTCCGTGATGATGCGTTCAGGCGGGTTCAACCTGGTCGATATGAGTAGCATTACGCCCGTCTCCACCTTGCTGACGGACACGCTCATGTTCATTGGTGGCGGCTCCGGCTCGACCGCAGGCGGCGTGAAGGTCACCACCATCGCGGTCATTGCCCTGTCGATTCTTGCCGAGGCGCGAGGTGACCAGAAGGTCGTAGCGTTCAATCGCACCATCCCCGAATCCTCTCTGCGCATTGCCATCTCTGTGATTGTTATGGGTGCTACCGTGGTAGCTGTTGGCGCCGCATCGATTCTTATCATCAGCGGCGCAGATCTCAAAGAAGTCATCTTCGAGGTCATCTCCGCCTTCGCGACCTGCGGCCTCTCGAACGGCCTCTCCGCCAGCCTACCTCCGGCAGGCGTATACGTGCTCAGCGGCCTGATGCTCATTGGCCGTGTGGGCACCACAACCGCCGCGACCGGCCTGGCGATGCGTTCACACCGCCGCCTCTACAAGTTCCCCGAAGAAAGGCCCACCATTGGCTAGTGCACATAACGCCCCCGTCCTCGTCATCGGCCTGGGACGCTTCGGCTCCGCGGTGGCGGCCCAGCTGCGCCTGCAGAACAAGGAGGTCCTTGCTATTGAGAAGGACCCCGAGCTGGTGCAGAAGTGGTCCGGCGTGCTGACGCACGTGGTCTCCGCCGACGCGACCGATATCGACACCCTGCACCAGTTGGGTGCGGACGATTTCGGCTCCGCCGTGGTGGGTGTGGGCACCTCCGTGGAGGCATCCGTGCTAATTACCGCGAACCTCGTGGACATTGGTGTGGAGCGTATTTGGGCGAAGGCTATTACCCCCGCGCACGGCAAGATTCTGGAGCGTATTGGCGCGCACCACGTGGTCTACCCGGAGGCGGACGCCGGCCGCCGCGCCGCGCACCTCGTCTCGGGTCGACTGCTGGACTACATTGAGTTTGATGACGACTTCGCGATTGCGAAGATGCGCCCACCGAAGGAAACCCACGGCTTCACCCTCGCCGAGTCGGATATCCGCTCCAAGTACGGTGTGTCCGTGGTCGGTATTAAGTCGCCCGGTGAGGACTTCACCTATGCGGACGCGACCACCCGCATTCATTCGCGTGACATTCTGATTGTGTCCGGTCAGGTGGACCTGATTGAGCGTTTCGCGGCGCGACCCTAAGCGCTTTTTTCCTCGCTGCAGCGGTTATCTTCCCCAGCTCTGTTGGTTTTGAGGAGCCGCAAATAGACATAGAAAAACAGCCTCTTCCCGTTCTGCCGGGAGGAGGCTGTTTTTCTGTAGTTTCAGCTAGTCAGGGGGATGCTACCGGACGGTATTAGTCCCCGCTGGTTAGTCCCCACTGATTAGTCCCCGCTGACTAGTCCTCATCAGCGGTGTACAGCTGGCTCATTTCCGCCGAACGTGCCGCACAGGCGCGCATCGCGTCCTCGGTCAGCTGGAAGAGGCCACCGTCCACGAAGGTGTTCAGCGCACGCTCGGTGGTGCCGTTCGGGCTGGTCACGGCGCGGCGCAGGGCGGGCGCATCCGGGTTGGTGTCGAGCAGGAAGCCCGCACCGGCAACGGTTGCGCTGGCAAGCTTGAGGGCGGTGTCTGCGTCCAGGCCGAGCTTCTCACCGGCGGCTGCCATCGCCTCCGCAAGCAGGAACGCGTATGCCGGGCCGGAACCAGAGACGGCGGTGACCGCATCCATCTGGTCTTCGCGGACCTCAACGACCAAGCCGACAGTGCCCAGGACCTCTTCGACGAGCTTCTTCTGCTCGTCCTTCACGGTATCGGTGGTGGAGATGGCGAGCACGCCCTTACCCACGGAGGAGGGGGTGTTCGGCATGCAGCGAACAATGGGCTGACCTGCGGGAAGGCACTCGGCGAGGGTGTCGAGGGTCACGCCAGCAGCAACGGACACCACAACAGCATTCGGCGCGAGGGCGGGTGCGATATCGCGGGCAAGCTCCACGATGCCATAGGGCTTCACTCCGAGCAGCACGACGTCTGCGTGGGCGGTTGCCTTGTGGTTGCCGTCGGCTTCGCCGCCGGTGGTGATGATTTCTACCTTGTCGCCGAGGCGCTGGGCGAGGGCGGCGCGAGATTCTTCGCTACGCACGGTAGCGCGGATGTGGGCGGGGTCGTGGCCTGCAGCGAGCAGACCTGCGGCGATGGAGCCGTTCATGGAGCCGGTGCCGAGAAAAGCAATAGTTGCGGTCATCGTTGATCCTTCCTAATGGGGTGCCTGCGCCGGGTGCCGGCAGGCGTGCCGCCGGTGTGTTCCGGGGGCTACTGTTCGGTGCGCGGCGGGCGCGTGGAGGCGTACCCTTCCAGCATAGCGGGTGCGGCTACGGGCATGTGACCTGGTTCGTGTTTCTTCCACGTTTTCTGGGCGGCGGCTTCACCTCATGCTCCGCGACCCAATGGGCGGGGCTCCGATTCTCACGTTCTGGCATGCCGGGGAGGGCGTAATTCTGCGGGCGTAGAATGAAAACAGCTTCACCCGCGGCAGTCTGTGCCGGGCATAAAGCCTTCAAACCACACAGCACGCAACACACAAATTTTTCTATGTCTTCTCATACTGGTTCTTCCTCGAATCCTTCCCCGAATAGCCCGCAGAGTTCTGCGGGTTTCCGTTCTTTTTCGTTTCGCCTCCTGCTGGGGCTGACCCTTGCCGCGCTGGTCACGGGCGTGTTCAGCGGCTTGGGTGCGATTGCTCTGCATTATGTTCTGGACTTTATGCAGGAGCTAACTTTCGGTCAGGCTGAGGGGCATCACCCGATGGTGACTGATGGTGCTGATCCAGCGCGTCGTGCCCTGGTTTTGGCGGCGCTGGGCCCGTTTGTGGCGCTGGTGTGGTACTACCTGCAGTCCGGTGGGCGGCGTGTGGTCGGCGTGAAGTCGCAGATTGCCGGTGCTACCGAGGAGGACCGTACCCCGTCGCTGTGGCGGCAGATTTCGCATTCGCTGATTCAGATTGTTGCGGTGGGTGCGGGCTCTCCTGTGGGTAAGGAGGTCGCACCTCGTGAGCTGGGTGCTTTGGCGGCTGGCCGTAGCTCGAATCTGCTGGAGCGTCTTGGTTTTGTGGGCACTGATGGTGCCCCGCTGTTGGGTGTTCGTGAGCGCAGTCTGCTGGTGGCGGCGGGTGCGGCGTCTGGTTTGGCGGCGGTGTATCAGGTGCCGATTGGTGGCGTGGTGTACCTTGTGGAGGCGATGGCTGTTGGTTTGAGCTTGCGGTCGCTGTATGTGGGTGCGGTGACGGTGTGGACGGCGACGGTCACGGCGAATCTGGTGATTGTCAATGAGCCGACGTACCCGGTGCCGCAGCTTCCGTTGGATGCGACGACGCTGACTGTGGCGGCGCTGACGGGTGTGGTGTTGACTCCGTTGGCGTTGGGTTTTAGGGCGTTGTCGCAGCGTGCGGAGAAGTTGAAGGCGAAGGATCGTTCTCTTCTGTGGCGTATTCCTGTGGCGTTTGCACTGGTCGCGGTGGTTTCGCTGTGGCTTCCGGAGGTTCTGGGTAATGGTCGTCTGCTGACTCAGCACACGCTTGATGTGTCGTTGGATGCGGCGGCGGGCGGTTTGACTGCGGCGGCGGCAGTGTATGTGTTGGCGTTGGCTATTGCGAAGGCTGCCGTGGTGGTGTTGAGTCTGCGTTTCGGTTCTTATGGTGGTACGTTGACGCCGGGTTTGGCGTTGGGTGCGGCAGCTGCGTTTTGTGTGGCGGCGCTGGTGCTGTGGGCGTTCCCGGGTTTGGGCGGGGTGCCGGGTGGCGCGTCGATGGTGTTGTATGCGGCGGCGTTGACGGGTACGGCGGCGTTTTTGGGTGTGTCGATGAATGCGCCGTTGTCTGCGTTGACGTTGTTGATTGGTTTTACGGGTCAGGGTGCGAGTGCGTGGCTGCCGATGGCGGTTGCGGTGGGTACGGCGGTGCTGACCCGCTGGGCGTGGACGCGGGCGTTTGGCGCTAAGAAATAGGCTCAGACAGGTGGCGGACGGCCCCGGATGCGTGTGCGCGTCCGGGGCCGCTTTTGTTTTACCGTGCCCTGCCGAAAAATTGTGCCATAGGTTAGTGTC
>NZ_KV821844.1:0-1108 GCF_001815755.1 Rothia sp. HMSC061C12
GGAGCACCCGGACGCCAACCTGCGCCTGCTGGATGGTGAGGTCGGCCCCGGCACCAACGTCGCCGTTCTGCTGCCCAAGAACCAGACCGCGCTGAAGGATGCGATTGACGCCTCCATCAAGAAGCACCTGGGCAACGGTGACTTCAAAGCAATTTTCGAGAAGCATGTGAGCGAGGACTTGAGCCCCGCCTCCTAAGCTTTCGTGAAAGGCTCGGAAGGGGCCCGGAAAGGGCTCACCCGCCAGGACTTCTGAAATTGTGTCGTGGTTGATGTCTCTGTGGCTTATCCTGCACCGATGAGAGAATATGACGGAATGTTACGTTGAATTCTTTCCCACCGGGAATAGCTGTACGATAGCCAGCGTTGCACCCGCAGAGAGGGGCACACCGCATGATGCCCCCGGGTTACCGCAGGGTGACAACCCGCAACTACAAGAGCATCAACCACCACACGAAAGAAGAACACTATGTCCGCAATGATTAACCGCCGCACCGTCCTCGCAGGCTCCGCTTTCACCGGCCTGGCTGCACTGCTCGCAGCGTGCGGTTCGTCCAGCAGTAGCACCGCATCCAGCACCAACAAGCTGGAGGCTATCAAGTCTGCCGGCAAGATCCGTGTGGGCCTGGAGGGCACCTACCGCCCCTTCTCCTTCCACGACTCGAACGGCGCCCTGGTCGGTTTCGAGAAGGAAATCATCGACCTGGTCGCTAAGGACCTGGGCGTCACCGCAGAGTTCACCGAAACCCCCTGGGATTCGCTGATCGCCGGTGTGGACGCTGACCGCTACGACATCGTCATCAACAACGTTTCTGCAACCGACGAGCGTAAGCAGAAGTACGACTTCTCCGTACCCTACCTGTACTCCGAGCCGAAGGTTGCCGTGAAGAAGGATTCTTCCCTGCAGAACGTGAGCGAGATTTCCGGTCACTCCTCGGCGCAGTCTGAGACCTCGAACTTCCGCAAGATGGTGGAGGCGAAGGGCGCCTCGATCGTGGTCGTTTCCGGTTTCGATGAGGCTATCGAGCAGGTCCTCTCGGGCCGTGCAGAGATGACCGCGAACGACTCCGTGTCCTTCGCTGAGTACTTCAAGGAGCACCCGGACGCCAAC
>NZ_KV821845.1:0-24557 GCF_001815755.1 Rothia sp. HMSC061C12
TTAGTGTCTTCGCCGTGGGTCTTTAACCCGCAGTGAAGACACTAACCTATCGAAAGGGCCGTAACCTATCGAAGAATCCCCCTATCGACGAGCCCCCGCACCCTCACCGCGTCACAACCCGTAACACCCCCTTGCGAGATACCCCCCTAGGGTATATACTGGAGTCATGGAAACCACTAGCAACCAGTGCTGCCACAGCACATCCAACCAGGTCAGCACCGCATCCGGCGCCCCCACTGAGGAGCCCACCGAGGCGCACACCGGCGCATGCTGCGGCGGCGAGGCACCCGAAACCCAGCACGGCTACACCTCCAACAAAGAGGCGCACCTCAAGCGCCTGCGCCGCATCGAAGGGCAGGTCCGCGGCATCGCCCGCATGGTCGACGAAGATAAATACTGCATCGACATCCTCACCCAGGTTGCCGCGGTCTCCAAGGCGCTCCACGCCGTCTCCCTGAACCTGCTCGAAGAGCATATCGGCCATTGCGTGACCGGCGCCGCCGTCGAATCCGAACGCACCGGCGACCCGACCATCGCAGAAGCCAAGGTCAAAGAGGCAACCGCCGCGATCTCCCGCCTCATGCGCAGCTAAACACGCTGCCCCTAAACACCGGGCGGACCCAAGTTTTCAACCCATTACCGAAAGGAAATCATCATGAGCACCACCACCGTTAAGGCAACCGGCCTGACCTGCAACCACTGCGCTATGAGCGTCAGCGAAGAGGTCAGCGAAGTTCCCGGCGTGACCGGCGTGACCGTGGACGTCGTCAAGGACGGCGTCTCCACCGTGACCATTGAGCACGAGGGCACCCTCAACACTCAGGCTGTCGCAGACGCCATCGTCGAGGCTGGCTTCACCCCCGCCGTCTAGCACGGCAGCCGGCTCGATTAGGAGTCATCATGGCTTACCCTCCGCAGTACATTGCGATGGTTGTTGGCGCGGTCCGCACCCTTGTCGGCGCCGAAAACATGCACCTGCGCGACGCGATTGCCCGCGTTGCCAGGCAGATGAATCTGGATGCGGCGCTGGTCGATTCGTGGGTGAAGCAGAGCCCCGAATATACGGCGCGTGAAGATGCGTCCGGCGCCGCGCGACGTAGCGGCACGAGCGCGAATAAGCGTTCCGCCGAGCACGAGCAGGGCGTGAAGGCGCGCGAGAAGGCGAACGCTTCGCCGTTCCCGCGGGCTACCGTGAAACGTGCCTACGGTGTGTCTGATCGTGGCGCGAAGGTGACCGGTATTCGCCCGCATACGAGCAGGCCGGATGGGCTGCCCGGCGACCACTAAGCCGCGGCAGCATTACTCGCGCCGCCACTTTCACAGCCTCGCGGTTTTCACTCTCGCGCGCTCTCGACGGCGCACCCTAAACATTGCGCCAAACACCGCCGGGGCGGGGTCCTTCGGGGCCCCTCCCCCGGCTTGGTGTACCTTTTTTCTACCCTCCGTTTTTATTTTTGAGGAAGTATTGTGTCTTCTACACTGCCTTCAACAAGCACCCGCGAGACCTCATCACAGAGTGAGCGCTCTCTTTTTAATCCTGCCGGAACGACCGCAAAATCAACGGAGTCAACCCGAATTATCCACGTGGACATTCAGGGCATGACCTGCGCATCCTGCGTGGGCCGCGTGGAGCGTAAGCTCCGCAAAATCCCCGGCGTTGACCCGGCGGTGAACCTGCCGCTGGAGTCCGCGCGCGTCATCGTACCCGAGGGCGTGAGCGACGAGCAGATTGTTGAGACCATCAACAACGCCGGCTACAAGGCGCACCTCAAAAACGGCCCGCGCGTGGGCGCCGCGACTGATGCGAGCGCATCCGGCGGCGGCAACCAGCACAGCACCCCGAGCATGAACGGCGGCTTCACTGACCGCATTATTTATGCGGCGATTTTGGGTGTGCCGATTTTCTTGATTTCGATGTTCCCGTCGTTCCAGTTCCCGAATTGGGGTTGGGTTGTGGCGGTTCTGACTGCGCCGGTTGCGTTTTGGTGTGCTGCGCCGTTCCACCGCGCCGCGCTCATCAATGCCCGTCACGGCTCCTCCACGATGGATACGCTCGTGTCCCTCGGCGTGGTCGTGGCGTACTTCTATTCGCTGGCGCAGCTGCTCATGAACCCGGCGTTGACGGCGCACGTGCACCATGCGGGCGGCAGCTTCTGGTCGATGTTTACCGGCCACCATGCGCCGCTGTACTTCGATTCGGCGTCCATGGTGACGCTGTTCCTGCTGATTGGCCGCGCAATTGAGCACCGCACCCGCCACCGCTCCTCGGATGCGCTGCGCACCCTGCTGAGCATGGGCGCGAAGGAGGCGACCCTGCTGCGCACCGATAAGCAGGGCGTGACCAAGCAGGTGCAGGTTCCGGTGGAGGACCTCATGCCGGATGACCTGTTCCTGGTGCGCCCGGGCGAGAAGATTGCCACGGACGGCGTGGTGGTCGAGGGTACCTCCGCGGTGGATGCGTCCCTGCTGACCGGCGAGTCCGTGCCGGTTGAGGTGCATCCGGGTGATGCGGTCACGGGTGCGACGGTGAATACGTCTGGTTCGTTGACGGTGCGTGCGACCCGCGTGGGCGCTGAGACGACTCTGGCGAAGATGGGTGAGCTGGTGGCGAGCGCGCAGGAGACGAAGGCTCCGATTGCTCGTCTGGCAGACCGTGTTTCTGCAGTGTTTGTGCCGGTGATTTTGGCGATTTCGGCGCTGACTCTGATCGGTTGGTGGCTGGTGTCTGGTGATGGTGCTGCGGCGTTTAATGCGGCGGTGTCGGTGCTGGTGGTGGCGTGCCCGTGCGCCTTGGGTTTGGCGACTCCGACGGCGCTGCTGGCGGGTACGGGTCGCGGCTGGCAGTTGGGCATTTTGATTCGTAATGCGCAGGTGCTGGAGGCGACGAGCACGGTTGATCGTGTGGTTCTGGATAAGACCGGTACCGTGACGACTGGTGAGATGTCTGTGGCGTTCTACGGCACTTTTGACGACTATGAGTCGGCGGGTGACTTTGCCGGTATTTCGCCGGAATCCGCAGATTCCAAGAATGAGCGTTCCCTGTCTGTTCTGCGTGATGCCGCCGCCGTGGAGGCGCTGAGTGAGCACCCGATTGCCCGCGCGATTGCCGGTTTTGCCCGTGAGCAGGGTGTGCTGGCTGAGGGTGCTTCGGCGCCGAGTGTGAGCGGCTTTGAGGGTGTTCCCGGAGGCGTGCGCGGCGTGCTGAGCGGCGCGGGTGACGATGCCAAGGAAAGCACCGAGAATGGCGCCTCCCGACTGGTTGTTGTGGGTACTCCCGAGTACCTGCAGGCGGCAGGTGCGCAGCTGAGTGAGGGCCAGTTGGCTCTGCTGGATCAGGCTCGCCGGGCGGGTCTGACGACCGTGGTGGTTGCCCGCGGTGAGGCACCTGATGAGGCCCCGAACACCACCTCCTCTCTGCAGCCGGTCGGCATGATTTCGGTTGCCGACACCCCCAAGCCGGAGGCTGCAGAGACCATGGCACAGCTGCGTGAGCTCGGCCTGGAGCCGATCCTGCTGACCGGTGACGCCCCGCAGGTTGCGCAGGCGGTCGCCTCGCAGGTCGGTATTTCGGCTGAGAACGTGTACGCCGGCGTGACCCCGGAGGGTAAGTCGCAGGTGATTGAGAAGTTGCAGGCTGCCGGTCACCGCGTGGCGATGGTCGGCGACGGCGTGAATGACGCCCCGGCGCTGGCTCTTGCTGAGCTGGGCATTGCGATGGGTTCGGGCACGGACGTTGCCGCGGAGGCAGCAGATATTGTGCTGACCCGTTCGGATGTTGCTTCGGTGGTGACGGCACTGCGTCTCTCCCGCGCTACGCTGCGCACCATTAAGTCGAACCTGTTCTGGGCGTTCGCCTACAATACGGTGGCTATTCCGGTCGCCGTGGCGGGCCTGCTGAACCCGATGATTGCGGGTGCGGCTATGGCGTTTAGTTCGGTGTTTGTGGTGCTGAATTCTATGCGTCTGACGGCGTTTAGGAAGTAGCGCCCTGCCGTTGTACAGAATGAATTGCCGCGTGCGATTTCAAACCGCGCGATTTCAAACGAAAAATTCAAAAGCATATCTCGCCGTGCTTTTCGCACGGTAAAAGATATAAAGAAATGCACCGCCCGTGTAAAGGCGGTGCATTTCTTTATATTTAGTTTTCACGGGCGGCGGCTTGAACACCTCGCCGAGAGCCCGACAGAACCTTACGCCCAGGTGACCAGGTCCTCAATGGAGCGGCGGCTCTTCGGGGCAATCTCGCGGGCACGGTAACCGAAGGTCACAGCAACGGACACGCCGTACTCCTCCGGGTCGAACAGGCCGGCAGAAGTGAGCAGCTCGTTCACTGCCTCGTAGTTCATACCCTCAATGGGGCAGGAGTCGATGCCGAGCATTGCGGCGCCGGTCATCATGTTGCCCAGGGCGATGTAGGTCTGCTTGGAGGCCCAGTCGAAGAGCGCGCGGTCGCTTTCCAGGACCTTCATGTCGTTCTTCTGGAAGTTGCCGTAGCGCTCGAGTGCGGCCTGCATCTGCTCCTCGGTGAGGTTGCGGCCTTCGAGGGTGCGGCGCATCCACGGGGTGTCGTAGCGCAGGCCCTTCTTCGCCAGCAGTACGACCAGGTGGCTTGCGTCGTCGAGGGCGCCCGCCATGCCCCAGGCGATCGGCTTGAGCTTTTCGCGCAGTTCGGGGTCCTGGATGACCAGGAACTTCCACGGCTCGGTGCCGACGGAGCTGGGCGACAGGCGCGCAAATTCGAGGATTGCGGCGAAGTCTTCGTCGCTGACGCGGCGGTCGGGGTCGTAGGCGCGGGTTGCGCGGCGGCGGGCGAAAATTTCGAGGGCTTCTTCGCGGGTTACGGTCACGGTTTCATCCTTTGCATGAGGGTTTCATTACCCTGTCATGCCACACCCGCGGAGGGTGCGGGCGGCGGAAAATGTGATTAGTTACGCCTGCAGGAAATACGCCCGCGAGCGGCGGGACCGTATTGCCGGTGTCGTATTACAGGGTGTACGAAGCCGGTGGGCTGGTACCCAAGGCGCCCAGAGCGCACCTGCCCAGCACCTCCTATGATGCCCCTACTCGGCACCGGCTTTCATCCACACATCCGAGGAGGCGCGGCGACCAAAAATGACCGCGCGGATTCCCTGGAAGTACAGAATATACGCCGCCCACAAGCCGCAATACCCGGCGAGCGCATCCATGGTGCCGGCGCCGACCGCCCAGTGCAGGCCGAGCATGACGGGCACGTACATCACGAGCATGATGAAGCAGCCAATTGCCAGGTATTTCACGTCCTGCGCGCCCATGAGGATGCCATCCAGGGTGAACACGTACGCGGCGATGGGCTGGCCGAGGGCGATGATGACGGTGGCGATGGTGAAGAGGAACGCCACCTGCGCATCCTTAGTGAACAGCCAGGAACCGAAGAAGCCGATGAGAGGGCAGATCAGGCCGGTGATGACGCCGTAGATGAGGCTCATGCGGAGCAGCCGGTTTTTCAGCTGGCGCACCTTCGCACGTTCGGATTCTACGTTGAGGTCGCGTTCGCCGAGTTCCTTGCCGAGTAGCGCCTGGGCGGCGATGGCGAGGGAGTCCAAGGCGTAGAGGAAGAGGTTAAATACGCCCATGCCGAGCTGGTATGCGGCGGTGTGTTCGGTGCCGAATCGTGCCACGACGAACACGGTCAGCAGGGAGGCGATGCGCATGGACAGGGTGCGCAGCATGAGCCAGGAGCCGAGCGAGAGCACCGAACGCATGCCGGTTACGTCAGGTGCCCAGGGGACGGAGTGTTCGCGGGTGCCGCGCATCATGACCACACCGAGCGCGGCAGCCATGCCCCACTGGGTGAGGGAGGTGCCGGTCGCCGAACCGGCAACGCCCCAGCCGACCGGGTAGATGAGCAGCCAGTTCAGCACAATGTTCACAAGCGTGCCGACCGTGGCGACTTTGAGCGGGGTGACGGTGTCTTGCAGCCCGCGGAGCGTGCCGACCTGCGCGAGGATAATCATCATCGGCGGAATACCCCAGAGTGAGTGGTGCAGGTAGTCGAGGGCGTAGCTCATGGTTTCGTCGGTCGCGCCGAGGCCGCGCAGCAGCGGGTCTGCGAAGGCGTATCCGGCGATCATGAGGAGCATGCCGAGGCCGAAGGCGACCCACACGCCGTCCACACCGATCTGCCAGGCGCGGCGCAGGTTCTTCTCGCCGAAGGCGCGCGCCACGGCGGGCGTGACGGAGTAGGCGAGGAAGTTCATGAGGCCCACGACCGTGGTGACGAGCGTGGCGGCGATGCTCATGCCCGCGAGTTCTGCCTTGCCGAGTTGGCCGATGAGGGCGGAGTCGGTGAGCACAAAGATGGGTTCGGCGATGAGCGCGCCGAAGGCGGGTACGGCGAGGACGAGGATGCGCCGGTTCAGCGAAGGTTCGGCGGTGTTGGCGGCGGCATTGGCGCTGGGGCTCGCGGCGGTATTCGCGGCATTTTTAGCGAGCGCGCCGAGTTCGGTGCCGCCGGGTTCAGTATTCGGGTGCTTCTGTGTGCTCATCCTTCTAGGCTACTCCCCGCTGCGGCGGCGGGTGTCTGCGCGCGGGGTGGGGCGCACTCTGCGAGATAGGTGTGCGAGATGCGCGGTTAGGCGCCTCGGCCGCGCAGTTCGTCGAGGGCGCGGCGTTCCTTCTTGGTGGGGCGGCCGCTGCCTCGTTCGCGTTTGGCGACCGGGGGCATGGAGAGGTAGGCGGGGCGCGGGCCGGAGAGGTCTTCGTAGCAGGTGACGGCGATGGGCGCGCCTACGCGTTTGACGAGGAGTTTTTCAACTTTGAAGACGCGTTCCCAGCCGGGGTAGCGAACACGCACCACGTCGCCTTTTTTGAGTTTTTGGGAGGGTTTGGCGGGGGCGTCGTTGACGCGCACGTGGCCGCCTTTGCATTCGTCGGCGGCGAGGGAGCGGGTTTTAAAGATGCGCACTGACCAGAGCCAGAGGTCGAGCCTGGCGCTGGTCAGTGCGTTGGTGTCTTCTGCGGTCATGTGTTCATTGTGGCGCGAGGCGGGCGGGGCACCAAATCAGGTGCACCCGCCTGCGCGTCCTGTCTCTCCACAGTTTTCGCAGTGATTCCACCGTATTTTTGCCGGGGTTTCGGCGGGGTTCCATCATGGCTTCGCCGAACCGCTCCGCAACCGGCACCTAACCCGCCACGCGGCAGAAAATTTTCTATTGCACGCACCTCCCTATTGAGCACAAACCCGCATCCACTAGGGGTATTGTTAAGTCACCTTCTCAAGAAGTGTTCTCAAGGCCACCTAGTTCGCGTGGTCTACGGGGGGGGGTTGTGGCCGCGACGCCACGGGCTCCCCGTAACAGATTGGATATACACCATGTCAGCTTTGAAAAAGCTTCTGGCGGCTGCCCTCATCAGCACTGTGCTGTCTTCTTGCTCCTTCGGTCCCACGTTGGAGAAGGATGAAAGCGCCCGAGCAATCTTCGACACAGAAAATGACCGGGTGATCCTGCCTCTGGACGCATACAACACCGCCGGCAAGGGCGAATACTTCACCAAAGCCCTTGAGCTCGCCCGCAAAAAGTGCTTTGCCGAACACGGGCAACACTACGAGATGTTCGTCCCCACCGAAGGATCCGGCAGGAACCTCGGCAGAACCTACGGGATCTGGAACGTTGAGCACGCCCAAAAATACGGCCTCCACGAGCGCGAAGACTCAAATACGCTGGACCTCTCCTCCCCTGCCGCCTCATCCGACCCCGGGAAGGATGTCCGCACCGAATGCTATCAGCGCGCCGTCGATGAGATGAAGCAAATTGGAGAGATACCCTTCGGAAGCAGCACGTTTACGCGTTTGGAGACCGACGCCCGAAATGCCGCAGGCGATAGGCAACTCAAAAAATCTCTCGACGACGAGTGGAAGCGATGCGTCAAGGACAAGGGCCTCACCCCCGATAGTGAGGTGACCGTTAAGGAAGAAAAGAATATTCGTCAGAGCACCGTCGCCTCCGAAGAAGAAATTCGAATCGCCACTATCCAGGCGCAATGCAATCAGGATGTAGGCCGTTCGCAGAAGCTCTACGACCTGGAGGCGCAGTACCAGAAGCCGCTCGTCGCCAAGAACCAGGCTGCTCTGGAGAATGAGCTCAAGGAATTCAAACGCCGGGACGAGCAGTTCAAACAGTACGTCCTCGACAACCAGTAACAGCGAATAGCACTCGGTAATAGTCGGTATGCCGAAAGGGTGTGTGCCGTGTTCAGTGAACACGGCACGCACCCTTCTTACGTTGCACCGGCTATATTGTGCCGGCTATATTGTGTCGGCTACGTTGTACCGGCGGCCTAACCCGCGGTGGTTATGCCTCCACCGTTGCGGTGCGGCGCTCCTTGAGAGCCCAGCCGATGACACCGGCGAGCAGACCGAACGCAATCCAGAAACCAAGCACCAGCCACTGGTCGCTCGTTGCAGCCTCCGGGAAGTACGCAATCGAACGCAGCAGAGTCGAGGAAGCACCCGGCACCATCATCTGACCGATCTGACCCCACACACCGGGCAGGAACACGCTCGGCATGGACGCACCCGAAATGGGGTTACCGATGAACATGGTCACCACGGCGCCCAGACCCAGGCCAGCGGCGGGAACCAGCAGGGCACCCATACCGATCATGAAGGATGCGGTAGCCAGGTAGGTTGCGCCGAATGCGGCCCACAGGGTTGCGAAGTCACCGGGGATGAAACCGAACCAGGTGCTCAGAATCAGGGCGGTCAGCGCACCGGCGATGACGGCGTACAGGGTTGCGGTGGCGAAGCGGCGCCAGGTGCCGTTCACGCGCAGGGCTGAGAACGAACCGCCCAAAATACCGCCAATGACCAGCGGGAACGCGGAGATAGCGATACCGGAACCGGAGGAGTCACCCTCGCTCAGGGGCACCACGGCGGTGGTCTTCACAGCCATGGCGGATGCCTGCTCGGCCTGCGCCTTCATCTGCTCCAGCTGGGCGGCGGCTTGCGCACCCTGCTCACCGCCGGCCTGCACCGCCTGGGTGAGTGCCTCGGTCTTGGCGGCGAGTACCTTCTGCTGAATCTGCGCGTTCAGCTGGGTAGCAACGCCGTTGAGCATCTGGGTTGCTGCGGCGTTCGCGGCGGGGGCGGTCAGCACCTCGGGTGCGGCACCTTCGGTGAAAACGATTGCGCCGTAGGTTTCGCGCTGCTTGATCTGCTGCTCGGCCTCTTCGCGGGATGATGCCTGCTTCAGTTCGAAGGTCTCGATGCCCTTGTCTTTGAGGGACTGTTCGAACTGGCTGACGGTTACCTCGGGGCCCGCGATGGAGACGGGCAGGTTCTTGGCTTCCATAGTCTTGGTGGGCCAGGTGAAGGCGAGGATAACGACCGCGACAAGTAGGGATGCCAGCAGGGAGGTGCTGATGACCTTGATCCAGGAGGAGCGCTCGGTGCGTGCGGTGGTGGTTTCGTTGTTCATGACAATCTCCAAACAAAATGCTTATTTCGTTTACGAGTCAGAACTCTACTCTCGATTTTTACCGAGTGCAAACAAAATAGCTATTTTGTTTGTAAAGTCACAAAAAGAACTTCCA
This sequence comes from Rothia sp. HMSC061C12, assembly GCF_001815755.1. Taxonomy (NCBI): domain Bacteria; kingdom Bacillati; phylum Actinomycetota; class Actinomycetes; order Micrococcales; family Micrococcaceae; genus Rothia; species Rothia sp. HMSC061C12. Next base: position 9,571 of record NZ_KV821845.1, read on the forward strand.
TTGCGTTTGTAAGTTTTGTGCCCACTCCCTAAACTGGAACCATGCCCCGACTAACAGACGCCACCAAAGCCGCACGCCGAGCCCAAATCATCGAAGCCGCCGTTAGCTGCTTCCTCGAAAAGGGCTACACCAACACCTCCATGAGCGACATCATCAAAGCCTCCGGGCTGTCCTCCGGATCCATCTACTCGCACTTCTCCGGCAAAGAAGACATCCTCACCACCGCCATCAACGAACGCCTCGAAAACATCAAAAAGCTCTACGAAACACTCCCCGAAGGCGCCGGACCCCAGGACATTCTCGAAATCATCTACACCAACCAGATGGTTAACGAGAACTTCTCCGCCATGCTGCGCATCCGCCTTGAATCGCTCCACGCGCCCGAAATCGCCAGGGCAACCGCGAACATCATGCCCCTATTGCAGGGCATCATCGTAAAGACCCTCACCCCCTGGGCGGCCGAACAGCTACGCGTTCTGCACGAAATCAACCCCGACCCGGCGCAGCGCACCCCCGAGCAGGAGGCGCTCATCACCGACTACGCCCGCGATACTGCGGACGCCTTCATGATGATTTTCCAGGGCTACATGCTCCGCTCCTTCTTCGGTAACCCCAAGGAAAAGGACCACCTCTACCGCGTCGCTTTAGCGCTTCTTCCTGAGTAGTTGACCGACCGATAGTCCCCAAAAATCACCCTTAGACGGTTGTTTTTCAGCATTTAGACCGCGCAGGGGCAACATAAGTCATTCACATCCTGCAGGCGTAGAATCGAGGAACTATGACTGAATCCTGCACCCCCGCAACCCCTGAGCCGCGCGCCGACAACCCCGCAGAGCTGAAGAATCTGCGTGCCGCGCACGCGGACGAGCTCTCCTCCCGCACCCACGCCACGAGCATCCCGGCAGACTCCTGCTCCCTCTACGACGACGAGGCGCTCGGCGGCACCGCCGGACGCGCCACCGCCTGGCTGGCGCTCGAGCACGTGGGCCAGTGGGGTCGCGACGTGCTGGACGGCTCCGCCCTCGGTGAGGAACTTTCGGAGGCGTTGGGCGAGGCAGTCTCGCAGGCGGGTTTGAAGTTCCTGCTGATCCGCCAGGTGGGCAGGGCAGGGCGTGTACTGCACGGCGCGCCGGATGCATCCGGCGACCCGACCCACCGGGTACTCTACGCGCTCTGCACCCCGGGTGAGGAGAAGCTCTACTCGTTCAGCGTGAGCACCCCCGAACAGCTCCTCGAACTACCCCTGGGCAACCCCCAGGAGTTGATTCAGGCGACCGGCGCGGAGCTCATGGATTCCCCCGCCATTCTCGTATGCACCCACTCCAAGCGTGACCGCTGCTGTGCCCTGCGCGGTCGCCCCATTGCGGCGCACCTGGCGGATATCCTGCCGGGTAATGCGGTCTGGGAGTGCTCGCATACGGGCGGCCACCGCTTTGCCCCGGTCGGCATTATGCTGCCCACCGGCTACACCTACGGTCGCCTCTCGGAGCCTTCGGCGCTGGCTGCGTACCTGTCGCTGGCGGGTCGTTCCATTCCATCACTGCACGGTCTGCGAGGCCGCAGCACGGATACTCCGGTGGAGCAGGCGGCGGAGGTTGCCGTACGCCTCGAACTGGAGAAAAAGGGTGAAGAAGTAACCTCTGGAGGTTTGGTTTCACGTGAAACATCGGCAACAGAGGCGCTCATTGCGCTCCGCGAGGCGGGCATCGATATGAACGTCGAGACAAGCAATGAGTTCTCCCCTGAATTTTTTGCGGCGTTCTCGCCTAAAGATTTCTCCGAACACCCCACTCTGGAGGCGGCACTCACCTCCCACACCGACGGACGCACCTGGGTCACCTTCTTCGAGCGGGTCGCCCTTGAGCCGCGCCCCAACTCGTGCGGCAAGGGTCCCGCGGATGCTTTCAGCCGCGAGCTGCTCGCGCTGCGCCAGCTATAACCCCCTGCACCAGATACAAGCCCCGTGCCAGCTATAACTCCTGCCCCAGCTCTAGGCAGAGCCAGTTCTAGCACCCGCGCATGATGTAGACAGCGTAAAGCCCCTGCGGGCACCTTTCTCGTGTACCCGCCGGGGCTTCGCTGTATCCAAAGTTCGCCGTGTCCAGGGTTCGTCGCAGTCGGCATCCCGCCGTACCCGGCAAACAGGCTTATCCGGCGAACGGGTTCGGCGCGCCGATGTACTGCAGCTCGGTGTATTCCTCCAGACCCTCGGGGCCGCCCTCGCGACCCATACCGGACTGCTTCACGCCGCCAAAGGGTGCCGCAGCGTTCGAGATAACGCCGGAGTTGTAACCGATCAGGCCAAACTCCAGACCAGCCGCCATGCGCGTAAAGCGCGGGTGGTTGCTCGTGTACACGTATGCCGCCAGGCCGTACTCGGTGTCGTTGGCGAGCTTCAGGGCGGTGCGTTCGCCCTCCTCACCGTAGCCGCCGAACGTGGCAATCGGGGCGACGGGCCCGAAAATTTCTTCACGCCACACCCGCATCGAATCGGTCACGCCGGTCAGCACGGTGGGGGTCACGAAGTTGCCCTTGTTCAGGTTCTTGGGCATGCCGCCGGTATCGCTCGGAACGTTCTCCTCAAGCTCGGGAACGTACCCGCCGCAGGCAAGGAGCGCGCCCTTGCCCAGGGCGTCTTCGACCATAAAAAGCATGGATTCAACCGCTGAAGGTTGAATTAGCGGTCCGCAGTCGGTTCCGTCGACGGTTCCGTCACCCACGACGGTCGCCTCCATACGCTCCACGAAGGCGCGGGTGAACTCTTCAGCAATGTCCTCGTGCACGATGAATCGGTTGGCGGCGGTGCACGCCTCGCCCATGTTCCTCATCTTCGCCGCGTAGGCGCCCTCCACGGCGGCGGGGATGTCCGCATCCTCAAAGACAATGAACGGGGCGTTACCGCCCAGCTCCATGGAGGTGCGCAGAACGTTCTGCGAGGCCTGCGCGAGCAGGGTGCGGCCCACGGCGGTGGAGCCGGTGAACGAGACCTTCCGTAGGCGCTCATCAGCCATCAGCGCCGAGACAACCTCGCTGGTGCGGGAGGTGGTCACCACGTTCAGCACGCCGTCCGGCAGGCCCGCCTCACGCATCAGGGACGCGAAGTACAGGGAGCTGAGCGGAGTCAGAGAGGCGGGCTTGAGCACTGCGGTGCAGCCCGCCGCGAGCGCCGGGGCGACCTTGCGTGCCGCCATGGCGAGCGGGAAGTTCCAGGGGGTAATCAGCAGGCAGGGGCCCACGGGGCGGCGTACGGTGGTGATCTGCAGGCCGGATTCGGGGGCGAGGCCGGTGCGGCCGAAGTTGCGGGCGGCTTCTTCGGCGTACCAGCGCAGGTAGTTTGCCGCGTAGGCGACTTCGCCGCGGGACTGGTCGAGGGGCTTGCCCATTTCGAGGGTCATGAGCCGGGCGATGACTTCGGTGCGCTGCGTCATGAGCGTGTAGGCGCGGTTGAGGATGTCGGCGCGTTCGCGGGCGCTGGTTGCCGCCCATGAGGTGCGGGCGTCGCAGGCGGCGTCGAGTGCTTCGATGCCTTGTTCGACGCTGGCGTCGGCGACGTGCGCGAGGATTTGGCCGCAGGAGGGGTTGTGCACGGGGAAGGACCCGTTGTCGCCGGTGACCCAGCTGCCGCCGATAAGCAGGTCAGTGGGCACGTAGAAGAAGGGGTAGGAGGGCCGCTCGTAGGGGTCAATGGGTTCGCGCTGCGGCATGTTGATGCTTTGCATGTGCGGTTCGGTGCGGCCTCGCAGCTGGGCGGATTTCGCGGCGGGCTTTGCGGAAGCGGAACTCTCGGCGGCGGAGCTTTCGGGTGAGGTGGTCATGGCGTGCCTTTCGGGTTGGGGCGGCCGGTGCGGTCGACTCTGACGCTTTTAATTCTAGTCCCGCACGCTCCCCTACCCCTCGAACCTGCCCCACACCCCATCTATACGTCCCGCGCCCCTACACGTCCCCGCTCGCACTCTCCCCACCCAAAAGACCGAGGGCACGCCGAAGGGGGCCGCATCCACTGTGGATACGACCCCCTTCAGGTGGATTCTCGCTCAGCGCGCGAGTCCTAGCTGGGGATTATGGAAGGCGTTGCCCGGAAGGGATGCTCGGTGTTGCATCCGCTCTGCCCGGTACCCGTGCTCTCGCCGCTTAGCGGGCGGCGAGTCGGACCTGGTGGACTAGGCCCACCGGTTCTCTCAAATCCAGGACTGGCGTGCCTCGATTCGAGTCAGCTCCAGAGGACCGCCATCGTTGGTGCCGTGGAAGCGGCCGAAGTGTACGTACGGGCCGCGGTAGGCGCTGTGGTTGATGGGGCTGGAGTACTGGCCGTTGACCGTGTAGTAGAAGCTGTTCTTGTTCAGCACGATCTTGCAGTTCAGTGCCTGGCCGGTGGTGACCTTCTGGCGCAGCTTCATGGTGTGCAGTACGCGCGGGCTTGCCTGGTTGGGTTCGAAGCAGAGGATCTGCGCTACGGAGCCGCCGCGGTAGTTGGGGCGGATGGCGAGCACGTAGGTGCCGTCTTCCTGGTTTGCGGCGAACTTCTTGCCGATGCCGAAGGCGCCGTCGTGTTCGCGACCGAACGCAATGTAGCCGTAGTGACCATCCTGCTTCGGCAGTGCGCCGGTCCACTTCATGGAGAAGTCGAGGGTGTACTTTTCGCGGGTGGTGTAGTTCGCCAGCGGGCCGAGCAGTACGGATTCGTCGTAGCGCTGGTTGTGCACGATGGCGGTGCCGGTCAGGTCGGGCATGTCCGCTGCGACGGAGGGGTCGGCGGGCAGCATGCCGTGGGGACGCTGGCCGGTCTTAATCTTCACGCTGGAGTCGAAGGGGTCACCGATTACCCAGTAGGGGTCGGGGCACATGAAGCCCTTCACGCCCAGTGCCTTGTACTTTTCGTAGGCGGAGCGGCGGTGGATTTCCCAGACGATGACTGCCTTGCCGAGGCCGGTGAGGGCGCGTACGTTCTCCTCGCTCATGGAGCCCTGGGAAGCGCCGGTCGGCTTCTCGTAGTAGGGTACGCCGATGGCGTCCACGTTTTCGTGGCGTGCCATTGCGGAAATCTTATCGATGGGGTCGCCGCCGTCGAAGTAGCACCAGGTGGCACAGCCTGCGGAGTTGGCAAGCTTCAGGTAGCGGGAGGTGGGCTTGAAGCCGCCGCTGCCGTCACGGTACATCTTGATGACGGTGCGGCGCTGCAGGCCGCGTTCGGTGATGAACTTGACGAGGCCTGCCTGTGCGGGGCCGTCCTTCGCTTCGAGGAACAGTACGACCTTCTTGCCGCCGACGGAGGCATATTCGCCGCCTGCGGGTACGGCGTCAACGGCTGCGATGGCTTCTTCGAGGGTGGGGATGTTGTACAGGTCGGTCTTTTCGCCCAGGTTCTTGCGCATGTTGACCTTGTGCTGGCGCAGTTCGGCGAGGGTGTGGCCGCGCACGTCCATGGATGCGCCGGTGGTGCGCTTGATGTTGGTGTCGTGCATGCAGACGAACTGGCCGTCGCTGGTGGTGCGTACGGAAATTTCGACGGCGAGGGCGCCGCGGCGTACGGACTCTGCGTAGGCGTAGGCGGTATGCTCGGGGCTGATGTTGCCGGCACCGCGGTGGGCGATGAAGAATTCATCGGTCTTGTAGAGCAACTGATGTGCGGGGGAGCCGCTGTGTACTGCCGCGAGCTGTGCGCGGGTGTTGGCTGCGGCGTGGGCTTCGCCTGCCTGGAGCATGAGGGCGGCGGGTGCCAGTGCGGAGGCACCGATGAAGCCGCGGCGGCTCAGATTCTTAGAGGTCTTCGGGAATGCAGTCACCGTAGTAGTCCTTTTTCTTTTATGAGTTGAGCGTAATGTGTGTGGTTGTTCATTGAAGTTTTGGTTTATAGCTGAGGGTCCGGATTCTCTCAACTCAAACTACAACTCTAAGTAGGATAACGATTTTTTATCGGTGATTCACTGCGTTTACAGGAAAATAGGGTATTATGTGCGCCTCATTCTTACCCGCGGTGTAATGCGGGTGAATGTGTTCCTCCTTTTCCGCCGCTTTTAATAGCGGCATTTCATGCGGCGTTAAAAAATTTCTCGTGTAACGAAAAAGGCCGCGCCTACAGCCCGATTGAGCCTACAGGACGCGACCTTTTGCGTTAAAACATTTTTCGCAGGTTTTTCACCGCTGTTGAAGCTGAGCTATTTTCGCTGGTTCAGCTTACTTCTTGGATGCCTGAGCGACGCGGTCACCGGCTGCGACGGGGCGGCGTGCCTCAGAGTCCTTGGAGATGTTGAACTTTGCGGTGTTGGTGATCATCACCATGGTTTCCTTGGAGGGGATACGACCCTCGATAGCTGCCCAGTCGACCTCGATGATGGGTGCGCCAGCCTCAACCTTGTCACCTACGTTAGCAATCTTGGTGAAGCCGTCGCCACCGAGCTCAACGGTGTCGATACCGATATGGACCAGTACCTCGCCGCCGTTTTCGGTGCGGAGCATGAATGCGTGCAGGGTGTCCTGAATCAGTGCGATGGTGCCTGCAACGGGTGCGACGATGGTGCCTGCGGTGGGGTTCACTGCGTAGCCGTCGCCCATAACGCCCTGAGAGAAAACGGGGTCGGAGACTTCGCTCAGCGGCAGGTACTCGCCGGTAGCAGGTGCGACGTAGACGTCTGCGGACGATGCTTCCTGTGCGGCAGCTTCCTTCTTCTTCTTGCCGAAACCGAACATATATGCTCCTTTTGGTCGTGTGGCGCTATGAATAGCGTGTATTTGTAGCGCTGATGCGTCCGCGTCGGATGCGGGCGTCGTTGCCTTCTTGGTTTCACACCGGGCGACGCCTGCCTGATTTGCAGGGTTCGCACACTCCGGTGCATATGCACTCAGAATACAACACCTAAACCCGTAGCTCACGAGCTAAGGGTCATTCGACTCGAATTCTGCAAATATTCCGCAAATCTGGAACTTCAACTCACACTTCTGCACTCTTGAGGTCCCGAGTACACTTAGTGAAGGACTGGCACCCCTCCCCCGAGCCGGTGCCCATAAGAGAGAAAAGGCTGAAACTGATGACTGAAGCGGCTGAGACCGTTCTTGAAGTATTTATTCCGGGCCCCGGCGAGAACCCGGAGGATCCGCAGGATATGGAGCGCTCTGAGTTCCTGGGCGCCGCGCAGGAGGCGCTGGATTCGGGCGTGGACATTGAGGTGTACTCCACCGACTCCTACCCTTCCGCCTTCGAAGAGTGCGCACCGGTGGCGGAGCAGATTGAGATGAACGGCATCGAGGTTCTGCCGCTCATGCTGGTCAACGGTGAGGTGAAGGTGTCCTTCGCGTACCCGACCGCCGAGCAGATTAAGCGTTTTGCGCGCGCCCACCTGGTCGCCCAGCCGAAGGCGAACGCGGCAGCGGCTGCGTGCGGCCCCTCCGGCTCCCCGGCGGCGTCGATGATCCCGAACCTGAGCCCTCTGGCGGAGCCCGCCGGTTTCGCGGCGACCCTGGCGGGTAAGGCGCCCCAGCCGGTCGGCGGCCCCGAGATCGGTAACCGCGTGAACCTCATGGGTGGCGACACCGGCGACGGTATCCCCACCTCCGGTTCGGTGGCTGTGAAGTCCGGCGGCTGCGGATGCGGTGGTTGCGGCTGCGGCGGCAAGTAAACCGCCCCTGCCGGCAATGAGCGCCCGGCTCACCCGGTTCTAGCTACATACACAAAGAGCGGTGCCCGCCTCCTCACATTGAGGAAGCGGGCACCGCTTTCGCTTAACGAAGCTTAGGTTCACACCCGGCAGCGACTATAGGCGCTGCGGCGGGCGAACAGTACCTTACTTGATGGAGGTACCGACGGAACCGAGCTGCTGGCAAGCCTCGACCACGCGTGCGGCCATGCCTGCCTCTGCAGCTGCACCCCAAACGCGGGGGTCGTAGGTCTTCTTGTTGCCGACCTCGCCGTCAACCTTCAGCACACCGTCGTAGTTGCTGAACATGTGGCCAGCAACGGGGCGGGTGAATGCGTACTGGGTGTCGGTGTCGATGTTCATCTTGATAACACCGTAGGACACTGCGTCTGCAATCTCCTGCTCGGTGGAGCCGGAGCCACCGTGGAAGACCAGGTAGAAGGGCTTGTCGCCCTTGCCGTACTTAGCGCCGACCTCGGTCTGGATTTCCTTGAGCAGCTCGGGGCGCAGGTGAACGTTACCGGGCTTGTACACGCCGTGAACGTTACCGAAGGTCAGAGCAGCCATGTAGGTGCCCTTCTCGCCCAGGCCGATTGCCTCAACGGTCTTGATTGCGTCTGCAACGGTGGTGTACAGGGAGTCGTCGATAGCGCCTTCAACGCCGTCTTCCTCGCCACCAACGGCACCGATCTCAACCTCAAGCACGATGTTTGCCTTGGAGGTACGCTCGATCAGCTCAGCAGCGATCTTCAGGTTCTCGTCCAGGTCGATTGCGGAGCCGTCCCACATGTGGGAGTTGAAGATGGGGTCTTCACCGCGAGCAACAGCCTTCTCGGACTCTGCCAGCAGGGGCAGGACGAAGCCGTCCAGCTTGTCCTTGGGGCAGTGATCGGTGTGCAGTGCAATGTTCACGTCGTACTGCTTAGCAACTTCGCGTGCGTATGCTGCGAAGGCCAGGGAGCCAACGACCATGTCCTTCTTGGAAGCGCCGGACCAGTATGCTGCACCACCGGTGGATGCCTGGATGATGCCGTCCGAGCCAGCCTCTGCGAAGCCGCGGATTGCAGCGTTCAGGGTCTGGGAGGAGGTCACGTTCACTGCGGGGTACGCGAAGCCCTTTTCCTTCGCGGTCTGCAGCATTTCTGCGTAAACTTCGGGGGTTGCAATAGCCATATGCTGACTCCTTGGATAGATGCGACCGGTTACCGATGCTGGGCCGGTTCACCATATTTTGTTGGCGCGCGAGACGCCTCCTACTCGCACTATTTTACCAAGATACGACTTATTTATCGTTAATTTTTTGTGGGTTTTTTTGGGTTTACTACAGCGAAATTTCCGCGAATTACCGCGGTAAAGTAGAGGTGTTAATGACTTGATGTCTTCTGTGCGCGCAGGCCAGCGTACACATCACCCAGACGCGACGAAAGGAACCTCCCATGAGCAAGGCGAGCGCTAAAAATAATCCGAAACAGCTCGACGCGAAACGTGAGAAGCGTGCCCGCCAGGCGCAGCGTCGTGCTGAGCGTGAGCATCCGAATGCGGCGGCTATTGCCCCGGTGCGCGCGCAGTTGGATGAGGTTCTGGATCGTAAGAGTCGGCATGTTTTGGGGCATGGCGATATGGCGAAATCCCTTGAATTGATGGAGAAAATGCGTGATGAGGGCGCGAGTGACCACGAGATTGATGTGGCGCTTGCGGAGGCGAAGCTCCCCTCGGTCGTGCAGGTGGGCCGTAAGTCGTTGATGCGTTGGCCGAGCTGGTGGTGGTTGAATCGTCGTGAGCGCGCGTTGCGGGCGAAGATTGACCGCCTGATGGAGGGCTAAGTCCCCGTTTTGAATAGGTTGTGAGAGCACCCCGTTGTGGGTGCTCTTGTGCTGTGCGGTGGTGGGATAATTGATTTTTTGGACTCAGGGTTCAATTAATCTATTTCACAAAACAATGAAAACCACACAATACAACATGAACCAAATATATTTATAAGATATGCATTATATGTATATAAATTGTTACGTGATGCGAGTTATATTACCTAAATTACCGTGCTATAGTCATTACAACCCGCAGACGTGTTCCCAACCACATTTCGTGTAGCACGTGCTTCAGACGTAACTATCCAAGGAGGTATAGCGTGAGCACCTCACCGAACAAGAACCCGCAGACTTCTGCAGCGGATCAGTACACTAAGCCCCCCACAGACGACCCGTTCGCACACGAACAGGAAGGCTTCCACAAGGGGCTTGGCGCACGTCAGCTCCAGATGATCGCCATCGGTTCTGCTATTGGTACCGGCCTGTTCCTGGGCACCGGTAGCCGCCTGCAGGACGCAGGCCCCATGCTCGCCGTCATCTACGCCGTCATCGGCTTCTTCGGCTACCTGATCCTTCGAGCCCTCGGCGAGCTGATCCTTCACCGCCCTTCCTCGGGCTCCTTCGTCTCTTACACCCGCGAATTCTACGGCGAAAAGGCCGCATTCGTATCCGGATGGCTGTACTGGCTGAACTGGGCAATGACCGCCGTTGCAGACGCCACCGCTATCGCTATCTACATCAGCTGGTTCGGTCGATACAACCAGTTCTTCGCAGATATTCCCCAGTGGCTCAGCGCATTCATCGTCGTTATCGTCACTGTGGCTCTGAACCTCATCTCCGTGAAGCTCTTCGGTGAGCTGGAATTCTGGTTCGCGCTCATTAAGATTCTTGCCCTGCTGTCCTTCATGGCGGTAGGTATCTGGTACCTGGTCTTCGGTGAACCCATCAACGGCGTCACCCCCGGCCTGAGCCTTATTGCAGCCAATGACGGCTTCTTCCCCAACGGTATTCTTCCCGCTCTTATCGTGGTTCAGGGCGTTGTGTTCGCCTACGCCGGTATTGAGCTGGTCGGCACCACCAGTGGTGAAACCAAGAACGTTGAGAAGGTTATCCCCCGCGCTATCAACACCGTGATTTGGCGTATTGCGATCTTCTACGTTGGTTCCGTGGTTCTGCTCTGCCTGCTCATGCCCTACACCGCATACAAGGACGCAGAGTCGCCGTTCGTGACCTTCTTCGACGCTATCGGTATTCAAGGCACCGCACCGATTATGCAGCTGGTCGTTATTACCGCGGCTGCTTCCTCGCTGAACGCTGGCCTGTACTCCACCGGTCGTATCCTCCACTCGATGGGTGTTGCAGGTTCGGCACCGAAGTTCACCACTAAGGTGTCCCGCTCCGGCGTTCCGGTGGCAGGTATTCTGCTGACCGGTGTGATTGGCCTCTTCGGTGTTGTGCTGAACTTCTTCGTTCCCGAGCAGGCGTTCGAGGTCGTGCTGAACATCGCCTCGGTGGGCACCATGGCTAGCTGGGCGGCTATCGCAATGTCGCACCAGAAGTACCTGAAGCTGGTCGGCGAGGGCAAGTACAAGCGCCCCAACTACCGTGCACCCGGCGGTCGTTTCAGCGACTGGGCTGTGATGGTCTTCCTGGCTGTTGTGCTGGTGCTGATGGCACTGGATTACCCGGTCGGCACCTACACCCTGGCATCGCTGTTGCTGGTTATCCCGCTGCTGATTATCGGCTGGTACACGGTTCGTGACCGCGTCAACGAGATTGCTCGCGTCCGTGAAGGCTACACCGGTTCCGTGCCCGTGATTGCTGCCCGCCCCGTGGTGAAGAAGCTCGTTTCGGAGCCTCGTACCCACATTGACCTGGGTGACCTTGAGGACGAGGACAACCCGAAGGGTAGCTAACCCGACCGGTTGCCTGTAATCCCGGTAATATCCCGGCGAAGGCGAATGAGGGGGTTCTAGACCCTAGCCCTAGACTCTAGGAGATCTAGGCTCTAGGAGCTCTAGACTCTAGAACCCCCCTCCCTGCACGTCTTTTCGTGTTCGTTCCGTATTACATCCGTGTAATACATAAAGCAAAGTACATATCTACAGCATTTCTAATACGGTGTGTCCTGCAATATATTTTGAGATAATAGATATCCGCAGTGACCACCAGATGCACAAAGAAGTTTTGTGCAGATATTCAAAGGAGAAAATCATGACTGAACGTCCTAGCGCACACGCGGTGGAATTTGTTGACGTCGCCTCGATGGCGAAGTGGATTCAGAAGGACGGCGTAGGCAACATCATTGCCGGCATGGTCGACTTCCTCGAAGAAGACTTCAAGAAGTGGCAGAGCTTCGACAAGATTCCGCGCGTCGCCTCCCACACCCCCTTCGGTGTGATTGAGCTGATGCCCACCTCCGATAACATCACCTACTCCTTCAAGTACGTGAACGGCCACCCGTCGAACCCGGCACGCGGCTTCCAGACCGTGACCGCGTTCGGTCTGCTCGCTGACGTGGACAACGGCTACCCGGTGTTCCTGGCTGAGATGACCCTGCTGACCGCGCTGCGTACCGCTGGCGTGTCCGCCATGGTTGCTAAGCACCTGGCACGCAAGGATTCGAAGAAGATGGCAATGATTGGTACCGGCTCGCAGTCTGAGTTCCAGGCGCTGGGTATGCGCGCTGTGCTCGGCATTGAGGACCTGTCCGTCTACGACGTTGACCCGCACGCGATGGAGAAGTTCCGCCGTAACCTGGAGCCGCTGGGCTTCCGCATCCACCTGGCTAAGGACGTGGATGAGGCTGTTGAGGGTGCCGACATTATTACCACCTGCACCGCCGATAAGCAGCAGGCGAAGGTTCTGCTGGACCGCCAGGTAAAGCCCGGCGTGCACCTGAACGCTATTGGTGGCGACTGCCCCGGCAAGACTGAGCTGGAAAGCGAAATTCTGGACCGCTCCACTGTGTTTGTTGAGTTCCCGCCGCAGACCCGCATTGAGGGCGAGATTCAGCAGAAGGACCCGGACTTCCCGGTGGTGGAGTTCTGGAAGGTTCTGACCGGTGAGGAGCCGGGCCGCGTGTCGGATGAGCAGATTACCCTGTTTGATTCGGTGGGCTTCGCGATTGCTGACTTCTCGGGTCTGCGTTATGCCCGTGCGGCTACGCAGGACACCGACCTGCAGCAGTTCATTGACCTGGTTGCTAGCCCGGATGATCCGAAGGATCTGTACTCGCTGGTGAACGTTAACGTTCCGGTGGGCTAAAGGGCTAAGTAACCTGACGCTGAGTAGCCTTGAGCTGGTGGGCCTGTAAGGTGCGCCAGCGGAGGCTGCGAGGTTGAGAGTGAATAAAGTGAGGGCCGGGGAGTGGTGACACTCCCCGGCTCCTTCTTATGAAATTTTCGTATGCACGGATTCTTGTGCGCGGATTTTCTTATGGGCAACTTGTGAGCATTCTGCGGCTGGTTCACCCGTTCTACCCTTCAGCGGGTGTGGCTACTGGTGGGTGGCGATGATTTCACGCGCCTTCGCTACACGCTTTTCTTTCTCCTCTTTCAGCTGGTTGAGCTTCGCCTGGTTCTTCTCAATCAAAGGCCCCTGATAGGACGCTTCAATATCACCCAGACGCTGAGCCATACCCACCTTCTGGTTACATTCCGCTTCGATGGTTGCGAGGCGGATTTCCTCCGGCTTAGCTTCTTCGTTGCCTTGGGAGGAGGTCATGAGATGTGCGCTTTCTTCGGACATCCAGTCGCTCTCTCCTTCCCTGGGGGTTAGTCTGCGTTCACGCAGGCAGGTCCACCATTCTGAGCGAATATTTTTCCACTCATCGGTTTGGGAGGCGTAGGTGTATGCCTGTGAGTTTAGCTCTCCTACAAACCGGTATTCTTTTTCGTCCAGTTCGACGTCAGAGAATGCGGTTTTCACCTCTTCTTGGCACCGGGCGTTGATGTCGTCTGATGCTGAATCGTCTGGGCCTCGGGATTCCTTCTGGGAGTACCCGTACTTTTTGGCGTACTCGACGTTCCAGTTGCCGTATAGCCCCCCGGGTTGCGGGGTGTCTATTGAGGGCACAGCGTAGGACTGCCCGTGGTGCGCGTAGCATTCGGACATGAGCGTGTGCCACGCCGTGCTCACCGTACGGATTGTTAGTTCATCGAAGGCATACTCGTCCAGTGGAAGGTGTATGTAGTTCTTTGAATAATCGAGAACAGCTTTTCGTGAGGTGTCCCGCTCGGCACTGTTGGAGCAGGATACGCACGCCCCCAGCAGGCAGAATACTGTTACCGCAGAGAGAGCCTTACGCATAGGCTTTCCTCCTCCATACCTCGTTGTAGCATTCAAACGGAGTTACCCCAATTATCCCAAGGGATGCTATCTGCTTGTTGCTGATATCTACTGGTGGGTGGCAATAATTTCGCGCGCCTTCGCTATCTTCGCATCACGTTCAGCCTTCAATTCATTCAGCAGCGCCTGATTCTTCTCAATCAAAGGCCCCTGATAAGACGCCTCAAGATCACCCAGACGCTGGGCCAACCTCACCTTCTCGCTACATTGAGCTTCAATGGTTGCCAGGCGGATAACCTCCTCCAACACTTTGGGATCATCAGCATTCAGACTGGCCGTTTCTTTGCTCGTCCATTCACCGTCCCCGGTGCGAGGCGTCAACCCTTCCTGACGCTGACAGTCCCACCAATCTGAGCGGGCTTTCTTCCATTCAGGGTCAGCCTGCGCACGCATGTACGCTTCACTACGGATACGCTCGACGGGGCGGTACTTTTTCTCATCATCCTCATCAAAATAGAGCATATCCAGTTCTTCCCGATGCTCTTCGCGGCAGCTGGCCCTGACGTCTTCAGGGATGCTCTTATAAATCCTTTCCTGCTCATCTCTGACTTGGATGGACGTAAAATGATTCGCCGCATGCTTCACGTTCCAGGAGCCGTACTGGGAGGCGTTGCCAGAAACCAAGCCGTTTTCTAGAATTTCAAAATCGTATCCTTTTTTCGCATAGCACTCTTTAAGAATCAACAAATACGCCCTATATGTTATATCTTCGGCCTGGTCACTCATATCGTATTCGTCGAGGGGAAGAGTAATATAGTTATTTTCAAAATCCAGCTGGGCTTTGAGGCTAGTATCCTTAGGCGCAGCGGCACAGGAACTTAAAGCTAAAGCAAAGCAGGCGAGTAGGGCAGAAGATTTCTTCATTGTTACCAACTCCTTTCAATCAAGAAAGTCAGGAGGAGCCCACAAACATTGGGCTCCTCCATCACAATTACCAGCGGCAGTTTACCTTGTAAACAGAACTAATACGATCATCCCAAGTCTCGCCCCAATGGAGACCCGCATGGCTTAGACCGCGAAGATAGTTGAGGTCGGAAGAAGATTCAAAATTTCGACCCCTGTGATTAATGTCTTCGTAATAGTGCCACCGACACCCACCAGAATGCAATGAAGATGCACGGTCACTCATCCAATCCAAATGGGTCGTCCCCTCAGTTTCCATACGGGGCCCAAGGAAATTGGCATCCGAATAGAAAGT
>NZ_KV821846.1:0-19636 GCF_001815755.1 Rothia sp. HMSC061C12
TTGAAAGGGTCTCAAACACCCTCACAAACACCAAACTACCTAGTCAGTGCGTTTTATGGGTGCTAAAAAATCTTTAAAAAACTTCCAAAAAACCTTATAAACGCAGAAGAAACCACTCAAACCCTCACAGAATGCCCTCTAGAACCCCCTCCGCAGCCCCTATTCCCATACCCTGCGCTTGATTCCTAACCCTGCACGATTCCTAACTCTGCATTTGGGTACCCATACCTATAGATGCGAAAAAGCCCCTCCCCTTCCATCCTGTAATGAATAGAAGAAGAGGGGTGCAGCTACAGAGTGCTGAGCTGATTAGTACTGGGGAGGCGCCTCATTCGCCATATTGTTGAAGCGCGAATACTTACCGCTAAACGCCAACGGGATAGTACGAGTCGGACCACCACGGTGCTTAGCAATAATCATGTCCGCCTCACCCACGCGTTCACTATCCGGGTTATACATATCCTCACGATGCAGCAGAATCACCATATCCGCATCCTGCTCAATAGAACCCGACTCACGCAGATCCGAAACCATCGGACGCTTATCAGTACGCTGCTCCGAACCACGGTTCAGCTGAGACAGCGCAATCACCGGAACATCCAGCTCCTTAGCCAACAGCTTCAGGCTACGAGAAAACTCCGAAACCTCCTGCTGACGCGACTCAACCTTCTTACCCGAACTCATCAGCTGCAGGTAGTCCAGCACCACAAGCTTCAAATCATTACGCTGCTTGAGGCGACGGCACTTCGCGCGAATCTCCATCAGAGTCATATTCGGCGAATCATCAATAAAGAGAGGCGCAGAATCAATACGACCCTGCAGAGTCGCCAAGTTCGTCCAACCCTCAGTATCCAGGTCGCCCTTCTTCAGACGACCCATCGAAATCTTGCCCTCCGCAGAGAGAATACGCATCGCCAACTCAGTACGACTCATCTCCAGCGAGAAAAACACAGTCGTCATCTGATGATGAATAGACGCAGAACGAGCAATATCAAGAGCCAAAGTCGACTTACCCACACCCGGACGAGCCGCAATAACAATCATCTGGCCACCGTGCAGACCACCGGTCAGCTCATCAAACTCGATAAAGTCAGTCGGCACACCGTACACGCCATCGGGGCGGTTCGAGTTCGCATCAATCTCATTGATGGTCTCCTCCAACGCCTCAGAGAAAGACACATAGTCTTCCTTCGCGTTACCATCAGTCACCGCATAAATCTCAGCCTGCGCCTGATCGACCAAAGTATCAACCTCAGTCTCATTGGCGTAACCCAGCTGAGCAATCTTCGTACCCGCCTCAATCAGGCGGCGCATAATCGCGTGCTCCTTAACAATCTCAGCGTAATACTGAGCGTTAGCAGCAGTCGGAACCGACGCAATCAGCGTATGAATATAGGCCGCGCCACCCACACGAGTCAGCTCGCCGCGCTTCTTCAGCTCATCAGCAACCGTAATCGCATCCGCAGGGCTACCGTGACCGTAAAGAGAAAGAATCGCCTCATAAATCGTCTCGTGCGCCGGCTTATAGAAATCAGACGCACGCAGGCTCTCAACCACATCCGCAATAGCGTCCTTCGACAGCAGCATGCCACCGAGCACCGACTGCTCAGCCACATCATCATGGGGCATAGTGCGGGAACCATAATCAATGGCAGTTTCAGACATGCTTATCCTCGCGTTTCAATCCGATATCTACGACATTCCAGAAACAATTTCTGCAGAACTCCTATGCTAGTTTCTCACGAAGGCACACGCGAAACACATACACGCCTAACGGGGAGCGCGCAGATAATCCTCAATCTTCTCAACGGCGAGCGCCGCGCCATCCATAGTGCGCATTGCCTCACCCAGCTGCCGCGCTCTAGCGCGCATGTCCTCATCGCTGAGCAGACGTGACTGCCCCACAAAAAAAATTTTCAGGCCACTGCTATGTGCCTAGTAGATCCCTCGATATCAGAGTCGAGGGCACTAGTCATGAAAGCAGAATTCCGACCATGTTTAAAATCCTTCCTCTCCTTGTACTGCATGTCCTCTCTCATCTGGTGGCAGTGCTACTACTACACACATACAGTAGGTCGCTGTCTGTAGCACATGCCGCGGTGCTTAAGTACCTGCGAGTATCAGCAGTGCTGTACTACTACAGGCTCGCTGATGAGGTGTCCTACATGTATGCGGGTGTGCGGGTGGTGCGTCACTGGGAGGTCAGTGTCCAGCAGATGATGGGTGAGTATCTGATACTGATGCAGTATCCAGCAGTAGTGCTGGTACTAGTGCTCAGTGCCGTAGTCGGTGCAGCACTCAGGTACCGTGTGCTGCTATACCTGGCGAGAGTGGAGGCCACCGCCGGTAGGGAGGCAGTTACAGCGGGATGGGTGCATGCTGTGGCAGATGGTATAGATGCGCTAGCGAATCTGCTAGGGCTAGCGGGCTAGCGCTTGAAAACGGAGCCCCAGTATTCCTCGTTATACGGGGGAATACTGGGGCTCCGTTTCGCTGTATAAGCTTTGCGGTGTGACTCTGTCTTACTTCTTACGCAGAATCAGACCGATAGCGCCAATGTGGTCCGCGTGGCGGCGGAACACACCGCGCATACCCAGCACACGCTCACGAATCTGCGGCTTACGCGCCAGATTGAACGCAATCTTCGCAACGCCAGCGGCACCCTCATCAGCCAGCAGACGCTTCGGCTCCAGCAGCGCCATATCGGTCTGGTACACATCCAGCACCTCAAAGCCAGCCTCTTCCGCCAGAGCAGTCCACTCGGCGACAGTCAGCGGGCGGGCGTTCACACGGATAGTGCGCGCCAAATCCTTCTGAATCTCTTCCTTCAGCTCGGGGCGCAGATAATCGGGAACCAGCGACATCTCGTGAATAGCGTAGTAGCCGCCCGGACGTAGCAGACGAGCCGCCTCACGCATAATCTCCAGCTTGTGCTTATCGGTCTGCATGGTCAGCATCGCCTCGCCCACCACAGCGTCGTAGCTTTCCGAGGGCAGACCGGTCTCCTGAGCGCTAGCGTTCACCACACGGTAGTTCGGCTTAGTCGATGCGCCAATACGCTCGGTCACGATTTCAGCAGCCTTCGGGTCAAGATCCACACCGGTGTAGCTCTTGGGGGAACGCTTCACAATCTCCAGGGCGGTAATACCCAGGCCCGGCGCAAACTCCACGACGTCAATGTCGCCACCCAGGGCACGAGCCAGCAGCCAGTTGTGGTCTCGCGGCCGCCGGGGCGCAAAACCTTTTTGCCCAGCTGGGCGAGCAACCAGTGGCCTGCAGCCTTTTCAGTGGGGCGGTCGGTACCGGGAACGGAAGGGGTCTTAGACACGGGAGACAACTCCTCAATACTTGTATTTAATATGCAAAATTTATCTTCCCTAATTCTAGACCCGCCACCCACAGGAAAGGAAATATGACGTTACGTAGAAGTATGGTTGCCCTTTATTACAGTGCACCATGGTTACGGCATGCATAACGTCGTCGTCACCTCCAGTTGCCGATACCGCAAAATTCAGGGGTTAAACAGAAACTGGAGCTGGATCTCTCGATCCAACCCCAGTCTCATCACACACACATACATACGAAAATCAGAGCCACTTCCGCAAGGAAAGTCCAACTTTCTGATGGCCCTCTCGAACCATCTATATAAAGTATTACGCGTAAACCTTTATTCCCTGTAGGTTAAAGCTGTAAGAAACCTGGGAATAGATTTTTCCTCAGAATCGAGGCGCAGCACCCCGGATTTCACGCGGAAACTATATGCCGCATTAAAAGAAGAAAGGCAAGGCGCTTTTGCCTTGCCATCCTTCTTTCGCTAGCGGGCGACCCCGCTACACGAAACACACACATTCACATCGCAGTCCTCTCGAACCAACACTTATAGTAAACACCCCCAACCTTATGGGAGGATTGAATTTCGCTGGAAACAAGCTGGGAGAAGACCAGTAGAACGCTGAGAGCTTTGATATTGTGCAGTTTGCGAGCTTCAAACCGGGCTAATAAGCCGCCATATACAGACCCAGCAGCACCAGCGGATTAGCGACTACAGAGATAACCGCCAGGCAAATATTAGCCACGCGATACTGGCGGAACTTCACCAGACCCACCAGCGCACACACCAGGGCAATGCTGGAAGCAAGACCGCCAACCACCAGCAAAAGAAGCAGAAGAGCAGTAGCGACATTAGCGTCCGCAAAGGGGATAACCGCTAGAACGCACAGCAGTAAATTGACGCACTCCAGCACCACACCCGTGAGCAGCAGCTGAGCACTAGAGGACAAACGTGAAAAAGATCGAGCCATGTCTACCAGTCTACGGGGTCAACCGGACTGTCTCGTAGCAACCGCTACCTCAAGCACCGATTCTCAACCTCCCAAAAGCAATGTTTCACGTGAAACATGCACCGGAACGAGCGCAACCACGACACAGCGACGGGTACAACAAACGGGGTGCCCCTCACGAAGAGGGACACCCCGTCCGATACTCAACACCGAAGCTTCAAAGCCTCAGCGTCAAATATCTAAAAATCTACTTACGCAGCAGCAACGACGTCCAGGACAACGTTAGCAACAACGTCAGCGTGCAGGCGGACAGTCACCTTGTACTCACCGGTGCGCTTGATAGCGGAACCCAGGTGGATGGTGCGCTTGTCAACGGAGCCAATGCCAGCAGCCTCAATAGCCTCAGCAATAGCCTCAGCCTTGACGGTACCGAACAGGCGGCCGTCAGCGCCAGCCTTGTGTGCAACGACAACCGGCTTAGCAGCCAGGGACGCAGCAATTGCCTGAGCCTCTTCCAGAGAAGCCTTGGCGCGAGCCGCACGAGCGGCGCGGATGGACTCAACCTGCTTCTCGCCACCCTGGGTCCAGGTCACGGCGAAGCCGCGGGGCAGCAGGTAGTTACGTGCGTAACCGTCCTTAACGGTGACAACATCGCCAGCTGCACCGAGGCCGGAAACTTCCTGAGTCAGAATGATCTTAGCCATGTTACTGTCTCTCCTTCTCTTTAGCGGCCAGCGCCGGAGTAGGGCAGCAGTGCAACTTCGCGGGCGTTCTTAATAGCCTGAGCGATCTTGCGCTGCTCCTGAACGGTCACGCCAGTCACGCGGCGAGCGCGGATCTTGCCGCGGTCGGAGATGAACTTGCGCAGAAGTGCGACGTCCTTGTAGTCGATAACGGTGACGTCAGCAGCCTTGAGGGGGTTCTGCTTGGGTTTGGGCTTACGGATTTCAGCCTTAGCCATCGTGGTGCTCCTTAGAGTTGGGAGCCCGCGGCGGATAACCGCGGGATGGATTGATAAATTACTATTCGGAAAACGAAACCGGCTTAGAACGGAGGTTCGTCGTCGGCGCCGCTACCCCAGTCATAGTTACCACCAGACTGAGAACTCCACGGATCAGCAGCAGGAGCTGCAGGGGCCGCCGGAGCAGCCGGAGCGGAGTAGCCAGACTGGCCAGAGTAACCATTACCCTGAGCAGCAGCAAAATTGTTCTGCTGAGGAGCGGAGAAACCGCCCTGAGCAGCAGCGTTGTACCCGGCGCCACCGCCAAAGCCACCCTGCGCACCGCCACCGAAGTTATTACCTCCGGCAGAACGCTGTGCGCGAGTCACCTGAGCAGTAGCAAAACGCAGAGTCGGGCCAATCTCCTCGACCTCAAGCTCAAACGAAGTACGACGCTCGCCTTCCTTGGTCTCGTACGAGCGAGACTTCAGACGGCCCTGCGCGATAACCTGAGTACCCTTCTTCAGGGTCTCTGCAACATTCTCAGCGTAACCACGCCACACCGACGCACGCAGGAACAGGGTCTCCCCATCCTCCCACTGGTTCGTCTGGCGGTTAAAAGTACGCGGAGTCGATGCGATCGTGAAATTAGCAACCGCCGCACCCGCAGGGGTGTAACGAAGCTCCGGATCGCCAGTCAGATTACCAATAACGGTAATAACGGTATCGCCTGCCATTTGATGCCTCCTCGATAAGAGTTACAAGTATGTTGAATCCAGTACAGCGCAACCCCCTGACATTTTTAGGGGGTCAGCCGACCGGCAAGAAACAACTACTTGCTGGAGATCTTCTGATCCTCCGGGCGGATGATCTTGGTACGCATGACGGACTCGTTCAGGTTCAGAACACGATCGAGCTCAGCTGCGGTCTCGGGGGTAGAGGTGAAGTTCACCACTGCGTAGATACCCTCAGACTTCTTCTGGATCTCGTATGCCAGGCGACGACGGCCCCAGATATCGACGTTGTCGATGGAACCCCCCTCGTTGGTCACGATCTCGAGGAACTTGGACAGCGACGGCTCAACCGCACGGTCCTCAACCTCGGGGCTGAGGATAACCATCAGTTCATATGCACGCATGATTAAACCCCTCCTTTGGGCTAAACGGCTATGGGATTTCCATAGCAGGAGATTCATTGTGCTCTACACGTGAAGCACACCGGGTGGGGAACACGCATAGATTTCTTAACAATACACGAGAAAAAGCAGATAGAACAGTACCGCACCGCGTGAGCTCAACCATGCGATGCGGCACCGAAAAACCGCAGAAGCTACGCCTGGCGACGCTGCTCCCACCACTGCAAAAGACGAGCCTTCGCCTCCTCATCAGGAAGCGAACCCTCATCCAGACGCAAATTCAACAAGAACTTATACGCCTCACCCACCACCGGGCCCGGCGCAATACCAAGAATCTGCATAATCTGACCGCCATCCAGATCCGGACGGATCGAATCCAGCTCCTCCTGAGCAGCCAACTCAGCAATACGACGCTCCAAATCGTCATACGCCTCAGCCAGCGAGCGCGACAGACGACGATTACGAGTCGTCACATCAGAACGAGACACACGATGCAGACGCTCCAACTGATCGCCCGCATCACGCACATAGCGGCGCACCGCAGAATCAGTCCAACCCGACTCACGGTAACCATAGAACCGCATATGCAGCTCCACCAGACGAGCCACAGCCTTAATCGTGTCATTATCAAAACGCAGCGCACGCATACGCTTCTTCACCATCTTCGCGCCCACCACCTCATGGTGCAGGAACGAGACGGAGCCGTCCTTCTCAAACTTACGAGTCTTCGGCTTACCAATATCGTGCATCAACGCAGCAAAACGCAGAATAAAATCAGGAGCCGGGCACGGACCGTCCTCGTCCGTCTCCTTCTCCATCGCCTGCTCCATCACCTTCAACGAATGCGCATACACATCCTTATGGTGATGCGCCGGATCCATCTCCATACGCAACGCAGGAAGCTCCGGCAACACATAATCCGCCAGCCCCGTATCCACCAGCAGGTTCAAACCCACCCGCGGATAATCCGCCTCAATCAGCTTCACCAGCTCATCACGCACACGCTCAGCCGAAATAATCTCAATACGGCCAGCCATCTCACGCATCGCCTCGAAAACCTCCGGGGCAACCTCAAGATTAAAACGCGCAGCAAAACGAGCCGCACGCATCATACGCAGCGGATCCTCAGAAAAAGACTCCTCCGGCGAGCGCGGAGTACGCAAAACACCCGCACGCAAATCCTCAACGCCACCAAACAGATCAACAACCTCACCGCTCGGCAAAGCCGCCGCCATCGCATTAATCGTGAAATCACGACGCACCAAATCGGCGCTCAAATCCGTGCCGAACTCAACCGTCGGCTTACGCGAATCCGAAACATACACCTCAGCACGGTACGTGGTCACCTCATACACCACGCCATTCTTACGCGCACTAATCGTGCCGTACTCCTTGCCGATATCCCACGTATGCTCACCCCACCCACGCAGAATCTGCTCGCTCTGCTCCGGAGTAGCATCCGTCGTCAAATCAAAATCAGTGAAATGGCCGCCATCATCCAGCAGATTGTCGCGGACAATACCGCCCACCAAGTACAGCTCAAAACCCGCCGCACGGTACAGTTCTCCCAGCTCGGCGGCATCCGGGTACTTCGACACAACATCAATAATCAGCGACATAATCCTTTAATCGTGCCAGAAAAACCACCCACGCGCCCACCCCACACCCACAACACCCCACCAAAGACAGCTATCTCACCCCAAACCGAAGCACCAAAACCTCAGCCTATCGGTTAAGGTAGAACCATGAGCATTCCCGTACCCCGCGCCCCCAAAACGCGCTTCACCGCGCCCGCGCGAGCGGTACCCGCCCCCGAAGAAGTCTCCGCAGGCGGGCTCATCATCGACTTCGACCGACCCGAACAGCTACCCGTAGCCATCATCGCCCGCATCAACCGCAACGGACAACGCGAATGGTGCCTACCCAAAGGCCACATCGAACACGGCGAAACCACCGTCGAAGCCGCACAACGCGAAATCAGCGAAGAAACCGGAATCACCGGCTACCCCGTAGCCTCCCTCGGCACCATCGCCTACTGGTTCACCTCCAACGGCACGCGCATCCACAAAACCGTGCACCACTACCTCTTCGCAGCAACCGGCGGCGAACTCAGCATCGACAACGACCCCGACCACGAAGCAATCGACGTCGCATGGGTCCCCCTCGAAGAGCTCCCCACCCGCCTCTCATTCGCCAACGAACAACACATAGCCCGCAGTGCGCGCGAATACATCACCACCCAGCTCTAAACACCCGCTGTAAGAGCCCCAAAAACTAAAAGAAGCAATCACCCGCCCACACAGGAGAGACATACGTGGCACGTAACGACGCCCGCTCAAGCGCAATCATGGCAGCAGGCACCCTTGTCTCGCGCATCCTCGGATTCGTCAAGACCATCCTGCTCACCGTAGCCATCGGCTCACTCTCAACCGTCGGCGACGTCTTCGAAACCGCCAACACCCTACCCAACCTCATCTACGTCCTCGTAGCAGGCGGCGTGTTCAACGCAGTCCTCGTGCCGCAAATCATCAAGGCAGCCAAAGCACAAGACGGCGGCGCACGATACATCTCCAAACTCGTCACCCTCACCGTCACCGCAATCGGCCTCATCACCCTCATCACCGTCGCCTGCGCCTGGCCCATCATCAGCATCATGGGCTCAGGATGGAGCCCCGAACAACGACAGCTCGGCTTCATCTTCTCCCTCTGGTGCCTACCCCAAATCTTCTTCTACGGCCTCTACACCGTCATCGGACAGGTCCTCAACGCTAAAGACGCATTCGGCGCCTACATGTGGTCGCCCGTACTCAACAACGTCATCACCATCCTGTCGCTGATCCTGTTCATCTTCCTCTTCGGCGCACAAACCCCCAACCCCAACCCGATTCACACCGTAGACAACTGGACCAACGCACAGACCCTCGTGCTCGCTGGCTCCTCCACCTTCGGCGTCATCATGCAGGCACTCGTCCTGTTCATCCCCCTACGCAAGCTCGGCCTGCGCCTCAAGCCCGACTTCGCATGGCGAGGCATCGGCCTGCGCGCAGCCTCCAAGCTCGCCGCCTGGACCCTCGCCTCCGGCATCATCTCCAACCTCGCGTTCCTCTACATGACCAAGGTCGCCGCAGGCATCGTCGGCCAGCGCGAGCACTACGCCGCCCTCGGCATCCAAATCCCCGGCCTGCAGGCACTCAACTACGCCTCCATGCTGTACATGCTCCCGCACGGCGTTATCGGCATCTCCATCGCCACCGTGCTCTTCAACCGCATGAGCGCCTCCGCCATCGCCGACGACAGCGACAGCGTCATCTACGCACTCTCCCACGGCCTGCGCAACGCAGCCGTAGCCACCGTCTTCTGCATGGTCGCACTCATGGTACTCGCAGGCCCCGTCGCCGTACTCTTCAGCGGCGGCGACCCCATCGCAGCAACCATCATCGCCAAGCTCATCGTCATCACCGCGCTCGGCACCCCCACCCTCACCATCAACTACCTCTACAGCCGCGTGCTCTACGCCCGCGAAGACGCACGCACCCCCTTCCGCATCCAGGTGTACTCCGCCATCATCATGGTCATCATGAGCTTCGCAGCATCCCTGCTCGACGCACAGTACACCGTGTACATGCTCGCCTTCATCTACCCGGTGCACAACATCCTAATCATGTTCATCAGCCACCACATGGTCCGCCGCCGCCTCGGCTACTACGGCCAGCGCGGCATCGTCAGCACCTACGCCCGCACCACCCTCGCATCCCTCTTCGCCGGCAGCATCGCAGCCATCGCACTCTGGCTGCTCGGCGGCTACCAGCTCGACGGATTCGCCTGGGCCTCCAAGCTCACCGCAATCATCACCCTCGCCGTATGCGGCACCGTCATGGGCCTGGCATACCTCGCCGGTATACAAATCTTCCGCGTCAAGGAAGCCAACGCACTACTGGCACCCCTCACCTCCAAACTTGAGCGTTTTGCCCGCCGCTAAAGCAGCACACAACGCCCAACCCGGGTAACTGCCCGTGCCCCCATCGCACCCCACGCCGGGGCCCGCAGAGGACACAGGTAGCCACCCGGACGCCACAAACTATCACTCAGCCCCAGCATCCTTCAATGCCGGGTAGAATCTAATAGTCAGGGCCCGCCACACGGCAGGCACTATGAAACCACCTCGGGAGAACACGTTGTCGCAACAGATTCCGGTCGGATCGGTCCTCGGAGGCCGCTACGAAATCACCGCACACATCATCATTACGGCAGAATCCGACATGGTGCTTGAAGGCACCGACCAGATTCTCAACCGTAAGGTCTCGGTCGTCGTCGCATCGCCCAGCCGCAGCGCACTGCTGGAAGCAAACTCCCGCGCGCTCGCAACCAACGCACGCGGCAACATCCAGATCCTCGACCTGGGCATCACCCCCGAAGGTAGCCGCTACCTCGTCACCTCCCACACCCGCCCCGACACCCTGCTGGACACCCTGCTGGTCGAAAACCACGCACTCTCCAACGCAGAAGACGCGCTGGGCACCGAAATCTTCGGCGACTCCGAAAGCAGCAGCTCCCCCAACACCTACGAGAAGGTCTCTGCTTCCAGCACCAACCAGGAGAGCATCACCGCCGCCAAGAACTGGAACGCATCCGACGGCGCGGCCGTGACCGCATACTCCGAACCCACCAGCATCTACGAAGATGACGAAGACGAAGAAGACGGCAGCCGCGGCACCTGGGCAGTCGCCCTGGCAGCAGTCCTGCTGCTCGTCATCGTCGCAGGCGGTATCCTCACCTCCCTGGGTGCAATCGGCTCCAACCAGGCAGCCGCACCGCACACCCCCAAGTCCTCTATCTCCGCCTCCGAATCGGCTGCGGCAAACGCCAGCGCATCGGCATCACCGACCGCTAAGGCATCGAACGCACCGGCGAAGATCGCGTCCGTGGCTCGCTTCGCGCCCTCGAACCCCACGTTCATGAACGACATGGACACCCTCATCCCGAACCTGACCGACGGTAACGCCAACACCGCATGGATCAGCTACGGCTTCGGCACCGCCAACTACGCCGGCACCATCAAGGAATTCGGCCTGGCGCTGAAGCTGCAGACCCCCACCGTCGTCTCCAAGCTGACCCTTCAGCAGAACACCGGCACCGGCGGCTCCTTCACCGTCTACACCAACAGCTCTGCATCCCTGGACGGTGCGGTTGAGGTCGGCAAGGGCACCTTCGAAGGCAAGGATGCAGTCGTCACCCTGGACACCTCCAAGCAGAGCGCAGAAAAGGGTGCCTACGTGATCATCGTGGTCAACGAGCTGCCCCGCCTCTCCCTGCCGATTGGAACGTGGAATTACGGTCTGCGCATCAACGAAATCAAGGTGGACTAATCAACCCATAACGTGACGCCGACAGGGCGCTCACACCCCAGACACAAGGGCGGGGCTTCTGAACTCAACGGTTCGGAAGCCCCGCCCTTTTTGATGTCTATTTATGACTCTTTATGGCAGGGTAGCTACTCAAAGATTCACAGTGCGCGGAGTATCTGGATAAGGGTCCCCAAAAAATGGAATAATCGAGGATAAAGCCCCGTTATAGGGGCAGAACGAAAGACCTACAACGGAAAGATATATCTGATGACTGAGAATCTGGGAGGCCTCTTCGGAGGCGCCGCCCTAGGCAATCTGAACCTCGCCTCCGCACCCGCCACCGAAGCGGCACCGGCAGCCGAGGTCGAGGCTGACGCAACCGTCCACAACGTCATTATTGTGGGCTCCGGCCCCGCCGGCTACACCGCAGCAATCTACGCGGCACGCGCCGAGCTGAAGCCCGTCCTCTTCGCCAGCTCCCTGGCACCCGGCGGCGCCCTCATGAACACCACCGAGGTGGAGAACTTCCCCGGCTTCATTCAGGGCATCCAGGGCCCCGAGCTGATGGAGAACATCGGCCAGCAGGCTGAGCGTTTCGGCACTGACATCCGCTACCAGGACGTAGAAAAGGTCGAACTCACCGGCGACGTGAAGAAGGTCTACACCGCAGACGGCGCCGTTCACCTGGCGAAGACCGTCATCATGACCACCGGTTCTCAGGTCCGTAAGCTCAACATCGAGGGCGAAGACCGACTCTCCGGTTACGGCGTCTCCTGGTGCGCAACCTGCGATGGCTTCTTCTTCAAGGACAAGGAAATCGCAGTGGTCGGCGGCGGCGACTCCGCACTGGAGGAGGCACTGTTCCTGACGACCTTCGCATCCAAGGTGTACCTGGTGCACCGCCGCGATTCTTTCCGCGCTTCGGAAATCATGCAGACCCGCGTGTTCAACAACCCGAAGATTGAGGTTGTCTGGGATTCGGCTGTCACCGCCGTTCACGGCGAGAGCAACCTCGAGTCGATCACCCTGACCAACACCAAGGATGGTTCTGAGCGCCAGCTGGCTGTTCAGGGCCTGTTCATCGCTATTGGCTCCGATCCTCGCGTGGAACTGGTACGTGACCAGCTGGAGATTACCGAGCACCACACCATCGCGGTTCAGGGTCGTTCCTCGAAGACTTCCGTTCCCGGCGTTTTCGCTGCCGGTGACGTGATTGACCCGACCTACCGCCAGGCAATTATTGCTGCCGGTTCCGGTGCTGTTGCCGCTCTGGACGCGCAGCACTACCTCGAAAACCTCTAAAACTATTCGTATTATTCACAGGGGAATCCGCCCCGTGTCAGAAAGGAGCACTCCGTGAGCAGTGCACAGCAGGCAACTGATGCCACTTTTGACGAACTGGTTCTGAAGAACGACAAGCCCGTTATCGTGGACTTCTGGGCTGAATGGTGCGGCCCCTGCCGCATGGTTGGCCCCGTGATTGACGAGATCGCTGGCGAGTACGCCGGTCAGGTCGACGTGGTCAAGGTGGATGTTGAGGCGAATGGCGATACCGCTATGAAGTACGGCATTACCTCTATTCCCGCCATCTACCTTTTCAAGGGTGGCGAGGTCGTCAAGAAGACCGTAGGTGCTAAGACGAAGCCCGCTCTGCTGGCTGAGTTCTCCGAGCACCTGGGCTAATCTTTCGAGAAGCTAAAGAAAAACCCTCGGTGATGTTTCACGTGAAACATCACCGAGGGTTTTTTGTATATACAACTGATTTCAGTTGCTAAATATTGTTTTACGCGAAAATTTAGCCCGAGAAATCAGAATCCAAAACACGGATGATACGGTTCAGATCCTCAACATTCGCAAATTCGATGGTCATCTTACCCTTGCGAGCACCCAGCGAAATCTTCACCGAAGTATCGAGCTTGTCAGCAAAAGCCTCCGCAATATAGTCCAGGCGCTCACGGTGCTTCTGAGGCTGAGGAGCCTTGCGCTCCTTCACCTCAGCAGCGCCGGATGCGTGGTTCACCAGCTCCTCAGTTGCGCGAACCGACAGTCCCTCATTCACAATCTTCTGTGCAAGAGTCTCAATCTGAGCCTGGTCCGTCAGAGCCAGCAGGGCGCGCGCGTGCCCCGCGGAGAGAATACCCGCCGCAACGCGACGCTGCACCAGAGCCGGCAGCTTCAGCAGACGAATCGTATTCGAAATCTGGGGGCGAGAACGACCAATACGCTTAGCCAACTGCTCCTGAGTAGTGTCGAACTCCTCCATGAGCTGCTGGTATGCCGCCGCCTCTTCAATGGGGTTCAGCTGGCTGCGGTGCAGGTTCTCCAGCAGGGCGTCACGGAGCAGGTCGCCGTCTTCAGTCTCACGAACAATCGCCGGGATGGTGGTCAGTCCAGCCGCCTGGGTTGCACGCCAGCGGCGCTCACCCATGACCAGCTCATACTTTTCGGTGCCGTTTTCGCGCGAGGGACGCACGACGATCGGCTGCAGAACACCAATCTCACGCACCGAGTGGATGAGCTCTTCCATGTCCTGCTCATCAAAGTCGGTTCGGGGCTGCTTGCGGTTCGGGTGGATATCGCGAACGTTCAGCTCGGCAAACTGGGCACCGGGAACCGGAACCAGGCCGCTCTGTTCCTCAGAAGCGGACTGCGGGGTGGAGACATCTTCACCAAAGAAGAAGTCCACCGGGCGGCGAGTCAGGGTGGTGTTGCGCAGTGCCGCACCCATATCCACGCGAGGCTTCTTCTTCGATGTTTCACGTGAAACATCCTGCGAGGAGGCGGGAGATTCGACCTTCTCCTCTACCTTCTCAGCTTCAGCTGACTTTTCCTGAGCGGGTGTAGCTTCAGCAGGCTTAGCCTCTACAGACTCAGCTTTAGTGCTCTTACGCTGCTTCTCCGGCTTAGCCTCGTGAGCCATTTCGAAGAGACCGTCAGTCATCGGCTCTTCAATCGGAGTAGACACATTCTTGGGTGCAGTCTTTACTGCAGCAGTCTTTTCGGATGCCTTCGCCTCAGCATTACCAGAATTCTTCGTACTCTGAGGGATCAGCGCCCCCAGGCCACGACCCAAGCCGCGTCGCTTTTCAGCCATCGTTACTCCTTAGGACTCCCGGACGAGCCCGCTCATTTTTTCTTCTTCATCTAGTGTAAACGAAATAAGCACCCGAAAGTAGGAGTGAAAACTGCACAGCACATAATCCAAATTATTCCCAATAATTAATTCTCTAAGGATGTTTTCTCGTGTTTCACCCAGAAAATACCGCACGCAATGAGCCCTTTTGAATCATCGATAGACAATCCAAAAAGGGCTCATTTCAAAAGATTTAGATTATGCGGATCGGCGCGAGAGCTCCTGTGCCGCCTCGCGGTAAGCGCGAGCGCCAGTCGACGAAGAATCGTAGGTGATGACGGTCTGCTGATAGCTGGGAGCCTCAGAGATGCGAACCGAGCGAGGAATCTTCACGCTCAGAGTCTCCTCCGGGAAGTGCTCGCGCACCTCCTCTGCCACCTGGAATGCCAGGTTGGTACGAGCATCGTACATGGTCAGCAGGATCGTGCTGATGCGCAGCTTGGAGTTCAGGTGCTTCTGAATCATCTGAATATTCTTCAGCAGCTGGCTCAGGCCTTCCAGAGCGTAGTACTCGCACTGGATCGGAATCAGAATCTCTTCTGCCGCAACGAAGGCATTGACGGTCAGTAGGCCGAGGCTCGGCGGGCAGTCGATGAAGACATAGTCCAGCCGCTCCATTCCCTGCTTCTCTCGCCACTCAGTGTAGTCCATCAGGGCATTCTTGAGGCGAGTCTCGCGTGCCACCAGGGAGACCAGTTCAATCTCCGCGCCCGCAAGGTCGATATTGGCGGGGGCACAGAACAGACCGGGCATATCGGGGCATTCCTGAACAATTTCAGAAAGCGGCTTATCCTCAATCAGGACGTTGTAGACACTGGGAACATCCACGCCGTGCTCAATGCCCAGTGCAGTCGAGGCGTTACCCTGCGGGTCATTATCGATCACCAGGACGTTCAGTCCAGCCTCCGCGAGCGCGGCTGCGAGGTTCACGGCGGTGCTGGTTTTACCCACGCCACCCTTCTGGTTCGACACGGTGAAGACACGCGTATGCACAGGCTTGGGGAGCAAATCTGCAACAGATTTCTGAGCTTGAGGAGTCATCGGGTGCCTTCCATATTCCGGGTGGTGTGTCTACGGTGATGCTTCGTCTGATGCCTCGCGTGTGGCAATACTCTGCGGTATTTGTGCGCGAGGAGGATTCAACCTCCACTCCCCCACCATTCACTCATCTCAGCATGTTTCACGTGAAACATACTCCGCGAGGTAATGAAGTCTGCAATGTTTCACGTGAAACATTGGTGCTGCCCGAATGGTTCTGAAGGGCTCGGTACCCTTTACTGAACCATTAGGCTTTGATGTAGAAGAGTCTAAGGTTTCAATCCTTCCTTAAGGGTACCCGGCATCAGGTCAATACTCCACGCGAGAGGTCATTCTATGTACTCTACGGATGCAATTGCCGCGCGCCCGGCAAGCCAGCGTACAAAAATGGGCGGTACCGCGTAAGCCAGCCTATTCACTAGCTCATTGCGGTACCGCCCATTCGGGGCGAAACTTTTAGAGGCGAACTCGAACCACCGTCGTCGGCTCTTCCAGCAGGTCACCGCCGGCGGTGAGAATCTCAGTCTCACGCGCACCGTAACGGTTCAGCTTCTTCTTCGCCTTAGTAATCTCCTCCGCGGCACTACGACCCTTCAGAGCCAGCAGCTCGCCGGTGCCACGCAGAATCGGCAGAGTAATGTCCAACAGGCCCACCAGAGCAGACACAGCACGCGCAGTCACCACATCAGCCTCAACAGCACCCACAGCCTGCTCAGCACGCGAGCGCAGCACGGTCACGTTCTCCAGGCCCAGATCCTCAACAACTTCATTCAGCCAAATCACGCGGCGCTCCAGAGGCTCAATCAGAGTCAGCTTCAAATCCGGGCGGGCAATCGCCAGGCACAGGCCGGGTAGGCCAGCGCCAGAACCAACATCAGCCACCGACGCGTTCGGCGCAATGTATTCCTGTACTACGGCACAGTTCAGCACGTGGCGAGCCCACAGGCGCGGAACCTCACGCGGACCGATCAGGCCACGCTCAATACCGGTCGTCGCCAAGTGCTGCACGTAGCGCTCCGCCAAAGGCAGACGCTCACCGAACACAGCCTCCGCTGCGGCACGCTCGCTCTCATTGAGAGCAACCATCGAAGTCTCCATACTAGGCTCCTACCTCGGGAAGAGAAATCACGACGTGACGGCGCGGACCCTCACCCTCCGACTCGCTGTATAGGCCGGCGGCAGCCACCACATCGTGCACGACCTTACGCTCATACGGGCTCAACGGCTTCATGTGCTCATCACGACCGGTAGCGCGCACCTTCTCAATCGCGTCAGCAGCGATCTTCTCCAGCTGCTCACGGCGCTCAGCGCGGTAACCAGCGATATCCAGAATCAGGCGGGAACGGGTGCCGTTACCAGCCAGGACGGAGAGGCGCACCAGCTCCTGCAGAGCCTCCAGCACCTCGCCGTGGCGACCAACCAGGTGGCGCAGTTCCTCATTGTCATCATCGTCATTGACGACCGACAGGTAGATGCGGTTATTGCGCACCTCAATATCAATGTCGCCGTCCATATCGACAATATCGAGGAGTTCTTCGAGGTAGTCAGCGGCGATATCGCCTTCCTCGTCGATGTCCTCAAAATCGTCTTCTTCGCCCTCAAGGGGCTCCTCTACCAGCTGCTCCTC
This sequence comes from Rothia sp. HMSC061C12, assembly GCF_001815755.1. NCBI lineage: Bacteria > Bacillati > Actinomycetota > Actinomycetes > Micrococcales > Micrococcaceae > Rothia > Rothia sp. HMSC061C12. The sequence continues at coordinate 17,499 of NZ_KV821846.1, forward strand.
AACGAGCTGCTCGTCCTCATATTCCATAGCTTCAGTCACAATAATCCTCGGGGTGTTCGGAGGGGTGTCCTAGGGGTAAAAAGTATCTCATACACGGCGCCGGGCCCGCGCCACACGTGGCGAGAACCCGGCCCGAATCACGGAAGAAAACTACTTCTTTCCGTTCTGCTTATTGCGCTGCTGCTTCTGGCGCTTCTTACTCACCGGCTGCTGGCGCTGACCGGCTGCGGCACGCTCACGCGCCTCCTGCAGGTCCTTCTCGTGCTGCTCGCGGGTCTTACCCACCGGGGGCAGGCCCTTCGCCGCACGGCGGGCGTTCAGCTCACGCTCCGCCTGGGAACCGGGGGTCGGGTTGTTGCGGATAACCCACCACTGCTGACCCAGCGACCAGAGGTTCGAGACGGTCCAGTAGTACAGCACACCAAGGGGGAAGTTAATACCGGAAACAGCGAAGATGATCGGGAAGATGTACATAATCATCTGCTGCTGACGGAACATCGGAGAGTTCAGAGCAGCCTCCGACATGTTCTTCACGCTCAGCTGCTTCTGGATGTAGAACTGGGTGGCGCTCATCAGAACAATCATGATGACCGCCTGAACAACGGTCGCGGTGGCGTCGCCAGCCCCCGGGTGCATCATGGTCGCGAAGAGCTGAGCACCGAAAATCTGGGAGTCGTTGAACTGATGCACTAGCTCAGCCGGCAGCATGAGCACGCCCTGGTTATTCTGCGCTGCGGTGGGCACGCTCATCAGCACCTGGTACAGACCGAAGAAGATCGGCATCTGCGCCAGAATCGGCAGGCAGGAGGCGAAGGGGTTCGTACCGTGCTTACGGTACATTTCCATCTGCTCCTGAGCCATAGCCTGGCGGGAGAGCTGGTCCTTCTTACCCTTGTACTTCTCCTGCAGCTTCGCCATATCGCCCTGCATCGCGGTCATACCGCGCATAGCCTTAATCTGCTTGACGAACAGCGGAATGGTCAGGGTACGCATCACCAGGGTCAGGAAGATAATGCACAGAACCCAAGTCAGACCGGAAGCCGGGTCCATGCCCAGCGAGGTGAAAAGAGTGTGGAACAGCCACAGGACCACGGAGACGATCCATTTAAACGGCCAAAGAATCAAATCAAAAATATTCACGCGGGAATACTCCTTAAGGACTCGGCTAAGTCATTGTGTGGGAGGCGCCGCCTACTCAGGGCGGGCGTCACCACCAGTGTGAGGGGTGTAAAGATGGGGGTGGTTGAGCAGAATAATTTTCGGTTCTGCTCCGGGAACGAAAGTACGCTTCCCCTCCGGAACTGGGTCGATACCTCCGGTCGCCCAGGGAACACACCGCAGAATACGGCGCACCGTCAGGGAAAGCCCGCCCATCGCACCGTGGGTGGTCAGCGCCTCCAGAGCGTAGGCTGAGCAGGTCGGGTAGTAGCGGCACACATCCCCGTAGAGGGGGGAGACGACCTTGCGGTAGGCCTTCATGCACGCGATCAGCAGGTTCTGCGGTAGAACGTAGAGAGCCTGCAGGAAAGTTTCAGGCCTCACGAATTCGTTAGGTGCTAGTGCCAGCAGCTCGTCGGGGCCCAGAGTCTCAGCAGATGCGCTATAGGTACCGCTGTGATGCGCGTGGAAGCGTTCTTCACAGCGGTCACGCTGGGAACGGCTCACGGCTTCTCCTTGCTCTGAGGCAGGTCGAGCTTAGCGAACGCGGTCTCGAGTGCCGATTCGTAGTCGCGGCGCAGCTGATCCCAGCTGGCGCTCGCGGAGGCGGGAAGCGCTCGCACAGCAATGGCGTATCCTTCCGGATGCGCGGCGCAGGTGAGCGCGGCAAGTTCACGCAACCGGCGCTTGACCAGATTGCGTGTGACTGCGTTGCCCACCGCCTTCGACACAATGAAACCTACCTGGGTTGTTTTTCCAGGATTTTTCGCCGTAGATACAACGATGTTCCGACGTCCTGTACGGATGCCGGAACGGAAGGCGTGGGAGAATTCTGCGCTGGTGCGCATACGGTGCCGTTGAGGCAGCACGTGTTCCCCTTTACGTAGTGTGGGAGATTTGGCTCATGTGGTGAGCTGACCTCCGCGTGTATTTCACGCTTAATGATAGTTCGCCCGCCGATGCGTGTGCATCGGCGGGGG
>NZ_KV821847.1:0-291 GCF_001815755.1 Rothia sp. HMSC061C12
AGTGTCTTTGGTCGTAGTTAAAAACCATGGTCAAAGACGCTAAACCATGGCACAAATTCCGCAGAGGCAGCGCCTCCACACGGGTGAAAATTCGGTCATGCCCTAGTAATTTCAGTCATGACTTAGCGTCTTTGGTAATGGCTAAAACCCCAGCCTGAAGTCACTAACCCATTACCGAAAAAGCTAAACCATAACCGACTCCCGCCCATCAACCTGGCGCATCCGGGGTCGCCTGCTTTTTAGACAGAGATTTTCGATAGGTTAGTGTCTTCGCCGTGGGTCTTTAACCCG
>NZ_KV821848.1:0-14543 GCF_001815755.1 Rothia sp. HMSC061C12
GAGTTCTTCGCCGACCTGGTCGCCCGAGGCCTGACCGGCGTGCGCCTGGTCACCAGTGATGCCCATCTGGGCCTGGTTGAGGCCATCGCCGCCAACCTACCCGGAGCCACCTGGCAACGATGCCGTACCCACTACGCCGCTAATCTCATGTCGGTCACCCCCAAAGCGCTATGGCCCGCTGTCAAAGCGATGCTGCACTCGGTGTATGACCAGCCCGACGCGGCATCGGTCAACGCTCAATACGACCGGCTCTTGGACTACGTGCACGACAAGCTCCCCGCCGTGTGTGATCACCTCGATCAAGCCAGGGCAGACGTCCTCGCGTTCGCGTCCTTCCCCACCGGGGTGTGGACCCAGATCTGGTCCAACAACCCCAATGAGCGCCTCAACCGCGAAATCCGCCGCCGCACCGACTCCGTGGGGATCTTCCCCAACCGCCAGGCCATCATCCGCCTGGTCGGAGCCGTCCTCGCCGAACAAAACGACGAATGGGCCGAAGGCCGACGCTACCTCAGCCTCGACATCCTCACCAAATCACGACTCACACCACAACCCACCGGGCAGGAGGACACCCCACTCCAACTCAGCGCATAACCCAACCCGAAGGACACAAAACGATTACACCACTCCACAGGACTTGACCTGAGCAAGAGCACGTTCTACAATTGACGCATGAGTTCAAGGAGGTTCGCATGACCGCTTACGACCACTCGTCGGGGTACACCTACGGCACCGATGCCGTCCCCACGTCTCCGCTCACACTCGAGGATCTACGCCAGATTGAGGCCGCCGCGCACGTCCAGCCCGGTGACGCAGAGCTGCTCGCGCGAGCAGAACCCATCCTGGCGCCGCATGCCATGGAAATGGTCGACACGTGGCGCGGGATTTTGGCTCAAAAGACCTACCTGGCAGCACATTCCGCGCATCCGGATGGACAGCCGAACCCCGAGTACGCGCAGGCGTCAAAGCCCCGATTCGCCCAGTGGATCATCGACATGTGCACGCGCGAGCGGGATCAGGCGTGGTTGGACTACCAGTACCTGATCGGAGCTCGACACATGACCGCGGCGAAGAACGCGGCGGATGGGGCGGACTCGACGCCATTCGTGCCTCTGCGCTACGTGCTCGCCTTCATCGCGCCGACTGTGGAGGTCGGGCACCGTCTCCTGGCGGAGGGCTTCGAGGGCGCAGAACTGGACGCTGTCCGTGACGCGTGGACTCGCGCTGTGACTGTCGCCGTGACAGTGTGGGCGTATGCCTACCGCGATCACCCCGAGCAATTCTGATCCGGCGCTCGCCACCTACGACTCCCCCATCGGCCGCCTCACGCTTGATAGCGGTGTATTCGTCTTTCGCACTCTCTGACTGCTCTCCCTGGAAGCCTCAGTGGCTTCCAGGGAGAGCTTTCTTTCTGGGTTATAGGACACTACGTGTTGCTGGTTGGGTGACTTTTCGGCTTTCTGGTGCGGGAAAGTCACTCTTTCAGTTGGTCGTGTTTGCCTCGTTCCTGTGAATACTGCATCGTGCTCTGTGTGTGGCTGCCCCATGATCCGTCACGGTAAGAAGTCAACAGGAGGTCCTTTGAAGATCGCGGTGGTAGAAGTCCGCTCATCATCAAGGACCTCGACCTCTACCCACAACCCCCGACCAATACCTGGTCACCCACACTAGTACCACCCAAACGAGGCAGGTACACGCTAGAGGACCGCGTTGCCGTCCACCGCTGCTGCATCGACCTAACCCTGCTCCAAATGGCCACAGGGCTGCGCGTAAGCGAAGCAAGAACTCTCATGTGGGACGACATCATCACCGACGACCAAAACCGCCCAGCGTGCATTATTCGGGCTGAAAACGCCAAGACAGGCACCACCCGCGTCGCGGCTCTCGTCGAGCCTGCGGTCTATGAGCACCTTACCCGTAGACGAGATGAAGTCGGTGGAGCCTACGTTGTGGGCGCACCGCTCAACCCAGACACCGAGTGGGACAGATACAACGCTCAGAAGGCTCTCAAGGCGTTCTACAAGGATCTGGCTCGCGACTGCGGAGTGCCTCTGCTGGAGACCCACCGCACCCACGTCTGGAGAACCACCCTCAACACCATGTACCGCACGGACGTAGACGCGCTACTGCGTGCTCGAACGCTCGGCCACTCGGTCGATGTGAACGCACAGGCATACTCAGACCTGTCAGACCTCACAACGCTGTACGAGGCAGCCCGAGCACGGCGTAGGGAGGAAAGGTAGTCCCTACCTTATTCCCTATCTTTCGTGAGGATATGCCGGTAACTTCAAGTATCTTTAGGGAAGGATAAGGGGACGGTTACCGCACAATATCAACGATTACTTGGCTGTATCTCACTGTTTCATTAAAAAGAGATGCAGACCCCGGAGGTCGCAGGTTCAAATCCTGTCCCCGCAACGGATAACTCCCGATAGCTTTTAGCTATCGGGAGTTTTTTTATTCCCCAAAACCCGTACCCCCCCCGCTGACCTATCTCCTTCTGCCGTCCTCCTGTCACTCTCCGACTCACCCTCCGACCGCCGGCCTGCCTTCTTTCGCCACCTTCCTGCACCTTTCCTATTGGCGACCTGTCTTCATTTGCCGCCTACCTTTCTTCTTCTTGTGCTACCTTTCTGCCGCCTGCTGGGCGGCTTTCTTTATATCCCCTGCCTTCTGTAATCTGCGGAGGGGGTCTTCTGGGCCTTGTTGGGGCGGTGCTTCGGGGAGACTGATAGGGGCTTGCCCGCTGCCCCTTCGGGGTGTTTGGGGTGGATCTTCCTGCCTCTTGAAACCTCCTCACGGAACCTCCTTATGGAATTTCATAGAACCGTCGTGAAAGTTACCCTGGACTGGTTTCGGAACGTCTCCCGATGTGTCTTTCGAGGTATTCCTCAGCGTGTCTATCGGGGCTTCAAGCGGATGTGCTCATGGGGGTGGCGGAGCCACTTCCGAGTGGTTATTGGGGGATGGTTATGCCTTCTTGAGACGCTGCTTTTGGGGGTTCTGAAATGGGGCTTGAAAGGGGTTCTGAAGGAGACTCTGGGGCGGGTCTCAAGGACCCAACGAGGGGTTCGAAGGGTGCCTGAGCGGGGGAGTGGCGAGGGGGATATTTTTGCCTCAAAGTGCATTCTCAAAGTGGAATATGCGAAAGATGCCTATATTCCGGGCTTGGAAATCACCCGTTTTGCCCCGGAATTCCGCGGTTTTTGGCAAAAATTTGGCTTCGAGTGCAACAATTCACTCTGAAAGTGATTGTAATCACATACGAAACATTCAAGTTAATTGTAGAGTTTTTTGAAACTCTTTCAAAAAACGCTCAAAAACCCCGGAAAATCAAGGAAAAATAGCCCATTCAACCTCTACTTGAGGGTGATTCAAGTTAAACTAGAAGCTTAGAAAAAGCTCTTGTTAAGATTGAATCTTGTTCGATACCCAAAAATAGCCCCAAAAAACCGCTGGAAAAGGCTTTTTGACCTGGTAGCTTTGAGTACGTGGTCACCGCGGTCCGCCGCGTAGCTCTCCGAAATGAATACTGCACCCCTCCATCACACGAGGAAACCCCCGCAACACACACGGGACGGTTACTGGACTTGCTCCATGCGGCATCACATTCGCAGGCCGACCGCCTATAGGCTTCTCACCTATAGACCACCTATCACTCAACCACTCTCGGGCGTCCGCGCCCCACGAAACACCAACAACGAGGACAACCCATGGCACTTCGCCCCCGCACCGTTAAGGCTGGCTCTCTCGCAGCCATCGCCGTACCCTCCGTGCTCGGTAGCACCCTGGTAGCACCCGCTTCCGCATTCGCACCCGTCGTTCAGGACATCCCCGGCGCAGCTACCCAGGCTCCGAAGTCCCTGTTCACCTCCACCGTGCAGCCCACCCTCTCGCAGGTTGCTGTGCAGATCCGCCAGCAGGCAGAACAGGCAAAGCAGACTCAGCAGGCTCCCGCAACGACCGCGGTTCAGCCCATCCAGAAGACCTACACTGCCCAGGCAACTCAGCAGACAACCCCCTCGGCTACCTTCCAGTCCGCACAGGCGGCTCAGCCTTCCGCTCAGCCCACCCTGGCACAGGTTGCACAGACCCCCGCAGCTACCCAGGCTCCCGCAGCTACCCAGGCTCCCGCAGCTACCCAGAGCGCTGCAACCCCTGCCGCGCAGCCCGCGCAGACCGCACAGGCTACTCAGGCGGCATCCGGTGTGGCAGCAACCCGCACCAACCAGACTTTCCTGTCCTACACCTCCCCGGCTGGTACCACCTCGCAGTACCACGTCTACGCTGAGGGCGTGGACTTCTCCAAGCCCGTTGGCGTGGTCTTCTACTTCGACGGCGACTACTGGCGCAACGACCAGTCCAAGGTCTACGACCCCTCCGGTGAGCTGGCTCAGATGGCTGCATCCGCAGCGGCACAGAACATGCTGTTCGTGCCCGTCATCTCCCCGGACGCCAACCGTTACGACGCTGGCGTGACCTGGTGGGAAGACATGGAGCGTAACGGCGAGTTCTTCCGCTCCTTCGCTTCCTCCTTCATCGCGGCTAACGGTGTGGACTCCTCCAACGTGTGGACCATGGGCTACTCCGGTGGCGCTGAGTTCATCACCTACGAGCTGAACACCAAGCCCCAGACCTGGCGTAACGGCGGCGGATCCATCATGGTCGCTGGTGGTGGCCTGGACGAGGGTACCCCCTCGGCTGCGCTGAAGTCCCAGCCCATGTTCTGGTACGCAAACTCGAACGACGGCTCCGGCGAGACCTACCCGCAGACCTGGAGCGCACGAGGCGCCGTTGAGGGCGGCTACAACGCCTACCGCAACGCCGGCTACACCAACGCTTCCGCGACCGTTCTGAACGGTTCGGGCCACTTCGACTACAACTTCTCGCAGATTCTGAGCAACTCGCTCTCCAAGGGCAAGGCAACCGCCGCTCCCAGGGTCGAGCAGAAGACCGAACAGAAGGCTGAGCAGAAGCAGCAGAACACTCAGCGTGCCCGCACCATGAGCTCCGCAACCTACCAGAGCTACACCTCCCCGGCGGGCACCACCTCCCAGTACCACGTGTACGCGAACAACCTGGACTACTCCAAGCCCGTTGGCGTGGTCTTCTACTTCGACGGTGACTACTGGCAGCGTGACGAGTCCAAGGTCTACACCCCCGACGAGGGCATGCTCGCGGCGATGGGCAAGATTGCTAACGCCCGCAACATGGTCTTCGTACCGATTATCTCCCCGGACACCAACGCATCCGGCAACGGCATCACCTGGTGGGAAGACATGGACGCTAATGGCGAGTTCTTCCGCTCCTTCGCGAAGTCCTTCGTTAGCCAGAACAACCTGGACGCTTCCCAGGTGTGGACCATGGGCTACTCCGGCGGCGCTGAGTTCATCACCTACGAGCTGACCGACCACAACACCTCCTGGCGTAACGGCGGTGGCTCCATCATGGTCGCTGGCGGCGACTCGGACGGCTCCGTGGACGCTGATGCAACCACCAAGGCATCCCCGATGTACTGGTGGGTTGGCGCGAAGGACACCTCCGGTAACACCTACCCCGTCACCTGGAGCGCACGTGGCGCAGTCGAGTCTGGCTACAACGCATACCTGGGCGCAGGTTTCTCTGACGCCCGCGTGAAGCTGATTGACGGCTTCAGCCACCACGACTACGACCTGCCGCACATCCTGGCGTCCTCCCTGGACTTCGCGGGTAAGACTCCGGCGCTGGGCTACAGCGACCTGTCCGACTCGAACCCGAACTACAACGAGATCAGCTGGAACTCTGATCACCGCATCATGCTCGGCTTCGCGGACGGTACCTTCCGCCCGAACGCATCGGTCAACCGTGCACAGCTGGCAACTTACCTGTACCGCGTGGCTGGTCGCCCCGCAGTGAACGCACCGGCTGTTTCGCCGTTCAGCGATGTTCCGGTCAACCACCCCGCGTACAAGGAGATTTTCTGGCTGAGCCAGCAGGGCATCAGCGGTAGCGACTTCCGCCCCCTGGAGGCCGTCACCGAGTCCAACATGGCTGAGTTCATGTACCGTGCGGCTGGCTCCCCGGCACAGGCTCAGGGCGGCTACGCGTCCCAGGCTCTGGCGTGGGCCGCCTCCAACGGTATTGGTACCGGCTCCACCTCTTCGGATGCGATCACCCGCGCCGCTATGGCAGGCTACCTGTACATCTACGCGAACTAAAGCTCGCACCCCATAACGCATAAAGATCCGCCCCGTTCCTGATGAGTTCAGGAACGGGGCGGATCTTTATAGGTTTAGCTCATGAAGTTATGCGCTAGACCAGGCTTGAGAATCCCAGGTTTAGAGAGTCTGGGTGGGGGATTCCACAGCCAGGGGAGCCGGAGCTGCCGGAGCGTTCTTTGCCTTCAGAGCAGCCAAGCGAGCGTCCAGCTCGGTGTCGCGCTCCATCTGGTCCAGGGTGTTGAACTGTGCGTCCAGGGAGGAAGCTGCCAGCTCCTGCTGACCGATGACGCGTGCCTCTTCGCGGCGAACCTTCTCTTCGAAGCGGCTCATCTCGCTGGTCGGGTCCAGAACGTCGAACGCCTTCAGAGCGTCGTTCACCTGGGTCTGAGCTGCTGCAGTCTTCTGACGTGCGGTCAGCTCATCGCGCTTGTACTTGACCTCTTCAAGCTTGGAGCGCATCTTCTCCAGGCCGTCCTTGAGCTGGTTGACAACCTGAGTCTGGGAAGCCAGCTGAGGCTCAACAGCCTGTGCAGCCTTCTCAGCCAGCAGCTGCTTGTTCAGAGCAATCTTCGCGAGGTTATCGAACTTGTCAGCGTTGGCAACGTCGCCAGCTGCGCGGAACTCATCAGCCTTGTTAGAAGCTGCCAGAGCCTTGGTGCCCCACTCCTGAGCGGCCTTGACGTCCTCAGCGTGGTCCTTTTCGAGCAGTCGCAGGTTGCCGATGGTCTGTGCTACTGCAGCCTCCGCCTCGCGGATGTTGTTGGTGTAGTCACGAACCATCTGGTCCAGCATCTTCTCCGGGTCCTCAGCTGCATCAATCAGAGCGTTGATGTTTGCCTTAGTGAGCTGTGCAATACGGCCGAAGATGGTCTGCTTAGCCATAATCTCCTACTTTCTGTTCACGGGCTGCGGGGGAGCACTACGCTCCTCGTGAGCCGTGCCCGTATAACTAATTATGTGGCAGATTTCTGGGTGCATGCTGTGAAAATGATGCACGCCTGATTTCTGCAACCTAAACTTTTGGTAAATTACCTCAGGTGTTTTCCGACTGGGGAAGAAAGCGGTGAGGTAAGCTAGCCACCCCGCCGGTCAGACTGTAGAAAAACCTACAGAAACCGACCGACAGAATCGTTAGCATCGGAGGCGGTTAGAAGCTACCGCCGTCACCGCCGCCGCTACCCCAATCGCCGCCGCCGCTGAAGCCTCCGCCCCAGCTGCCGCCGCTACTACCGCCACCGCTGTGGCCGCCGCTGCTACCCCAGCTACTGGTGCCGGAGTTCATTGCGGTCATCAGAGCGCCCAGCAGCAGGCCCTTTGCCAGGTCACCGCCGAAGCTACCGCCGCCTCGGTCGTTCTGGTTGTTGTAGTAGTTGCCGACCTCGCTCTGCGCGCGGTTCTGTGCGTCAGTAGCCTTCTGGATCGCCATGTTGGCTTCCTTCATGGCGTTCAGCGGATCCGAAGAAGCCAGGCGCTGAGCCTGACCCAGGTGACGCTCCGCCTCAGAAACAGCGGTCAGGGTCATCGGGCCCACCGCAGCGCGGCGGTTATTGATGTAGCTACGCGCACCGTTCACCGCAGCGTATGCGGAACGCATCGTACGATCCAGGTTCTGCGAAGCCGCACGAGAACGCTCGCGGGTAGCACGCATATTCGTCATTGCCTTATCCAGCTCAGCGGAGAGCTGACGCAGCTGGTTCGCCAGAGTCAGCGGGTCATTCGGGCGAGCCGAAGCGCTCTGGTTGACCTGGTTGAGTACCGCCTCCATACCGGCGGCGACCGCGCCCAAATCATCGCGACGCTGAGAAGCAGCGAGGCTCTTCGCCTCCGCCACGTCACGCTGAATGCTCAGCAGATCGGTGCTCAGACCCAGCTGAGCCTGCTCCAGCTCCTGCGAACGGGCATGCACAGCCGCACCCAGCGCCTGAATCTGCGAGGCGGCTTCCTCAGCGGTGCGCAGGTGAGCGACCGCCTCCGAACGTGCCGTAGCAACGGTCGCCTGAGCCTTCTCAACCTCAGCGGCGCACAGCACCATGTTCGACTCCAACAGGGTAGGAGTCTTGGAAATGGGCTCCAGAGCGCTGGGCAGGTAACGTTCCTTCAACGCGCGGTACTGGGCGGCAATCTCTTCCACCGAGGCGCGCAGCTGCGGCAGACGCTGAGCCAGCGCCTCAATAGCTTGGGGTGCCTCCTGTTCCAGGTTGCGCAGCTGAGCCAGCTTAGCGTCCTGCTCCTGAGCAATGCGGGTGACTTCCTGAGAGTTATCAATAATCTCAGTCAACCAGGCACGCTGCTCAGCCTCGGTATCCGGGATGCTATCGGTCAGAAGCTGCTGACGCTGGAAGGACTTACGCATCAGGTCCTCAGCGCGTGCAATCTCCTGAGCGAACTCAGCCACCTGCTGGTCGCTGTACTGTGCACGCGCAAAATCCAGTTCCTGCTTCGCGTGGCTCATCGTCGTATCAGCCTGAAGCAGGGCGCTGCCGGCGCGAGTGCGCAGCTCCTCCAGCGGAACCTCCGGGATGGGGGAGTAGTTACGAGGTGCACCGTAGGAACGCTGAGGCTGCTGCTGAGCGTTCTTCTTCTTGCGGCGGCGGTACATCGCGTAACCACCAGCACCCACGGTCGCCGCCGCACCCACACCGAGCACGCCGGTCACCACGCCAGAAGAGCTACCGCCCTTCTGAGCCTCGATACCCTCAACCGCGGCCAGTGCCGCACCCGAATAGTCGCTGTTCTGCAACTTCGGCTTGATGTAGTTCTGGTACACCTTCGTCTGCTGATCGCTCGACAGGGTCTTGGTGCTACCGGCTAAGAAATACGCCTGGCGAGACTCGGTAGCAATCACCAGCACCACATCGGCAGAACCCCAATTGTTCTTCGTGGCAAGCGCCTTCGTCCAGCTCGAAGAAGTAGACGGGTTCTCAAACTTATCGATGACCACCACGTGCAAATCCACGTTGTGCTTCTTCGACAGAGCCGAAATCTTAGACTTCAGGGTAGCGGTATCACCCAAAGAGTTCGTGGAATCGTACACGGTGGTGCCCGTAATCTGCATCGGGGCAGCAGCCTGCGCCGACGTGCTCAAAAATGCAGAACCAGCCGGCAAAACCGCCGGGGCACAAGAAAGACCTGCCGCCAGCACTGTGGCACCCAAGATAGTGCGCAGGCGAGGGCGTGCGGGACGAATCTGACGCGCAAAGGCGTGCTCGGTCATGGTCTTTCCTCCGTTGTCGTGAAGTATGAACGGACCTGCACTTCACGGTGTGCTTGTTCATCGCACACCTTAGTGCTGGTCACATTATTAGTGTAGCTGTGGCACAGCCACACAGACGCACAGATACGAGAATATTGCGCCGCTGTTTGCCGACCGTTTACCGACTTCCCAGGCTTTATACAGGAAAGCTGGTATACAGGAAAGCCGGTATATAAGAAAGCCAGGGTCTAGGCTCATGCTAGACCCCGGCTCACCGGCTATTCAGTTAGTTAGCGCCGGCGCGCAATCTTCAGATTGCTCATCAGGTGCTCCACTACCTCCGCGGCATCAACATCGTGGATACTCTGTGCTATGCCGTTCACCACCTGAACTCGTGAAGACGAGGCGAACATCCAGCCTAAGAACTGCACAGTATTCAGCAACCTAGAACTGCGATCTGCCTGTTCCCGCATCTGTGACCACAGGATGCGGGGGACCGGCACGTCACGACCCCTATACTCCCGGGAGCTAGCGTGAGCCTCCAGAAGCTCAGCGAGCGCCTCAATATTTTCGGTCAGCTCCTTCAAATCCTCATCCCCGGCAGAAGGGCCGACGTAATACCGATCAACCAGGCTCAAAGGCATGTAACCGCTACAGCTACTCACCCACGCCAGCTTCAAACGTAGATTCTGCAGGCGAAGCACCTGCCGTAGAAGCCGCGAATGAGTGCGCAATACCGACAGCGGCATGGAAGATAGCCTCTTCTCCTCCGAAAGCAGACCCTCGAAGGAGCCTTCCCCGGAAAACGCCTTATACGGATCCGAGACGCCCGCTAGAAGCACCGGTCCCTCGTAGTGAACGAACGCCAGAACCTCGGGAACACTCGAGAGGGAACGGATGCGCTCGCCAATGGTCGGAAGATCCTCCCCATCCGGGGCGTACTGTTCGCGGCTGAACATCAACGTCTGGATAGGCTGCTCGGCAAGGTCGGGCGAGTCATGAGCAAGCGCCCGCAAATCGGTCACGACCTCCGCCAGAACGCCGTCCTGCTCAACCTGCAGAAGCTCCTCCAGGAGCTCAATGACAGAGCGCGCCTGCAAGCTCAAGACCGCGGCGCAGAACTCCGCATCCTGAAGCTCAAGACGCACCTTCTCCAGGCGCTCTTCCAGCGTGGACTGCACGCCCTTGAGCTCAAACTCGCTCAGCTGTTCCGGGCGGAGCATACGGTGCGTACCGTCCTCGCCGGAACGGTAGAAAAGCTCGCTAAACTCCAACGTAGACTGAACGCCCTTCAACGCCCGCTCTCGCAACTCGGGCAGAACGTCAAAGGCAACTTCGGTCATCTCATTCCAGACCTTGACCTCATCGAGATTCGAGTCCTTACGAACAGTCTTCTTCCAGGTCTCGGCAAGCTGCATGGCGCGATCAAAATCGCTCAGCTCCACAAAAGCCGCCAGCTTCTGCGCGCTCTCACGTAGATAACGCACCGCGTAGAGACGGTCGCTCAAAGAGTCCGGGAGGGTATCCTCCAGCAGACGCCACCGGAAGGTGCGCTCAAAGCACTCCTCGGTCAGGCTAATGACGGTGGCGCTCAGGGAGAGCGCATGATCGCGAGCAAACGCGAAAGAGCCCGGGGTATCCGCCAGACGAGGCAGGGACGTATAAAACTCCAGCGCCCCGCTCAGCTTCAGCCGAGATACCCGGATGGTTTCTTCCAGCTCAGCGGCAAGTACCGTGCGGTCAGCCTGGGCAGTCTCCTTGAAACTGTGCAACGGAGAAACCTGCGCACGCTCCAGCGTCTGCAGGTTCATGACCGCACGCATGAGATAGTTCTCAAGAATATCAATCTGCTGCAGGCGCGGACGCTGATTCAGCGGAACATGATTCTCCTGCGTGCCCACCAGCAGATGCTGCGGCACACCGCTAATCGACGGCAGCGCAAAGACTTCATCCTCTGATGTACTGACAGAAAGCACCATGGGGTAGCGGCTGCGCTGCGCGTTCTCTAGAGGGGGAATGAGCTTGAAGTTGGTGCTCAAAGAGAAATGGTCGGAGGGCGCCGGGTTATTCTTGGGAGCCTGCGGGGCGGTCTCCTGCTGCGGGCGCTCTTCAGGCTGCGCCGGGGTGTTCTGGGTCATGCTCTGCTGCTCCCGGTTTTCTGCTGATGGGCTTTCTGCTGAATGGTTCTGCGCTGTAGAAGAACTAGACTCGCCACCTACCTGCATCGGCTCCAACGGGGACGGCGCCGCCACCGGCTGCTGAGGAGGCTGAGGCGAGGCAGGGTGAGGCGAGGGCGCCTGAGCCTGCTGACTCTGCTGAGTCTGCTGAGCATTGACAGCCTGATCCGGCTCAGGGAGCGGGGACTGCGCCTGGTTCTGAGCAGAACCCTGCGCCGACTGCTGAGCACTATTACCCGGCTGTGCTGGCTTCGGCTGGTAGTGCATCGGGTAGCTCACCGCGCCCTGTATTGGTTGCGAAGGAACCTGCTGAGGGGGTACTTGCTGCGCCGCAGACTGTGAAGGTCTCTGCTGATTCATCGCCTGGTTCTGCTGCTGTTGTAATACCTGCCGCCTAATCTCACGCGCACGACGGCGCGAAGGGCTCAACGACGCGAAAAACGCTACCGCCGCGCAGATCAGAACAAATATAAGCAACGCATACAGGCGTGTTGCGCCATCCAAAGAAGACGCCACCGCCGCAGGCATGACCGACAGCGCGCCAACAAGAGCGAAAACAGCAGAAATAATCCTCATGACTTCACCATAACCCAGCTAAATCCCGGGTGCTCGCAACGCCGTTGCCTTACCGCATACTAAAAGGGAAGTAGCCGGGGTGCCGGGTACTCTCCGACAGTGCTTCCTGTGCCCCGCATCCGCCTCACAGTTAAAGGACGATGCGGCGTGCGCCCTCATGTAGGGGCTCACGCCGCATCAATCATCACTCAACTCATTATCACACCCGGGCCGGTCCTCACACCGACCCTTCGGGACATACTGGGGATTCTCGCCCCTCCCGGTGCAGGGCTCTCATCTCCCGCCCCGGAAAACTATCAAACTCTCTACGCTACCTACCGGCAGTCAGTGCGTGGGTAGCCATCTGCTGAGCCAGCTCGGAGGCCTTTTCCGCACGATGACGGCGGTACACCATTCCCGAGCAACACGCCACAATACCCGCACCAATACCGATGGAGCTTGCCAAGATCGCACAGAAAATCAGGGTGCCGATCATCATGGGTTTCTCCTTTACCTTTGTCCTTTGCCTTTGTTCTCGGCTCTATGTGCCTTCAACATTACGGACTGACCCTGTGTTCAAGCTGTGTACCAAGAAGCATCATGCTGTGTAAACCGTGGAGAAAAACTGGGCGCTTTAAAAGAGAAACATGAGAGCGAGTAGCGAACAAAGCCCCAAAACAAACTAGCCGTCGGGCAAATCTCCGGGTATCTCAGACCCGCGAATCAGCTGCCGATGAAAGGGTGTGAGGAAAATTCCCAGGGAACTCCCCGATAACCAACAGCAAAAAAATATAGAACGCCATAAAACACCCTCTACAGTAGAAAGATAGCGTGCGCCCAGGGTGAGGCACACGCGCGACTCTAGGAGAACTTATGACTCAGAACAACGGATGGTCTTACGGCGGCAATGACGGCGTCACGGATGCAACCCGTCCCCTGCAGAACGTGAACGGACAGGCAAGCTACCAGCCCGCAAACCAGCAGCAGGGTCAGAACGCATACCCGCAGGCATACGCCTCTCCCGGATACACCTACCCCCAGGCGGCGGCTGCTCAGGTCGCTTCGGCACAGTCTGCACCTCAGAACACCGATAACAACAAGCGTTACGGTGCCGGTGTTGTGCTCACCGCAGCTCTGCTCGCAGCCCTCGTTGGCGGCGGCGTTGGCGCGGGCGTCGGAGGCGGCATCGCAGCATCGAACAACAGCTCCTCCAGCGCTTCCTCGCGCGGCTCCGTCAGCTCCAATATCAGCAACTCCTCCACCGTGGCAGGCGTAGCAGAAACCGCGAAGAAGGTCCTGCCCTCTACCGTGACCATCGTTGCTTCGAACGGCTCCTCCTCCGGCGGCGGTAGTGGCGTTATCCTCGACAAGGAAGGCCACATCCTCACCAACCACCACGTGGTTACCCTCGAATCTTCCAGAGAAGCATCCACCATTGAGGTGCGCCTGAGCGACGGCACCGTACGCACCGCAACCGTGATGGGCCTGGACTCTGCCGCTGACCTGGCGGTCCTGAAGATTAACCCCTCCGGCCTGGACCTGCAGCCCATCACCTGGGGTGACTCCTCCAAGCTGGTCTCCGGCGAGGTAGTGGTTGCCCTCGGCGCGCCGTATCGTCGTAGCGAATCGGTAACCTCCGGCGTGGTCTCGAACGCAAACCGCGTGCAGCCTGCCGATGCGAAGGGCCAGAACTACATCCCCATGGTTCAGGTTGACGCTCCCATCAACCACGGTAACTCCGGTGGCCCGCTGGTGAACCTCAAGGGCGAACTGGTCGGCATTAACGCGCAGGGCCAGGCAAGCCAGGATGGCGGCACCGCCGACGGTATGGCGTTCTCCATTACCTCCAACTACGCCAAGCGCATCTCCTCCGAGATCATCGCCAAGGGTAAGGCAACCCACGGCTACCTGGGCGCGAGCGTGAAGAACAGCCCCGCGGACACCGGCTCGGGCTCGTCCAAGCTCATCCCCGGTGGCGTTGAAATTGCCTCGGTAGAATCTAACAGCCCCGCCGCGAAAGCAGGCCTGCGATCCGGCGACGTCGTGATTGAAGCCGACGGTCACGCCGTGACCAAGAGCGACGAGCTTAACGGTACCGTGCGTGCCGCGGCAGCAGGCTCTGATCTGAAGCTGAAGATTAAGCGCGGCTCCTCCACCCATGACATCACCGTGACCCTGGGCGACGCCGACAGCCAGAAGTAAACAGCCAGAAGCAAAACGCGTTGCGCCAACGAACGTTGAGAGATACGGCTGAGAGACACCCGCTCAGTTGCCTATAACGTTCAGCAAGAACGCAACATAGCGTACACAAAGAAAGCTCCCACCCCGCGTTGAACTGCGCCCCGAAACTTGGACGCATTAAATAGTAACCCCTTACACAGCTTCCAACAGGGCCTGATCCCGGTACTCTACCGGAGT
>NZ_KV821849.1:0-4358 GCF_001815755.1 Rothia sp. HMSC061C12
AGAAGCCACATGTGTTTCGAAAAGCAACATGTTAAGTGGCTTCTCGAAACACATGTGGCTTTTCAAGGAGGGGTGTATGCAGGAGTCGCCGGAATTTTTGTAATTACAGGATTCCACCACCCCTACCCCGTGAGCCGGTGACCACCCAAGCAGCGGCAAACCGCCCGGGCTGCTAGGCTGCTGCTATGGACAACAACTCAACACCCTCACTGCCGGATCTCGTTCTCCCGTCCGTAGTGACGACCCTCAGCCTCCCCAGCAAGCATGCTTCAACTGACATGCGGCTCCCCCAGGCATGGCTCCTGCGCTCCGTTCCCGACGAAGAGAACCGCAGCGCCGCCAGCGGCAAAATCTACGATGACGCCCTGGAATTTCGTTACGTTTACGACTCGAGGGTGCCTAACGGACAAGACATCCGAGAGGGTGACTTCGTGCTGATTCGAGATAATTCGATTCTTCTTGGGAGCGCAGTTGTCCGCAAGATTGAGGTCACGGATGAGAATAAAATCCTGACTGTCTGCCCCCGATGCGGTAACAGCCGTATGATACTCAGGTCTGACGGAATGTGGCGATGCGACGGACGCTGCCTGCGTCCCGATGGTCTGAAACCCCTTCAACGGCTACACAAGAATCCACCCCAAGAAATAAAGAGGGTTCAGCGGTTCGTCGCCTACTACGGCGATACCTGGACTGAACTCATCGGTGCGTTGAACAAAGATTCTTTTGAAGGGCTTTGTGCACCGGGCAAATATAACCGGCAGAACAGCATTGTTGCCCTCGATACGGCTAAAGTCCTTGACTGGCTTGAAAGCCTGAATACTTCGGGCATTCACCTGCTTCCTCTGGGGGATGCTCACGGGGCACCCGTGAATCCTCGTGGCGGTTTTACGATGCGCACGGTCAGGGCTCGCAAAGGTCAGCCGCAGTTCCGCCAGCAGCTGTTGAACCGCTTCGGAAACATGTGTGCGTTTACGGGTGCTTGCCATACGGCGGCGCTGGATGCGGCGCACCTGTACAGCTATGCACGCGAGGGTGAGCATCGCGTGGATGAGGGTCTGCTTCTACGCAAGGATCTGCATAGGCTTTTCGACAGCGAGCTGGTGGGTGTGAGTTCTTCGCGGACTCTTCTTCTGCACCCCGGTTTGGGAAATACGCAGTATCAGTCGTTGGCGGGTGCCCGCCTGAAGGTTGAGTTGCCTAACCGAGCTCTGGAGCTTCTGGATGAGCACCGCTCGGGTCTGAGCTGGCTTGATGAGGCGCTGGTTTAGCCCTGCTCTGGCTTAGGCTGCCGGGCGTGCAAAAGGAGGTGCGGTAGCTTTCGGGCTACTGCACCTCCTTCATACAGTTTATTTAGCTGTACAACTCATTGTCGTACATAAATTGCAGGATCGGTCGTGATATCTTTTCTGCTAGAAAAACAGGAACTGCATTACCAATCTGCTTATACTGTTCATTTAGCTGGTTATTTATTGCTGTATTCTTATTACCCTTAGAAAAATAATACCAATCAGGAAATGTTTGAACCCGAGCACATTCTCGAACAGACATACGACGGTTTATGTCACCTTGGAATTTCCACTCATCTTTACCCAGTTTTTTCATTGGTTCACCACCGGGATACTGGGGGGCCTGACGACCAGAAGCCTGAATCGTAAATGATTGCTCTTCCCAATTCTTCTTTCGATTTCGAGACATATACATAGAGCTGTAGCTACTATCAAAGACATCTTCAGCATCTACGGGCAAGTCACCGATAGCTTCGCGTAGAGTCACATAAGGGAAATTCCTACCTGGACCATGCGTAGGCTCAGGGAGTTCGTATTTATAGCCATATTTTTCCACAATATCATTTCGAGTACCGATGATAAATACTCGCTCTCTAATTTGGGGAACACCGTAGTCTCGAGCGTTCACAAGATGAGCTACAACCTGATATCCTGCTGCCGAAAAATCCTCAGTAATCTGTTTAAGGACCTGTCCATTTGCCATGGTCATCAATCCCTTAACATTCTCAGCAATAAAGAATGCAGGCTTTGAATGGATCAAGGCTCGGATATAGTGGATGTATAAGAAATTTCGCGGGTCATCCAGGAGCCTCGGGCCCGCAACGCTGAACCCAGGGCAAGGGAAGCCGCCGAGCATCAAGTCACTTTCAGGAAAATGAACTACTTTACGAATGTCACGAGAGTCCTTAACTACAGATTTCCCAAAGTTCTCGACATAACTTTCATTAGCGGCGATAAATAGGTCATTTGAATAAATAAAATCAATATTATCTGCAGCTTCTTCGAACTTTTTCTTATCCTTAAGTAGTTCGTACGCTTGATCGGAACCATACTTGCAAGCAACGGCTGCCAATTTAACACCAAGGTCCAAACCCCCAGCGCCGCTGAACAATGAAGCAACTTTCACTGTATTTGCGCGTCCTGAAATTCTGGCAAGCATATCCTCCTCAAGCTTACGCGTTACAGGTGTGGAGTGCTTCTCGACTTCCGCTTCTTCCTCTTTGATCTTCATCTCAAGGACCTCTTGCACTTCATGAGGTGCATACGTCAAAGATGAACGAAACTGAGGCGACATGCTTCTTGGCATAATCTCGAACTCCCTAAATCTCTAGCCTCAGGCCAAACATTTGTATGGCCTGAGGCTAGTATAGCGCACTTATTAGGAAAAGGCCAGTCTCAGCTTATTGCTTTCCTTCAATAGTGATTCCTACTGGCTTTCCAATAATGCGCACATCAAACTTCATGCTTACTTCAACCTTTGAAGATGCATTATGGATTCTAAAACTCAATATCCAATCATTATCAAAAACCATAATAAGGGTATTCACTATCCCCGATTTATCTTTTTTGAGATTGAAATCAATTAATTTAGTTGGCATTTTAACACTGTCAGGCATTTCACCATCTAGCACATACCGCTCCATAATATATTTATTCTTCATTGAAATAAATTTATAGAAATCCTGGGCGCCAACAATATACTTTAGTAACTTAGATACAATTTCCTCACCATGCCTATTATATGCACGCATAATCTCACTTCGAAAAGCCTTTAGTAAGGGAATATAGATAGAATTTTCTTTATCAATTGAAGATTCATCCCATTTAATACCCTTGTTCTTTTTCAATAAATCAAAAATAGGACCAGTTTCCTTTTTGTACTCAGCAGAAACCGGGACTCCATACCATTTATCTCCAAAATCGATCCTTGGTGAAAGCCGTGGATGTCGCGCAGCGTCATTGTTTATTTTTAGCGATACCCCCACGACTTTCTCTCCAGATTTCCCAGAAGATTCAATAATAAGATCCCGCACATCTGCAGAATCTCGAGCTTTATCGTCACTTTGAAGATACAAATGATTTTTCGCACCATATTCAAGAATGTGCGCCTCACGACTCAAAATCAAATCTACACCGAATTGTGCCCTGTTTTTATAATCTTCTTGAATAGAGGGATCATGCTCATCGTAGAACTTTTTTGCTGTATGAGTTGCATTATTCTCTACGAGTTCAGCGTGACCACCAGCCGCAATTATTTTATTCATCATGACCTGCATGAAGGCATTTTCAAATGCCTTTCCATGAGAAGCAGATTTGCCAGACATACCTAGCTCCTTTGCATTGAGTACGAACATACAAAATCTTCTCACATGCTCTTCTTGTAAATCAAACATCTTTTTCGCATCTTCATAAGACGCGAGGCCTCTCTAGTGCCCAAAACTTCTCAGCGCCGGTACGGATACCACCTCCACCCTGCCGCTCTTTGAGGGCGAAGATATTCCCCTGCGCACTCACGCCCTCTACTCCCGCGAGGAACTATTCGCCGGACTGGGCGGCCAGGAGGAGAACTTCAAGGTACCCGGCGGCGTGGTCAACGGTGTTGTACCTTTCGACCCGACGAACACCACCGCACTACTGGTGACGTTGGAAAAGTCTGAGAAGCACTTCTCCCCGGCCACCATGTACAAGGACTACGCCATCAGCACTGACGAGTTCGCGTGGGATTCGCAGAGCGCGACAACCCCCGAAAGTCCGACGGGTCAGCTCTTCCAACACCACGAGGAGCGAGGTCGACGCATCGTGCTCTTCGCCCGCCAGCACAGGGAGAATGCGCTCGGTCCCGAACCTTACATGTGCCTGGGCACCGTGAAATACATTTCTCACGAGGGTTCCAAGCCGATGCATATTCGCTGGTCGTTGGACCGGCCGATGCCGGCGTCCATGTTCCAGATCGCGAAGATTGCCTCGTAGGTCGTAAATAACCGCAGCAGGCGGCCCCGGATGCATGTGTGCGTCCGGGGCCGTTTTTGTTTTACCGTGCCGTGCCGAAAAATTGTGCCATAGGTTAGTGTC
>NZ_KV821850.1:0-46499 GCF_001815755.1 Rothia sp. HMSC061C12
GTTGGCGTCCGGGTGCTCCTTGAAGTACTCGGCAAAGGACACGGAGTCGTTGGCGGTCAGCTCAGCGCGGCCGGTGAGCACCTGCTCGATAGCCTCGTCAAAGCCGGTGACTTCGATGATGGTGGCGCCGCGTTCCTCCACGAGCTTGCGGTAGTTGCTGGTGGCGCTCTGGGCGGCGCTATGGCCGGAGATTTCGGAGGCGTTCTTCAGGCTCGAGTCCTTCTTCACGCCCACGCGGGCACGGGAGTGCGCGTAGGGCACGGAGAAATCGTACTTCTTCTTACGTTCCTCGGTGGGTGCCACGTTATTGAGCACGATGTCGTAGCGGCCCGCGTCCACGCCGGCGATAAGCGAGTCCCAGGGGGTTTCGATGTACTCGGCAGTCACGCCCAGGTCCTTGGCGAGGGTCTCGGCGATGTCGTACTCGAAGCCGGCGAGCTTACCGGAGGCGTCGTGGTAGGTGTAGGGGCGGTAGGTACCCTCCACACCGATGCGGATTTTGCCCGCGGACTTGATGGACTCCAGCAGGTTGGAGGAGCTCTGTGCGGAGCCCGAGCTGGAGCTGTTACCGCCGGAGCAGGCGGCGAGCAGGCCGGTGGTTCCGGCGAGGGCCGCGCCCAGTAGCAGGGAGCGTCGGTTCAGCACGGCGGAGGTGTTGAGAACGGTCATTCTTGGTTCCTTAATCTACGTTGATGTGTGGTGTGAAAGTTGAAATCTGCGGTATGGATCGGCGACGTTCGCCAGCGGTATGAACCGGCGGCACGAACCTAGCCGGCGAAGGCGGCCTTCAGACCAATCTCCAGGGCCGCGATGAGGTCCTGAACATCCTCAATGCCGATTGCCAGGCGCACGAGGCGGTCATCCACGCCGAACTCGTCGCGGTGCTCCTGGGCGTAGGCGCCGTGCGTGGTGTGCGCGGGCAGGCTCACGAGCGATTCGATGCCACCCAGGCTCACGGCGTTCACGAAGATGGGCAGGGAACGGGCGAAGGCCTGCGCGTCGCCGCCGTCCTTGAGCAGCAGCGAAAAGACGGAGCCGATGCCGCGGGCCTGGCGGGACTGCACCTCCGCCTGTTCCTCGGAGGAGTTGCCGGCGTAGAAAATCTTCTCGACCTCGGGACGCTCGGAGAGGAACTCGATAAGCTCGCGGGCGTTCTGCTGCTGGCGTTCCAGGCGCAGGGCCAGGGTCTTCACGTCCTGCAGCAGGCGGTAGGAGTCAATCGGGGGCAGCAGCGCGCCGCTGACGAGCTGACCGCGGTGCAGCAGAATGGCCAGGTCGGGGTCGTTCGTGGCCGCGACGCCGGCGAGCAGGTCGGCGTGGCCGGCCAGGAATTTGGTGGCAGATTGCACGGTGATGTCAGCGCCGAGTTCCAGGGGACGCTGCAGGTAGGGCGTCATGAAGGTATTGTCCACGATCAGTAGGGCGCCGTGGCGATGCGCCAGCTCCGCAACCGCGTCAATATCGGTGACCTGCAAGGTAGGGTTCGTGGGGGTCTCAAGGAAGACGACCTTCACGTCCGGGGTGAAGTCCTCATCGCTCAGGGCCGTGAAGTCGCTGATAAAGCGGGTCTTCACAGCACGTTTAGTCAGCTCGGTGGTCGCGAAGCGGTAGGTGCCGCCGTAGGTCGGCATGCCCAGCAGCAGGGTGTCGCCCGCCTCCAGAACGCCGAGGGCCGCCGCGGTGGCCGCCATGCCGGAGGGGTACGCGTAGGCGTGCTCAGCCCCTTCGAGCGCGGCGAGGGTCGCCTGCAGGTTATCGCGGGTGGGGTTCGCGCCGCGCTGGTACATGTAGGTGGTGTCCTCACCTGCGGTACCGAAAGTGCTCGCCAGGTAGACCGGCGGCACGGACGCATCGTAGCGGGCATCGTGCACGGCGTGGATGGTGCGGGTCGTGAAACCGGTCGGTTCGAGCTGGTTCTGTTGGCTCATGGTGGTTCTCCTCTGTTCGGGCTACCCCGAACGCGGGTGTAGCTGTGTGTGTCGTCGTGTATCTGAGATTTACCCTACCCGCATTTTTTATGCCGTTCTAGCTAAACTTCACGGGGGTTAATATGTTCACGCAACGTCATATAAAAATGCGGTGAGGGTACACAAAATACCCGCATTAAAAACATTCTTTTACGTTGAAAGAAATACGTTAATCCGGGTATTTTGAGTAATTATTATGGGTGACATTACACCGCGTATTTGGGGCACCTCGAATCACGCGATACGGTCGTGCGGTGCCTCATGTTCAGGGACTATGCCTGATGCGCCAGGGCCGCGGTCAGGCCGCGCTCCAAATCCTCGATAATGTCCTCAATCTCCTCGATGCCAATGGCCAGGCGGATGAGGTTGTCGCTCACGCCGTATTCGTCGCGGTGCGCCTGCGTGTAGGCGGCCTGCACCATGAGCGCGGGACGAACCACCAGCGACTCGATACCGCCCAGGCTCACCGCGTGGGTGAAAATCTTCAGGGCTTCGAGGAAGGCGGGCAGGTCTGCGCCGTCCACCAGCTCCATGGAGATGAGCGCGCCCAGGCCGTTCGCCTGGCGGGCGTGCACCTGCGCCTCATACTCGCTGTGCGAACCCGCGTAGAGCACGCGCTTCACGGCGGGGTGCGCCTCCAGGTAGTTGATGACCTCGATGGTGTTCTTCTGCTGCTGAGTCAGGCGCAGCTTGAGGGTCTTGACCTCCTGCAGCAGGCGGTAGGAGTCGGTGGGCGAAAGCATTGCGCCGGTAATCATCTGCAGGTGCCAGAGGCGCTCGGCGAGCGCGTCATCGTTGGTTGCGGCGACGCCTCCGAGTAGGTCGGCGTGACCGCCCAGGTACTTGGTGGCGGACTGCACGCTGATGTCTGCGCCCAGGTCGAGGGGCTTCTGCAGCAGCGGGGTCATGAAGGTGTTGTCGACGACCACGATTGCGCCGTTGCGGTGCGCTATCTCGGCGATGGCGGCGATGTCACTCACGCGCAATAGCGGGTTGGAGGGGCTCTCCAGGAACACCATGGTCACGTTGTCGGCGAAGTCCTCGTCGGTGAGGGCCGTGAAGTCGCCGATGAAGCGGGTCTTGACGCCGCGGGCGGGCAGCTCGATGGTCGCGAAGCGGTAGGTGCCGCCGTAGGAGGGCATGCCCAGCAGCAGGGTCTCGCCTTCCTTGAGGATACCGAGGGCGGCAGCGGTGGCACCCATTCCGGAGGGGTAGGCGAAGGCGTGCTTGGCGCCTTCGAGGGTTGCGAGCGTGGTTTCGAGGGCCGCGCGGGTGGGGTTGCCGCCGCGCTGGTAGTCGTAGGGGCCTTCGGTGCCGTCACAGGGCTGGGCGTAGGTGGTGGTCGTGTAGATCGGAGGCAGGATGGAGCCGTACGGGTTGTCGCGGTCCGTAGTGTGAATTGCCTTCGTCGTAAATCCGGTCATGCTGTCCTCGGCTAAGGTTATGCATAAAATGCGGGGGATAAATATATTGCTAGCTTAGAACTCTTTTTGGGAGCTGACTAGTTTTTTCTTTTCTGTGACCGAGTGACTTTTTATGACTAAAAAACGGCGTTATATTTCGACATTTTAGACATATATTTCGTCATATTTCGCGCGTGAAAAGACCCGGCGGTCGGTACGCGTGTGTGCTGAGTACCGGCCGCCGGGCTCCACACTAGGATACCGGCTCAGCACCCCAGAACATAAGGGTAGGTTTACCTTAAAGCTGAACTGCCCTCCACTAGGGGCGATGTTGCGCCCTCAATCTCGCCTAAACGCGCCGGATGCCCTGCCGGGCATTACACGGGTATTACACCGGGCATAGAAGGAGGGGCGGACCCGGGAATCACCCCGGGTACGCCTCTCTCTTAGCCCCATGAGAACGCCAGCATCATAATGCGAGGTAGCTGCAGGACTGTCGCTGTTTTAGAAGATTTTCTGCGAACCTACGCCAACGCAGTAGCTCTCATTCTGCTCCACTAAAGCTTTTATCGCTTTCCACGCCTCCCTCTGACGACGGGTGTTTCCCTGCAAAAGGGCGACGTTAGCGAAGCTGACCAACATACCCTTCGGGTCCGCATTGCGAAGGTCCTTGGCAAAAATTTTAGGCTTTGCAGGGGTGTCGGTCGTCGGCATCATCCAGAGGCGAGAACCATGAGCTACGCGGTTTCTCAGAGTGGTCAGAGACCTAAGACGGCCCTCAAAGTGCTTATGGTTCACCCCCATACGCTCTGCTGTCTTTTTGTAGAGCAACATCTTTTCAGGATCTCCAGAGTCAGCAGAGGTTTCTGATGCATAACTTTGGACCACTGCATGAGAGAGAAGTCCCAAAGAAAACGAATCAACAACAGACCACAGGGGAAGCTCTTTCTGCATCATCTCTCGAAGCTCCTCAACGTCTTCCCAGTCGTCCAAGTTTTCAGAGGGGTTTTTAGAGGAACTTTTAGCGCAGGATTTCCACCACTCCTCAACACGCTCACGAACATACGGTTCACGGTATCGCAGGATATGCCGCATCATATCTTTGATGAGCGCATCTACTGACCTGTCCTGATTCATGCAGATATATGCATTCGGGTTGAGGTACTCATGGGGGCTACGATAAGCGCAGAATACGTCCACCCATGCAGCTCGAATCGCTTGTTCGCTCTGCCTCATGTACCCGTACAGGAGGGAAGAGACCTCCACATCCATGCGCACAATATCTAAAACATCCGAGATGCCTGGGTTTTCGGGTAGAAGCCCTTCGCTCTTGTATTTGTTGTAATTACGAAAGTATCCCAGAAGGTAGTGGAAATTAGAGCATGCAAGCATATCTCGGTCATCATCGCTCAGGGTCGTTCCCTGAGGAAAGTAACCCTTGGCAATAAGGTATTTCCTCTGGTCCTCTATTGAAGGCAGAAATACGCACGATTCCTTGGGCAAAACCACTGCTCTCCTTACTCGGCTCGCCGTAGAACCGAACATAAAAAAGGACCCCCTCGAGATGCGCTTGAATCAGAGGCGGAGGGGGGACTGTTACTACAACAATAACATTGGAGCTACACGCTCTCAAGGAATCTGGGCATTTTCCCTGGTCATCTTATGGTTGCTTATATCACTGCGTCAGCATCAAAGAAGGAGGGGCGCACCCGGGAATCACCCCGGGTACGCCCCTTCCGTTCAAACGCTTGCAAGCGCCTAATTTTTGTAATTACAAGCCACAGCCGCGGCTTATACAGCACAGGCTACTTCGACAGCACCTGACGCTTCGAAGAAATCACGCCCGTATTGAAACCAGCCAGGTGCAGGCCACCGTGGAAACGCGCGTGCTCAATCTTCACGCACTTATCCATCACCACGTTCAGGCCGGCAGCCTCACCAATCGCGGCAGCCTCCTCGCTCCAGGAGCCCAGCTGCATCCAGACGGTCTTCGCGCCCAGGTCCACAGCCTCCTGAACCACGCCCGGCAGGTCCTCATTACGGCGGAAAATCTCCACCAGATCCGGAACCTCCGGCAGGTCCTGCAGCGACGGGTACACCGGCTGACCCAGCACAAGCTTGCCCTTTGCCGCCAGAATCGGGTTCACAAAGTATAGCTTGTACGGCGACGCCGACTGCAGGTACGTCGCCACGAAGTAGGAGGCACGCGAAATCTTATCGCTCATACCCACAATCGCGATGGTGCGGGTATTACGCAGAATGTTCAGACGCTCAGGGGCGGAAGGACCCACCCAGGTACGCTTCTCAGTCATTACTTCTCCTCCTGAGTGGTAGTAGGCAGGGAGCAGGATGCGCCAGCAGCAGCCTCAGCGGCGGCAGCGTCCTCGGCGGCCTTAGCGGCGGCAACCGCCTCCTCAGCCTCCACAATCTTGTCTGCACTGGACTCGCCCACACGCTCACCGGCGTGGTTCAGGCCAGTCGCGTAAGTCAGCGCCTGGTCCAGGTCCCAAATGATGTCTTCGACGTCTTCCAGACCCACCGAGATACGGATCAGGTCCTCACCGACACCGCCAGCTTTAAGCTGCTCAGCGGTCAGCTGCTGGTGAGTGGTCGAACCCGGGTGCAGAACCAGGGTGCGGGCGTCACCAATGTTCGCCAGGTGGCTTGCCAGCTGCAGCGCACCAATGAACTCGCCACCAACCAGACGGCCGGAAGCCTTCTCGGTCGCCTTCACACCGAAGGAGAACACGGAACCAACACCCAGCGGCAGCAGCTTCTTCGCACGCTCGTAGTGCGGGTGGTCTTCCAGGCCAGCGTAGTTCACGTAGGCGATACGCTCGTCCTCAACCAGCCAGTTGACGACCTGCTTAGCGTTGGCGAGGTGCGCATCCATGCGCTGCGGCAGGGTCTCAACACCCTGCAGCAGGTTGAACGCGGACTGCGGGCTCAGCGACGGACCGAAGTCACGCAGCTGCTCAGAACGCAGCTTAGTCAGGAAACCGAACTCACCGAAGTTACCCCACCAGGACACGCCGTTGTAGGAGGGAACCGGCTCGGTCATGGACGAGAAGTTGCCGTTACCCCAGTTGAAACGACCGGACTCGACGACGATACCGCCGAGGGTGGTGCCGTGACCTCCCAGGAACTTGGTGACCGAGTGAATGACGATGTCCGCGCCGTGCTCGATGGGGCGGATCAGGTAGGGGGTGGACAGGGTTGCGTCCACGACCAGGGGGATGCCCGCCTCGTGGGCGACCTCTGCGAGGCCTTCCAGGTCGGCAACCTCACCGGAGGGGTTCGCCACGATCTCGGTGTAGATCGCCTTGGTGTTCTCGGTCAGGGCCGCCTTGTAGTCGGCGGGGTCGGTGCCGGGCACGAAGGTGGTCTCAATGCCGAAGCGGCGCAGAGACACGTCCAGCTGGGTGACGGTGCCGCCGTACAGCTGGGAAGATGCCACAATGTGGTCGCCCTGCTGGCACAGAGCCGCGAAGGTGATGAACTCGGCAGCCATGCCGGATGCGGTCGCTACCGCACCGATGCCGCCTTCGAGGGAGGCGATGCGCTCCTCCAGCGCGGCGACGGTCGGGTTGGACAGGCGCGAGTAGATGTTGCCGTACTTCTGCAGAGAGAAGAGGTTCGCGGCGTCGTCAGCGTCTTTGAAGACGAAGGAGGAAGTCTGGTAGATGGGGACCGCGCGGGCACCGTGTTCAGCGTCGGGGGTGCCGCCCGCGTGTAGTGCGCGGGTGCGGAAGCCGAAAGTGTGTTCAGCCATTGGTTTGCTCCTGGTGTATCTGCCCGCCTGTGTGCGGGGAGTCGATAGTGGCTCGACTTTATACTGTGCCACCGGCGGCGGGGTGCACCAAGTGCGGGTACCTATATGTCGTTTATTGCGGATTATGACGGGCGGTTTTTGGTGAGCGGGGACTGCCGTACGGGTCTTAGCGGGGCGTCATATCAGCCGTCATAACAGAAGTTGTTATGACGGCTGTTATGATGCACGCTCAATCAGCGCCGGCAAAATACCCGGTTTTAGCCTGTAATTTCGGGGTTTTCAAGGTTCAAGACGCGAGGAAAATATCCCATCATAACAACATCATCGCAGGATGATAACAACTTCATAACAGAAATTGTTATGATGCTGTTATGACGTTGCTATAACGTTCACCAAGAAGTAGCCATCGGGAGCATGCATGGAAACAAACACCGCCGAACTCATCGAAAACCTACGCCGTAGCCAGGCTGAAAACGGGCGAGTAGAAGTCAAAGCTGCAGCTGGCGGGTTCCCCAAGTCCGTTCTTGAAACCGTTAGCGCCTTCGCTAACGGCGACGGTGGCACCATTCTTCTTGGCCTGACCGACCCGGCAGAAGGTCTGCAACCGGTTGAAGGTTTCAACGCACAGGCAGTCCACGACGCATCCGTTGAGGCAATCCGTTCCAAGATCACGCCTCGACCCCCGGTAGATATTCAAATTGAGGCGGCAGACGAGCAGCACCGTATCGTGCGCATCGACGTACTCCCCGGCGACCCGACGCAGAAGCCCTACTACATCGAAGCACACGGCATGTACAACGGCTCCTACCAGCGTGTTGGTGAGGCGGATATTCGCCTCACCAAGTACGAGATTGACCGCATCCTAGAGAACCGCAGCCAGCCCCGCTACGACGAAGAACTTGTCAGCGAGGCAAGCTTCAAGGACCTCTCCCCCACCCTCGTCAGCGCCTACGTCGCGCGCCTCCGCGAGGAACAGCCTCGCGTTTTTGCCGCGCTTTCTGACCGTGAGGTTCTTCTGCAGGCGCGCATTCTCCGCATCGATTCTGAGGGTCGAGAAGTGCCCACTCTTGGGGCGCTTCTCGCCATGGGCTCATACCCGCAGGCGTTCTTCCCGCAGCTGATGATGAGCGTTGTTGTTCTTCCGGGTGAAGAACTGGGTGAGGTCACCGAGGATGGTCGACGTTTTCTAGACAATCACAGCTGTACCGGGCCTATCCCCTCCATGCTGGATGAAGCGATGGGCGTTTTGGTTCGCAATATGCGCAAAACGTCCACGATGGAGGGTCTCAACAGCAGCGGTATCGGGCGGGTTGAGCGCTACGAGTATCCGCTGGAGGCTATCCGTGAGCTCTTGGTTAACGCCCTCATGCACCGCGATTACTCGCCGGGTGCGCGCGGCTCGCAGGTGCAGGTTGAGCTCTACACCAACCGCTTGGTGGTGCGTAGCCCGGGCGGTATTTACGGTGCCGTGACTATCCGAGATTTTGGTCAGCCCGGTGTTTCTTCAACCCGCAACAGCTACTTGGCGAGCATTCTGACTGACCTACCCGACCCGGGGACGGGGCGCTTGATTGCAGAGAATAGGGCTTCCGGTATTCCCACGGTTCTGCGCGCATTGAAGGAGGCGGGCCTGCCCGCTCCCCAGTTTGCTGACCGTTTGCTTTACGTGCAGGTCACTCTGATGCAGCCTCCGCAGGGTGTGTCTTTCAAGGAGCAGAAGACCGCACCTGAAGATCAGCCCCAGCGAGTTGCCCGCTCCAAGGGCACACATTCAGACGGCACCACCACCAAACCTTCGGGCACCGACGCGTCGCTTGACGGCCTCAGCGAACGCCAGGCCGGTATTGTGCGCGGCCTGCGTGCGCAGGGCGAGGCGGCTTCCATCGCGTACATCCAGGAACATTGGGGTCGGGGCGCTTCACGTACGTCCATTACGAATGACCTGCGCCGTCTTGTGGAGGCAAAGCTGATTGTCGCTACAGCTCCGCCACGTAGCAAAAACCGTAAGTATCGCGCTGCCTAAGCATCGCCGTAGTACGGGCACGCAAAAGGGGAGGGAAATAGAGCGGTTATTCTCTATTTCCCTCCCCTGCGGCTATTCAGCTAAGACCTTCTTAGCCGCAAGCCCATTCAAAGACGACCTGCGAGAAGTCGCGGGCAGCAAGCGCCTCCGGAGTAATCAGCCAGTTTCCAGAACCGGCGTCACCCCACATGATTTCAATCTCCTCGTCTTCGTTCTCCTCATTCTCCGACTCAGAGACGATAGTCAGCAGATTCACCGTGTGGCCGCGCAGCTCCTTAAACTCATCGCGCGGGTCGTTCTGCACGAAGTACGGGTATCCGCCCATGTGGGAGTACTCTTCATCCGATTCGAAAGGCTCCGTCAGCTCGTAGATGGCCTCGCGGCGCGGCTGGTTCCTGTACGGGTTCTCGTGCGCCTCGGGTAGCTTCTCCTCCGGGTAGGTTTCATCCCACTTCGCGCCAAAAACGTCGTAGTAGTCGTAGCCGGAGGCGGTTACACCCTGCTCGCGCACCTCAAAGGTCATGCCGTACTCAATCTCGAGCGGGCCGCTCTCACAGTCGAAACCGCCGATGGGCCAGCCGCCCTCGTCCCAGTCCACGTTCGGGAACGGGGCGTCCGGGTTCGGTTCGCCCAACGTCTCGTAGTAGACGACGCGGTGATTCTTCTGAGAGAGCGGGTTCTCGTAGTCGTAACCCCACATGCACTCTTCGTCGTTGGGGTTAATCCAGAACTGCAACATACCGGTTGCCGGGTAAATGTCATTCTCGGGCAGGTCAGCGCAGTTAATCTGCGCAATCATGCCCAGCGGTTCGCCCGCCTCATTGGTCGGTGCGGACTCGCCGGCGGGCAGGTACGGGCGGCCGCCAAACTTGGATGCGGTCTGCGGCAGCGGCTCATCGGGTACGAAGGGCTTCAGAGCGATAGCCTTCTTGCGAGCTCCCTCCTGGTTGAGCAGGTCGATAACGTGCTTCACCTGCTTTTCAATGTCCTTGAACGGTTTGTTGTCGAGCATCTTAGAATCTCCTCATTGATGATGTGAAAGTAGCGCAGTCTTTAGCCGCAAGCCCACTCAAAGACGACCTGCGAGAAATCGCGGGCGGCAAGCGCCTCCGGGGTAATCAGCCAGTTCGCCGCACCAGCGTCACCCCACATCACGTACACGCCCTCCTCAGCATCCTCGCCCCACTCCGACTCGATAGTCAGCAGGTTCACCGAGTGGCCGCGCAGCTCCTCAAACTCATCGCGCGGGTCACCCTGCGCGAACGAAGGGTAGCCGCCAATATACGAGTAATCCCTCTCATCCGATTCGAAGGGCTCCAGCAGGTTGTAGGAGGCGTTATCGCGTGCGTTCGGGTTCTCGGGAAGCTTCTGGTCCGGGTACATCTCGTCCCAGGCGTCAGCGAACTGGTCGTAGATTTCGAGGCCACCGTCCAGGAAGCTCTGTTCCCAGGTCTCGAAGGCAAGTGCGTACTCGGTGGTTGCCTCAGAAACATCCATGCCCTCAGGTCCCAAAGGCCAGCCGTAATCACCCCAGTCGATGATCGGGAATGGAACCGGGAACTGCACATCCGGGTTCGGTTCATCCAGCGTCTCGTAGTAGACAACACGGTGATTCTTCTGCGAAAGCGGGTTCTCGTAGTCGTACCCCCACATGCATTCTTCGTCGTTCGGGTCGATCCAGAACTGCAGCATGCCGGTCGCCGGGTAAATATCGTTTTCGGGCAGGTCGGCGCAGTTAATCTGCGCGATCATGCCCAGCGGTTCGCCCTTCTCATTGGTCGGCGCAGACTCGCCAGCGGGCAAGTACGGGCGGCCACCAAACTTGGAGGCGGTCTGCGGCAGCGGCGCGTCCGGGCTGCTTACCTTCAGTCGAATCGCCTGCTTACGCGCGCCACGCTCGTTGAGCGCGTCAATGACGCTGCGTGCCTGCGCCAGGGTCTCTTCGGAGGGGTTATTCATCGGCATGATGTACTCGTTTCGTCGGTGAATTAATCGGTGTGAAATGTTCCGTGTGAAGGCGTGAGGCAACGGTACCGCGGCGCCTTCTACCCCCATTAGACCCTATTTCCGGCGGGCGCGCACCAATTCCGGTCACGAGTGCATCCGGCGGCGACAATCAGGTGCGAAAGCAGATGCCAAGCGTGCAGAAAGCCCCGCCTCCTCGCCCTCATGCGCGGGCATGAGAGGTAAGAATGCGGGGCTTCCCGGCGAATCTCTACGAGAGGCTAGAACCTTTAGAGAGCCTTCTCGATGGTCTCCAGAACACCAAGCGCGGCAGCCGGGCCAGCGTTCAGGAAGAACATGTCAGAATCCACGCTGTGCGCGTGCTTCTCGGTGACAGCCTTGAGGGTGCTCCACAGTGCCTCACCGGTCAGCTTGGATTCATCGCCGCCCTGCACACCGTAGAACAGGTAGTCGCCGTCAGCCTGGTCGAGCTGCTCGGAGCTCAAGTCGATGGAGGTCTTCTCAACCTGCGCAGCTGCGGGACGTGCCAGGGACGCATCCGCGCAGATGGAGCCCACGAACGAGGACTTCGCGAAGATGCGGGTGCGGTCAGCGGAAGTGTACAGGAAGGAGAAAGTCTTCTCGCTGCCAGCCTTCTGACCGACCGACTTCGCCTTGGAGGTGTACTCCTCCATGAGCTTCTCAGCCTTCTCGGTGGTGCCCAGCGCGGCGGCAATCAGCAGGAAGTCCTGCTTCCAGTTGATGCCGGTGCCCTCGGTGACCACGGTCGGCGCGATTTTCGCGAGGGACTCGTACAGCTCGCCCTTCTTGTTGGTGTTGTTGATGAGGATCAGGTCGGGCTTGAGGTTTGCGATGGCCTCAACGTCCGGGTCGGTGCGCTTGCCGACCTTGGCAATCTTGTCGAGCTCTGCGGACTTATTGGAGAACTTGGTCTTCAGGTAGGTGGGGACTAGGTCGGCGTCACCGGCGGTTGCCGCGCCGACGGGTACGATGCCCAGGGAGAGCACGCCGTCGAGCTGACCGGTGGAGAGAATCACGACCTTGGAGGGTGCGGATTTGATGGTGGTTTCACCGCGGAAGTGCTTGACGGTGCGGGGGAATTCGCCGTCAACGGTGGTGGTGCCCATGCCGGAGGGCAGGGCGGAGGGTGCAACCTTCTTACCGGTCGCAGAAGCAGACGCGGAGGAAGAGCCGGAAGTATTGGAGGAGCCGCAAGCCGCCAGGGCAAGGGCACCGAAGGAACCGAGTGCGAGTGCGCCGAAGGAGCGGCGGGTGATCTTGTTCGTCATATTTGCCATATTATTAGGATAACCTCATATATGCATATGCGATACTTAATACTCATCTATTGATACGTTAAGCATCCTCCGTCCGCACGGGAGCGCACCGCTCCCCCACCACCTCCAAAGCCTATGACACCACAGACCACCACCTCTTCCGGACCCGCCGTCAGCGAAGGCTCCACCGTCAGCGCTGCTTCCCTGGCGAAAATTCGTGCCCTCTCCGCTTCTTCGGACGCCGTATCTGGCGCCTCCTCGGGCGGTCAGGGCGGCAAGTCTATCTCGCGTCTGGCGGTTGCGCTCATTATTGGCGGCGTTCTGCTGGTGCTGCTTTGCGCCCTGTCGTTTGCGGTGGGTTCGCGCATGTTCCCCCTGGATCGCTCCATTGACGGTTTCCTCCACCCGGAGGCGAACACTATTGAGTCGAAGCTGATTTGGGCGAAGCGTGCCCCGCGTACCGCCGCGGCGTTGCTGGTGGGTGCCGCGTTGGCGGTGTCGGGTGTGCTCATGCAGGCGTTGAGCCGTAACCCGCTGGCTGAGCCGGGTCTGCTGGGTGTGAACTCGGGTGCTGCCGCCTCCGTAGTGGTGGGTGTGGGCGTTTTTGGGGTGTCCTCCCCGTTCGTTCAGCTGTGGCTGGCTCTACTGGGTTCGGGTCTAGCGGCGGCGCTGGTGTTCGTCATGGGTCTGGTGGATTCTAAGCAGAACCTGGATTCGACGGCGCGTCTGGTGCTGACGGGTGTGGCGGTGAACGCTTGCCTGGGCACGATTACCGGCATTATCACGATGTTTAATTCGAAGGCTTTTGATTCGCACCGTTTCTGGGTGGTGGGTTCGCTGGAGAACCGCACCTTTGAGCAGGTGCTGTCTGCGCTGCCCTTTGTTGCGTTGGGTTTGGTGCTGTCGTTTATGCTGATCGGTCCTCTGCGTGCCCTGGCACTCGGTGAGGATGCGGCAGCCGGCCTGGGTGTGCCGGTGACAATGGTCCGTGGCGCGACGATTATTGCGATTATGGCGCTGTGTGGTGCGGCGACTGCGGTTGCGGGCCCGATTGGTTTTGTGGGCCTGGTCGTGCCGCATGTGGTGCGTCTGCTGGTGGGTTCCGATATTGCGCGTGTGCTGCCGCTGTCGCTGGTGTACGGCCCGGTGCTGGTACTTGCCTCCGATATTTTGGGTCGCGTTCTGGTCATGCCCAGTGAGCTTGAGGTGGGTATTGTGACCGCCTTTATTGGTGCCCCGGTGCTAATGGTTCTGGTGCTGCGATTGAGTACGGGTGCGCGCGGTGCGAAGAAGGGCCGCATGGGTGCGAAGGCGCAGGCGCACGATGAATCGGGTCCAGCTCATGTGTCGGAGCACGGTCCGCATCGTGCTCAGCGCCCTGTTGCGCGTGGTTCGTCTGGTTCATCTGGCGCGTTTGGTTCGTAGGTCCCGGTTTCTGAGAGGTTTTATTGTGAGCGTTGTGTCTCGTTCTGTAGCCGGGTCTGTGCGTATCCCGGGGCGTTACCGCACCCCTATTCCGCGTACCCTGCTGGTGGTGGCGGTGCTTATGGTGGCGGCGGTCGCCTCCCTGGTGTTTGGTAGTTATCAGATGAGCCCTGATCAGGTGTTTCGCCTGATTTTTCAGGGTGAGGGCACGGAGATTGAGCGTCAGCTGGTGTTGAATCAGCGTCTGCCGCGTATGCTTGCCGCCGTGGTGGTTGGTGCGGCTTTGGGCTTGTCGGGCGCTATTTTTCAGTCAGTTTCGCGTAATGCTCTGGGTTCGCCGGATATTATCGGCTTCACGGTGGGTTCGGCGACCGGTGCCCTGTCTGTGGTGCTGATTGGGTCGTTGAGTTCTACCGGCGTGGGTATGGGCATGGGCGCTATTATTGGCGGTTTTGCGACGGCGGCTGTGGTGATGCTTCTGGCGGGTGCGCGCGGTGGCGCGACGATGGGTCAGAAGATGGTGCTAATCGGTATTGCGGTGAGTGCGATGCTCAGTTCAGTGAACGATTACCTAATCACACGCGGTGATTTGGAGAAGGCGGAGGCGGCGAAGACCTGGCAACACGGTTCGCTAAATGCGCTGTCGTGGAATCAGGTGTCGGTGCAGGCGGTGCTGCTGCTGGTGGCGATTCCGCTGGTGCTGATGCTGACGCATCGCCTGCGCGTCTTGGAGCTCGGCGACGATTTGGCGGCGGGTTTGGGCCTGCCGGTGAAGAGGACCGTGAACCTGCTGGTGGCGGCTGCCGTGCTCCTGGTGGCTGTGGCGATTTCTGTTGCGGGCCCAATTGGTTTCTTGGCGCTGGTTGCCCCGCAGATTGCGCGCCGCCTGTGGAACACTCCGGGTATGGCGATGTGGCATTCGGCGCTGTTGGGTTCGGTGATTTTGGTGCTGGCTGATTTTGTGTCGGCTCGTGCGTTGGCGCCGTTCCAGATTCCGGTGGGTCTGGTGACGGGCGCGTTGGGTGGCGTGTACATGCTGTGGTTGCTGCACCGTCAGCGCTAGTTGCGCCGTCTTATTCCGTATGAGTGACCGGGTGTTCCCAACTGGGGGCACCCGGTTTTCTCTGTTTCACGGGGTTTCGCTAGGTTTCACGGGCGGCTTCGCTGGGTTTCACGGGTGGTTTCAGAATTTTTCAGAATTTTCCCAGTTTTACCCCGGGGTAGATTAAAAACTGCTTATCGTGTCAGGGGTCGCTCATAGAGTGTAGGTGTTGGAAGGGACGATCCTTCCGACCGGGCACACCGTCTCCTGCGGTGTTGCCGCTAGGTTGATTCAGCATCTACGGAAGGAACGGTCATGGACAACACCACTCACGAGAGCCAGTACGCAAACGCAGAGATTTCCTGCACCGCCGATGAGCAGCTGTGCCGTGATGCAGAGTTCAACCTGCTGATGCAGGCGGGCACCATCGTCCGTATGGAGCGTTTCAACGTGGAGGAGCTCCGCGGCGTTCTGGAGCAGCTGGTAGCTGACGGTTCGTGCTTCCGCACCGCGCCGGCGTCTTCGACGATGGGCCGCGTGATGCGTCACCTGACTCAGGGTGCTTCCGGTTACGAGGCGAACTTGACTGAGCTGCGTGCGGCGGCACAGAACGCTCTGCTGTTCGTGTTCCCCCTGGAGAAGGACCTGGAGATGTGCCTGCGCTTTGAGCGTGTGCAGGGTACCGGCTTGGCGTTGACTCGTCTGGGCGTGAGCCCGGTCAATGGTGACCTGTGGACTCAGCACTGGGCGATGCGCGCGCTGGAGTGCACCGGCGGCGTGTTTGCGGTGGAGTCCGCTCCGGGTGCCTGCAATTTTGAGCTGCGCCGCGAGATGTTCTACGCGATGCTGTCGCTGGTTGAGCTGTCGACTTTGGGTCTGTCGGCTGAGCCGGAGGACTTCTACATGTTTGCCGATTCGGAGGCTGTGTGTAAGAAGTTCAAGCGTGAGCGTCGTGATTGCCGCCGCGCAATGCGTGCCCAGTACGACCGCGCCGCATAAGGTATATCGTGTATGCCTTATGCGGCATACGCGCATATCAGAGCCATTTATTCTTCTTGAAGAACCAGTAGAGAAGCAGGCAGGAACCCACCATGAGTAGCAGCGCGGCGGGGTAGCCGAACTCCCATTTGAGTTCAGGCATGACCTCAAAGTTCATGCCGTACACGGAGCCAACGATGGTGGGCACCATGAGTAGCGCCGCGTAGGCGGAGATTCTCTTGGTGTCGTCGTTCTGCTGCTGACCGAGCAGGGTGTCGTGTACGCGCAGTGCGTTTTCGAGGGAGCTGCGAAGGTCTTCGAGGCGTTCTTTTGTTTGGGTTACGTGGTCGAGCACGTTGCGGAACTGCCGGGCGAGCTCGACCGCTTCTTCGTTCTTTTCTTCGTCGGATACGCCCGGGTAGGGTGAGGGGTCGAGCGCGCCGGTGCGCATCCCTTCGATGATGCGGCCGATCATGGATTCGAGGGGTCGGCAGGCACGCTGGAAGTCGATGACCTGGTTGAGCAGTTCGTAGATGCGCCGTGCGAGGGAGTTGGCGTCGCGCCGCTCGCTGTGGGAGAAGAGGATGTCTTCGATTTCGTCGCTGTCGTTTTCGAGGCCATCGAGCACGGGTGCGTACCCGTCGACGGTGCTGTCGAGGATGCGGTGCAGCAGTCGGGCGGGGGATGCGTCGGGGGTGGCGTAGAGCAGGTTGAACTGGTCGTTGATGCGCTGGTTGCTGCGTTGTTCGTCGCGGACGAGTGCGAGGGTGTAGCGGGGGCCGGTGAAGAGGTGCAGTTCGCTGAGGCGCACTTCTTCTTCTTTGTCTAGGTAGATGGCGGGGCGGATGACGGTGAAGAGGGAGTCGCCGTATCGTTCTAGTTTGGCGCGCTGGTGGCCTCGTCCGGCGTCTTCGATGGCGAGTTCGTGCAGGTTGAAGGTTTCTTGCAGGGCGTGTAGTTCGTGGATGTTGGCGTTGGCGTATCCGAGGGCTACGGCGGTGTTGGGCTGCTGGTAGGCGTTGAGGGTTTCTTCTTCGGGTGTGCCTACGCGGATGCGGTCGCCGCTGGGGTAGATGGCTCCGGTAATGTAGGTCATCGTTCTCCTCCTCTGAACGCTTTGGCGCCACGTGTGTGGGCGCTCTTTCCAGCATACGGCACACGCCCCGCCTGGTCACATGTGCAGGTTCGGAGGCGCTGGGGGCTGGGGTGTTGTGGTGAGTCTTGGATTTTCTTTTTAAGATATCTGGGGGTTATAGAGTTTCAACCTTCCCTTGAGAACTAATAAAGTCTAAACTTCTAGTTAATAAGACTGTGATTGTCTTAGAACCAACCACTATTTTCTTTTGAGGAGTCAACGATGCTGTTGAAACCGTTTGTGAAGGGGGCGGCGTGTACTTTTGCCGCTGCCTCTCTCTTGTTGTCTGCGGTGGCGCCTGCTTCTGCGGCGCAATTACACCCTAAGACTTTTTCTCCTTTTCCGGGTGATGAACTGGAAGTCACCTGCATTAATGAGTCTGAGTACAATACCCCGGGTGATTATCAGGATAAGGTGATCGCTTGGGCGGAGTGCACTGGACTTATTACTCACGGCCGCCGTCTTTATCTTCAGAAGAATAAGAATGCTCCCCAGCCTGCGATGACTCGTGGGCAGCTTCTTGAGTTTCTGTACCATGTGAAGGGCAGGCCCGTGGTTAAGGACCTTCCTGCTACTTCACCGTACAGCGATATCTCGGTCAATGACCCGCACTACCCTATTGCTATCTGGGCTACTCGTGAAGGTATCAGCAGCGGATGGGGAGACGGAAAGTTCCATTACGACGCCACCGCATACATTGATACTGCGCTCATTTTCCTTTATCGAATGCACGGTAAGCCGACGGTCAACCTTACCCCCATCCCCGAAGAATACGCACATTGCGTTAAAGAAAATAGCGACATGCACAAGGCACGTAGCTGGTATGGTTCACCAAACATGAGCTGTGGGTATATCGATAATGATGAAGTTACTTTTTCAGATATTCTATATACCCTCTACAGATTGGATTTGATGGGAATCTTATAGAATATTTTGGGGCTCTATATCAATACTGATATTGATATAGAGCCCCAAATTTTTATTTAAAATTCCACAGAATTAGATTCATAAATACCGCGACTGTAATTAGAATTTTTGTCAAAATATTTCCGGTTTTTCTTGGATTCTTCTTCAATGTCATACATTCCATACCGCATAACAAAGTTATTAATCGTGACATCCATATACCCTGCACGCCACGGGCCAAAGTGAACTTTCCATGAGTAATTATCTGGATGCTTCTTACGATGCTCATCGTAGGCATCACCACCAACTACCACAATATCCCTACAATTTTGCTCAAAGTAGAAGCCCCACCGTGCAGCACGTACATCTTTCTCCGCTTTTACAGCACCATCACCTACCTTATGAGGATTATCGGAACGTGGAGCGATGAACTTACATTCATGCGACCAATTGCTAATGTACCAATTGGCTGCTTGATTATTTTGAGCTTGACCATGAACTGTATCGAAGTAGCTGGACGATTCGCCAATGCAACCATCAAAGATATTACGCTCAAAATCACTTACCCAGCCATGACCCCCATTTTCTTGAGCAGTGCATCCGATAAACATATTACGACTTGCCGCAACATACCAGCCTGCACCAGCCTTACCTGCATATGCGTAATGTGGCTTCCCCTCCTGGCGCGACTGATACAGCGATTCTCCAGACGAATACCGGTGGTTATACCAACTCGTTGACTGTGAAAACTTACACTGCGAAGCGTAGACCTCAATGCCGGCATAATTCCTGCCACACTTGTTGGCATCGGATACATCCAACATACTGAACTTATTATCAGCTGCACCGATACCATCCACATTAATTGCCTTATGACCAATAGGTTTACCCACAAGGAATCCCTGCCTCCATGTCATACGCACGCGAATGTCATGGACCTTCATCGCACGGTCATGGAGACCCAAAATAGCAACTCCCATATCTGTATCCCAGATTTCAAGGTTCTCTAGTGTTGCAACTGCTTCAGGCTCAGGCCGATAGTTTTTATTTGCATAGTACGTATGCAAAATAACTCCCGCCACACCCTTCATAATGGGAGTGTGCCGAGCCCGACTATAAGGGTCATCCCGATTTAGACGGACATTATCAGCATTCGTACGAATAACTAAATCACGAACCCCAAAACGCATAGGGGCCTCAGAGAACCACTGATTGGCCCCCTTATCACCTGGCTTTGGCTTTTCCGGTCCAGCAACAAGGTAAGATCCAACGTGGAAAACACCAACACACTCCGCTTCGTCTTCGTCCTTCTGCACTAGGTCACCGCCAGGATGAGCAATAATCTGTGTGGCCTTACCATGCCCAAAGATTTCAACCCGGTCAAGTAGCTGAATAAAAGGAGCACTGACCCTGTACTTTCCAGCAGGAATTTCTAGAGCTCCACCTCCAGCTGAAGCCAAAGTCCTTACTGCATCATTAATGGCCTGAGTACAATCTTGAGACCCATCAGCTTTCACCTGCGGATTACTCAGGAGATTAATGTAGTTTTTCGTGTGATTTTGCGGAGTAATTCCACCTTGAACTTCATCAGCATGCGCATCAGCATATACCATTGCTGAGGCAAACGGAACTGACAATGCGGCGCCAGCAATCATTGAGCGGCGCGATAATGCAGACATCGCTGTCTCCAATCGTGTTGAGTGAGAATATTAAATGCATCCAGCGCATAAGTATTTTATGACGCATTAGCACTTAAATCCTGTATACCGATGCGGTATATCTTGGATGATTTAATCTTATCACTCACGCGAAATAAATTTTATCCATATTTATGGTTTTTGGATTTATTCATTTAAAGATAAACCTCATATTAGATAATTATTTAACCCTGACTACAGAAAAGTCTACTCATTACTATAAGCATTTATCAACGTCAGAATGACACTAATTCAAAATAGTGCCCTAAATAAGACAGTATGTTACAAATTATCGCAGCTAAAAGGACCCCCGATGAGGCATTCAAAGCCTCACCAGGGGTCCTTCTCGTCAGTTTTTAGTCTTCGTTGATGAGGTCGCGAACCACAATGGTCTGGTCGCGGTCCGGGCCCACACCAATCGCGGAAATACGGCAGCCAGAAATCTCTTCCAGCTTCAGCACGTACTTGCGGGCATTCTCGGGCAGCTCATCCAGGCTCTTCGCATCCGAAATGTTCTCGGTCCAGCCGTCGTAGTACTCGAAAATCGGCTTAGCGTGGTGGAACTCGGTCTGAGTCATCGGCATCTCGTCGTGGCGCACACCGTCAACATCGTAAGCCACGCAGACCGGGATCTTATCCAGGCCGGTCAGCACGTCCAGCTTGGTGATGAACAGGTCGGTGAAACCGTTGATGCGCACAGCCTGACGCGCCAGCACGGCGTCGTACCAGCCGCAACGACGCGGGCGGCCGGTGTTCACGCCGAACTCGCCGCCGGTAGTGCGCAGGAACTCGCCCATCTCATCGAACAGCTCGGTCGGGAAGGGGCCAGCACCCACGCGGGTGGTGTACGCCTTCTGAATACCGATTACGCGGGAGATGCGGGTCGGGCCCACACCCGAACCGACGCACGCACCGCCGGAGGTCGGGTTGGAAGAGGTCACGAACGGGTAGGTGCCGTGGTCAACGTCCAGGAAGGTTGCCTGGCCGCCCTCCATCAGCAGGGTCTTACCCTCGTCCAGTGCCTTGTTCAGCAGCTGGGTGGTGTCCACAATCATCGGCTTCAGACGCTCGGCGTAAGACATGAAGTACTCGACGATCTCGTCAACCTCAACGTGGCGGCGGTTGTAGACCTTCACCAGCAGTTCGTTCTTCTGGCGCAGTGCGCCTTCAACCTTCTGACGCAGAATCGACTCGTCCAGGATGTCCTGAACACGCACGCCGAGGCGGCCAACCTTATCCATGTAGGCGGGGCCGATACCGCGGCCGGTGGTGCCGATAGCGCGCTTGCCGAGGAAACGCTCGGTCACCTTGTCCATGGTCTGGTGGTAGGGTGCGACCAGGTGTGCGTTAGCGGAAATCTTCAGGCGGGAGGTGTCAGCGCCGCGGGCCTCAAGGCCGTCAATCTCAGCGAAAAGAGCCTCGGGGTTAACAACCACGCCGTTACCAATCACGGGGACGGCGTTATCACTCAGAATACCCGCGGGCAGTAGCTTCAGCTCAAACTTCTGGCCGTTCACCACCACGGTGTGACCGGCGTTGTTACCGCCGTTGGGCTTGACCACGTAGTCTACGCGGGGGCCGAGCAGGTCGGTTGCCTTACCCTTACCCTCATCGCCCCACTGGGCGCCCACAATCACGACAGCTGACATTTTGTGCTCCTTGAAAGCCTTGAAGATACGCACCGGATTTCACGGCGCGGCGGCGACCTACCGCCTCATGATCCGGGTAGGCATACCTCTTCTAATGATACCGTGCCCGTCCCTTTAAGTCCCGTGTGACGGGGCGGTAGGCGTTCCGGATCCGGTGCCGGTGAGCCTCACGGGGCACGGCGACGCCCCCATCCGATATTCGGACGGGGGCGCTACCGGTATGAGCTGATGAAGACTACTTGATGATCTCGATGAAGGTCATCGGGTAGGTGTACTGCTCACCGCGGTTTGCGGCCATAGCAGCCAGGCTGTGGAAGATAACCATCAGGATAGCCACAACCATCGGGACGACCCACAGGATGATGCCCAGGATGCCGAAGGTCAGAATAATCAGCAGCCAGGAAGCCATGCTGATGACCCACAGGGAGAAGTTGAAGTTGAACGCGCGGCGGGATGCTTCCTTAGTGAAGGAGTAACCGGGCTTGTCCTTGTAGATGAACCACATGACCAGCGGCGCGAGAATACTTGCGGATGCGAAGGACAGCAGAGACAGAATTGCAGAAGCCAGGTGCGCGAGCATCGCCATGTTCTGGTCGTCCTTGGAGGAGACTACGTAACCGTTGGGCTGCTGACCCGGCGCCTGCGAGTAGGAGGGTGCCTGCTGGGAGTACTGGTTGTACTGTTCAGGGTTCGGGTTCTGGGACATCGTTCTTTTCCTTAATCTATCGATGAGTGGATACAGCTAATCGTTGAGGTGCGGCGGCAGGCTAACTCGCCGTTCTCGGAGGGTGCCCGCCTCGCTCTACTTGGTCGCAACGCTCGTGATGGTTTCACCCTATCAAGGCAAAGTAAATGGAATATTAACCCTCGCCGGACAACAGACGAAGAAACCCGAATATGACACAAAAAGACGCCCCTGCCCCTCCACGCGGTGTTATGTACGTGGAGGGGCAGGTCGTTATACGGTGTGGGCTGGCCGAGGTTAGTCCTGTTTCTCTTCATCAGCGAGCGCAGGATGCGCGGCGGGCTTATGTAGTGCGGCAGCCTCGCGCTGTGCGGCGGCCTCGTGTAGCTTTGCGTGTTCTTGCTTTTTCAGAAACTCGTACACCGAGAAAGAATCCTCTTCTTCCTTCGTGAAGCCATTGACGCCCGTGTAGCCGTCCGGCAGGCGGTTGTACACGAGGTAGTACCAGAACTCGGCATGTGCCGTCTCTATTTTCTGGAGGAGTTCCCTCAGCTGATTCTTACGCTTCACCGCCTGAACAATACCCACAATCCATAGGATCGGCACCACAAACAACGATCCCACGCCGATAGTGATGAAGAAGAGCAGCATCGACATGCCAGCACTACTATCGAACATACTCACCAGAGGAACCAGCACAAACGGGTTCAGTATCAGCAGGACAATAA
The DNA here is from genome assembly GCF_001815755.1 of Rothia sp. HMSC061C12. Taxonomy (NCBI): domain Bacteria; kingdom Bacillati; phylum Actinomycetota; class Actinomycetes; order Micrococcales; family Micrococcaceae; genus Rothia; species Rothia sp. HMSC061C12. The sequence continues at coordinate 22,653 of NZ_KV821850.1, forward strand.
GCACGGTCTTCCAGAATGTGCGCTGACTCTCGATCTCTTCAATGTTGGAGCCAGCAAACGGATTATTGATGGGAACGTAGCCTACCGGCTGGATCATTGCTGCCCGCGATATGGGGTTCTCCTCAACCTTGACCGGGTTCAGGTGGGCAGCGCACGCCTGCATGGGTGCGGACTCGTCGTGGGAGCGGTCCAGTAGGCGCATTTCGATGAGTTTTGAGTCGGGGGTGCCGAAGAGCGGGTCGGGGATGACCGGCAGAATAGCGCCCGGTTGCAGACCGAGGTGTTCCAGCCGAACGTACTCGCCGTAGGCGTGCGTTGCCTGAGCCTGCTCTTGCTGAGCCTGTTCAGTGGAGGCGAGCGCTACCGGGTGGTTCGCCTCGTCGTCCTTGCGAGATTCGTGAGTATCTTCCGGGGTGTCTTCTGAGGTATCTTCTGAGGTGTCTTCCGGCTCGTCGATTTTGTCGGTGTCATGAGAGTCTTCGGGTTCGTCTTCTGAGTCTTTCCGCGCGGAGTCGTAGCGCTTGGGGGCACCCGGGTAGACGTATTCATAATCGGGGTCGGGGTGTTCTAGCTCTTCGTCGTCGGATTCTTCATATAGCTCAGCGTCTTCATTTTTCTGCGTCTGCTCGCCCATGAGTAGCGTCATGTATTCCGGGACGGACTGGTCGGTGTCCCAGAGGGGCTGGTACGCCTCGTCCTTCTTTGCAGTTTTCCTCTTTGCGGCTTCATTCTTTACAGCGGGGCGGTCTGCCATGGTCATCTCCTTTGTTTACCAGACATACTCCTAGTGGCACCACCGTACCAGCGTGCGCTGGGCAGTCCCTTGAAACCTGCCTGATAAAAGCTGAGAAAAAGCCCCCGACAAGCGCAAACATGCACGTGTTAACACTGCCGGGGGTTCAGCACCACTGGAGCCCAGGGACCCACGGAAAGTCGGCTACGATGCATCCGCTGAGTTTGGAACAGGGCTTGAGGTAGGGCTCGGGGCACTCGGCGGCTGAGGGGCTGGCACCACGGAAGACATCGAAGACGCCGCGCCCAGGATTCCCTGCATCTCCTCGGCATCCCTAGGCAGGCGGTCATACACCAGGTAGAACCAGAACGACCCAAGCGGCATAGCCTCCCACTTCAGTGCCCGGTACTTTCGGCTCACTCGGAGTAGCGCAAAAATCAGCGCACCAGCCCACAAGAACATGGGAAGACCCATCGTCAGCAGAGAAAGCATCAAGAAGTAGTAGAAGACATACCCACCGATCTGAGGGTCCCCTGTAACGGTAGCCAACAGAAGATAAGTCAGGGGATTAAACACCACACCCACGAAGAAGAGGGCAATGAGCTCAGGCCAGGCCTTCTTCCACAGGTCTGATCCGCGCACCTTGCCCGCAAGTGGGGTTGCTGAGATATACCCGATAGGTCGCGGAGTACCGACTACTTTCTCATCCATCCAGGCAGGAAAAGCGGTCGGCACCTGCCGGTGTGCAGATGCGCCAGCATCCGTGCCCATGGGGGACATGCGGCGCATCGTAGGGCCCGGGCGACCGTACAGCGGTCGGTTCAGCACCGGGTGCCCTGTCGCCGACGGGAAAAAGTTTGCAGCCTGCGCAGAGGGTGCGGGAGCAGAAACCGACAGAGCGGGCGCTGCAGAATCGGGCACAGCGGGACTGGGCGCTGTCAGGGCGGGTGTAACCATATCGGCAGGCGCGGATGCAGAACGAGCCTTCTGTATCGCCAGGACCTCCTTCACCGGCTCGGGAATCTCCCCGGTCGGCGCGGCAACCAGCGTTCCATGAAGCAGCAAAGCCGAGTAATCGGGGGCGGGCTGCCCCATATCCCACAGGGGCTGATACCTGCTATCGCTCTTCTCGGTTGGGTTCTGAGGGTTTTTCGGTGCTTCGCTATGCTCCGCCACGGTGGTCTCCTCCAATGCTTGTCTGCTGTTATGTGTCTGTTGTGTTATCTACACTGTGTGTTCAGTGCGCGGGGGCTATCCCCCAGCTACTATCGGCGGTCATGATTCCTCCTCATCGCGCGATTCAAAGATGCGGTGTAGCAACGCCGTGGCTGAACCACCGTCAAGCGGGGTGCACTCGTACACCTGCCGGAACTCAAGATCGTGCTGAATCTTGTGCTGCCCGATGAACAGGCGCATCGACTCGACGGCATCCTCAACGGCCTTCAGAAACTTTCCTGCACTGAGAAACAGCAACCAGATTCCTACAACGACCCCAACCAGAATCAGCGGCGGAAAGTAAAAGAACGGCGCGAAGATATTCATCAGCACCAGCTCCATGCCTTCACTGATTTCTATATGGCTCTGGGAGAGGAGCACCGGACTCACCAGCGCGATAAAAAGAGACGACCAGAACGCCATCCGCAGTACCGGTCCCAGCACATACAAGGTGAAGCCGTCCCAATCAGTGAAGAAGCCCTTCGCATCGAAGGTTTCGCGCGACTTCTCCATGGGAACATAGCCCACCACCTTGCCAACTTTCCAGGCAGATGACGTGCCCTCGGTCAGGATGCCCTGCACCTCTCCCCTGTCGATGCACCGCAGCCTCGGGCGGGGGCGACCGTGGATGACCTTCGGTGACATCAGCAGAACCGGCTCATCCGAGAACTCCAGCTGGTCCTCGATGGGCTGGTTGTTATTAGTGGTCATGACGACTCCTGAGAGCTCAATGCGGCATGTGTTTTTGGGCCAATAATTTTCTGATTGGGTTCTTCATCCAGCTCGTACCGGTACATGGAGCCCTTGTCGACAGGGCGGTTATACACGAGGAAAAACCAGAAATCCTCATAGGTCGTACCCTCACGCAACGCAGCACTAATCTTTCGTACTGCTTTACTCACCACAGAGATCAGCAAACCCGCCCAAAGAATAGGGATAAGCCAGAGAACTATAACGCCCCCAGAAAATACCAGGAAGAGAACGATTGTTTCGAGGAATTCAGTGTCTGTAGCACGGGAATTAAAGAGCAAAGAAGCGAGCGTAAACGGGTTCAGCAGAATCACCAGGAGAACCACAACCAAGGACTCCAGACAAGGCCAAATCGCCCTGGTGTACCGCACGTTTTTCAGCTGTTCACTCAGCGGAACATAGCCCACCGGGTGTTCCGGGCCAGCCAAGATTTTCTCGACGATTTTCCGTTGCGGGCCTATCCCGTCGGGGAGGTGCTGCTGAATGGCGACCGCGCTCATCTGCCCCTGATGACCGGAGGGGTCGTTGAGCAGTTTCATGGGAATTAGGAGGGGGCCCGGTCGACCGTACTGCGGGACCGGTTCGACCTCCAGCGCGCTGCCGGCTGCCAGCAGGTGGGAGCTGTGCATGACAGACTCTTTCGGGGAAATGCGTCGTTTGACCATGGTTCGACCCTCCCTATCCCATCATTTTTGATAGATGTTCAATAGATGGTTTTACAGTAACAACCGAACCTGAAAAGAACCTGAGCCCAAATGCAAATGAAAAACGTGAAAAAGAAAAGGGTCGAACATGTCCACAATTTGATGCATTTAGGAGTAATAAACGCTTCACAAGCCATTTTGAGGTGTATCCTAGTTCACATCTAGTGTGTTCAAGTTCAGCTGGAACCCACCAGAACAACACCACAAGCCTCCCAGAAACACTCCGGGAGCCAAGCAAAGGAGCACCGTGACACACACCGCCTCCCCAACCCCCCGCGGCCGGTCGCATCGACGCCGAATCGGCAGCGGGCTACTCACCCTCAGCATGGCACTGAGCCCCCTCGCAGCCCTGGGCACCACCGCCCACGCCGCGGAAGACCCCGACGCCGTCAAGCAGGTACTCAGCGAAAGCATGAAGAACGCCAGCGGCACCGTCACCGCCTTCGTCCGCTTCAAGGGTAAGGGCGCCTTTGAACAGACCCAGCCCGCAGGCGTACGCGCCGGCACGCAGGCACCCGTCAACACCAGCTCGCAGGTGCAGGCAATCGCCTCCCAGGTGCAGAGCCAGGCACAGCAGGTCAGCAGCCAGTCCGGCGCGCAGGTCCTCTACACCACCCACAACGCAGTACGCGGCGTGGCAGTGCGCGGTGACGCCGAGTCCATCAAGGCACTCGCCAACCGCTCCGACGTAGAGAAGATCTCGCCCATCCTGCCCAAGTACCGCCAGAACGCGGGCGCCGCCATTGACGCAGGCTCCCTCGCCACCTGGACCGGCACCACCAACCCCGCTGGCGCGGGCGGATACACCGGCAAGGGCGTGAAGATCGCCGTCATCGACTCCGGCATCGACTACACCCACACCGACTTCGGCGGTAGCGGCAAGCTCGAAGACTACGAGAAGGCATCCAAACTCACCGAGCTGCCCTCCGCAGACTCCGGACTCATCAACCGCACCAAGGTTGCTGGCGGCTACGACCTCGTTGGTGACGCCTACGACGGCAGCAACACCGCTGTTCCCGACGGCAACCCGCTCGACTGCACCACCGGCGGCCACGGCACCCACGTGGCGGGCACCGCGGCAGGCTACGGCGTGAACGCCGATGGCACCACCTTCACCGGCGACTACAGCAAGCTCACCGCAGAGCAGCTCAAGACCATGAAGATTGGCCCCGGCGTCGCCCCCGACGCTGAAATCTACGCCTTCCGCGTCTTCGGCTGCAGCGGTAGCACCAACGTCGTTATCGAGGCGCTCGACCGCACTCTTGACCCCAACGGTGACGGCGACTTCTCCGACCGCGTGAACGTGGTCAACATGTCCCTCGGCGGCGAATTCTCCCCGCAGGACGACCCCGAAGCCTACGCCGTTGACGCGCTCACCCGCGCCGGCGTGCTCTCCGTGATCTCCGCGGGTAACGCCAACGACTACAGCCTGCGCGGCGACACCTACTCCAACTCCGGTCACCCCGCCACCGCAGCCAGCGCAATCACCGTAGCGAACGCCTACGGCTCCACCCGCGCCGTCGATGCGGCAGAGCTGACCGACCCCGCCACCGGCACCACCCGCAAGGTACGCGGCGACTACAGCGTCTCCTACCCCTGGGCACAGGCGGGCACCAAGGAATTCACCGGTGAACTCACCGCAATCTCCGAGAACAACCGCTACGCCTGCAACGCCCTCAGCGCCACCGAAGCGGCAGCTGTAAAGGGCAAGTGGGTGCTCATCGACTGGGCTAAAGATGACGGTGAACTCGCCTGCGGCTCCAAGGTGCGCTTCGACAACCTGGAGGCGGCAGGCGCCAAGGGCGTGCTGCTTGCAGGCAACGACGAAGAACCCGGCCTGGGTATTGCCGGTAACGACACCCTGCCCGGTTTCCGCCTGGCAGCATCCGCCGCTAAGGACCTGCGTGCACAGATCACCGCAGCAGAAGCGGCAGGTAAGCCCCTGACCGTGCGCCTCGGCAACGAGCTGAAGTCCTCCCTGCGCGTGGACACCGACAAGCTGGATCAGCTGAACCCCATGAGTGCCCGCGGCTTCCACGGCAGCTACGGCTACACCAAGCCCGACATTGCGGCACCCGGCTCGTACATCACCTCCGCGGCGGTGGCAACCGGTAACAACTCCGTGACCTTCAGCGGCACCTCCATGGCGGCACCCTACGTGACCGGCTCCGCTGCCCTGGTCATGCAGAGCCACCCGACCTACACCCCCGCACAGGTCAAGTCCGCCCTCATGAACACCGCAACCCACGATGTGCGCACCGAATCCGGTGCCGCATACGCGGTGGACCGTGTGGGCGCCGGACGAGTCGACACCCTCGCTGCCGTGCAGTCGAAGTCCCTCGTCTACAACGCTGACAAGAGCGGCACCGTGTCCCTGAGCTTCGGCGTGCTCGAGTACGCACCGGATGCTGGCGTTCAGACCCTCACCCGCGAGGTGACGGTCGAGAACACCGACTCCGTGGCGCACACCTACGCCCTGTCCTACGCTGAAAGCACTAATATTCCCGGCGTGGAATACTCCTTCCCCTCCGCGGTCACCCTCGCACCCGGTGAAACTAAGAAGTTCGAAGTCACCGTGCGCATCGACCCGTCCAAGCTGGAGAAGACCCGCGACGCAGCAATGGACACCACCCAGAACGCAACTGACTACTACACCGGCAACGAAATCGTTCCCGAACAGTACCGTCAGTACATTGCCAGCGCATCCGGCCGACTCGTCCTCACCGAAGACGGCACCAAGGCACTGCGCCTGCCCGTTCACGTAGCCCCCAAGCCCGTGAGCACCATGCACGCTGCCGAAGACACCGTCACCTTCACCCAGAAGCCCTCCAGCGACGAGGCTCAGAAGGCAGACACCGGCTGGACCAAGTCCCAGATTTCGCTGCGCGGCACCGAGGTCAACCAGGGCGGCTACCGCTCCCTGCTTGGCGCTTTCGAGTACGGTGCGAGCGTGGACCGTGTAGCTCCCACCTCCCTGTCGCTGAACAGCAACGTTAAGGCGAACCTGCAGTACGTCGGTGCTTCCTCGGATGCGCCCGCACTGAAGGCAGCCGGCGGCAACGCTGATGACGGCACCCTGCGCTTCGGTATCTCCACCTGGGCGAACTGGGATGTTGTCTCCTACGAGAACACCTTCACCGTAGAAATCGACACCGACGGCAACAACCGCGCCGACTACAAGCTGGTCACCGACCGCGCTAAGGGCCTGGACTACCCGCTGGTTCGCCTCTACGGCTACAAGAACGGCAACCTCGTCGAGCTCGGCTACTACCCGCTCAACGGCGCCTGGGGTGATGTGGACACCAACATGATGGACACCAACACCCTCATCATGAGTGCACCCCTCAAGGACCTGGGCCTGACCAGCGCAAACAACCCGGACATCCAGTACCGAGTCAGCGCAACCACCCAGTACGAGTGGGGTAACGTCAGCGAAACCGGTTGGATCAAGTACCGCCCCTTCAGCCCCAAGCTGTGGTTCAGCGGCGACTCCTCCGCCGTGGCTGGCCTCCACCCGGATGCCTCCAGCACCACCCTGACGGCGCACCGCTCCGCTGACGCAATCCCCGCGCTCGGCGAATCCGGTACCCCCGCCAAGGCGCTGTTGCTGCACCTGCACAACGGCACCGGCGACCTCTCCGGCACCAACGGCGCCAAGGGCAACCGCGCCGAGGTGCTGAACATCAAGGAGCAGCAGACCGAGTACATCACTCCGTCCCGCTTCACCGATGTGAAGAACGGCGACCAGTTCTACACCGAGATCTCTTGGTTGGCTCAGCGCGGCATCACCACCGGCTACCCGGACGGCACCTACCGCCCGCTGGAGTCCGTGGAACGTGGCGCAATGGCGGCGTTCTTCTACCGCATGCAGGGTTCCCCGCAGTTCACTGCCCCCTCCACTCCGAGCTTCAAGGACGTGCCCACCACGCACCCCTTCTACAAGGAGATTGAGTGGATGAAGGCTCAGGGCATCACCACCGGCTACTCGGACGGCACGTTCCGCCCCTCCGCACCGGTGAACCGTGACGCCATGGCTGCGTTCTTCTACCGTGCAGCGGGTTCCCCGCACGTGGATCTGCCCGCGACCAGCCACTTCAGCGATGTTTCCACCGATAACCAGTTCTACCGTGAAATCACGTGGCTGGCTTCGAAGGGCATCAGCACCGGCTGGCCGGACGGCACCTACCGCCCGGTGACCCCCATTGCGCGCGACGCAATGGCGGCGTTCATCTACCGCTACACCGAGAAGGTCGCTAACCAGGCCGGCCGCTAGACGGTAGCTAACCGGTAGCGAACGGTTCGGGTCCCCTCCCACCTCCTGCCCCCTCCTACCCCTACATGGAGGTGGGAGGGGCACCCGGAACCGGCAGGATCCGGGGCCTGAAAATCCCGGAACCTCTCAAGTTTTGGTGGCGGTTTCACCGGCGGATGCACTCACTCGTCGTCTGCCGGTGGGGCCGCCTCCGCGTATCACCGATACACAACCACAGAGCACACAGCACTATCGAAAAATAGAAAATCCGAAGGAGGATTCCATGACCACGCCTCATGCGCCACGCCGCAGAATGAAGGCTGTCGGTGCGACCGGTTTGAGTGCGGCTCTTGCCCTTACTCTCGGCGTTCCCGCCACTTTCTCTGCAGCTCACGCTCAGAGCCCCCAGCAGGTCGAAGGAAGCACTGCGAGCGCATCCGGTGACGCTGCCTCGCGTATCAGCCCGGGCCTGCAGAAGGCTGAAGGCCAAATCACCGTGTATGTGCAGTTCAAGGGCAAGGGCGCGTATGAGCAGACCCAGTCCGCGGCTGTTCTGGCACGTAAGGAGGCGCCGGCGAACCGTCAGGCGCAGGTGCAGGCTATTGCAGCTCAGGTGCAGTCGCAGGCTCAGTCTGTGGCGGCTGCTTCTGGCGCGAAGCTGATGTACACCACGCATAATGCGATGCGTGGTGCGGCGATTACTGGTGATGCTGCGCAGATTCGTGCGTTGGCGGAGCGCCCGGATGTGGAGCGTATTTCGCCGATTATCGCGAAGGAGCGTATGAACTCCGGTAGCGAGATTGATACGAAGACTCTTGCCACGTGGACTCGTGAGAATACGGGGTACACGGGTAAGGGCGTGAAGATTGCGGTTGTTGACTCTGGTGTTGACTATACGCACGCTGATTTTGGTGGCCCCGGTACGGTGGATTCGTACCTGAAGGCTAAGGCGATGACGGAGCTTCCGTCCGCTGATTCGGGTCTGATTGATCGTAATAAGTTCATTGGCGGCATTGACTTGGTCGGTGATGACTACAATGCGTCGGTGGCTGAGAAGTCGACTCCGCAGCCGGATAATAACCCGCTGGATTGCCGCCCGGATGGTTTCGGTTCTGGCGGTCACGGCACGCACGTGGCGGGTACTGCCGCCGGTTATGGTGTGACGGCGAACGGTACGACTTACCGTGGCGATTACAAGAACCTGACGGAGGAGCAGCTGAAGGGCATGTCCATTGGCCCCGGTACTGCTCCTGAGGCTCAGATTTTGGCGATTCGTGTGTTCGGTTGCTACGGCAATTCGAGTGTTGTGATGAAGGCGCTCGATACCGTGATGGACCCGAATGGTGACGGTGATTTCTCTGACCGCGCCGACATTGTGAACCTGTCGCTCGGTGGCGAGTTCGCCCCGGCTGACGACCCTGAGTCGTACATGATTAATACGATGGCGCGCCAGGGTGTGTTCACTGTGGCTGCTGCCGGTAACGCCAATAACTACAACGGTGTGGGTGACACCTACTCCGATTCGGGTAGCCCCGCGAATGCGGCTGCGGCGCTGTCTGTGGCGAATGCTTACGGTTCCACTCAGCCGATTGACCGTGTCCGCGCGACCACGAAGACTGGTTTGGAGTGGTTGCAGGGTGATTATTCGGTGAACTTCGATTATTCGAAGGCGTCCGCTGATCAGCTGCGCGGCGAGGTTGTTGCCGCACCGAAGCGTAACCGTTACGCTTGCGAGGCTTTCACCGCTGAAGAGGCGAAGGCTTTGAAGGGTAAGTGGGTTTACTTCGAGTGGGATCAGGATGATTTGACGTTCCCGTGCGGTTCGAAGGTGCGTTTCGATAACGTTCAGGCTGCCGGCGGTGTTGGCGTGGTGATGGCCGGTAAGGCTGAGCGCTACACCATCGGCATTGGTGGTAATGCGACCATTCCGGGTCTGCGTCTGACTGCTTCTTCGACGAAGGACCTGGAGAAGGCTCTGGCTGCCGGTCCGGTGACCGTTGAGATGAACCTGGATTACAAGGCTTCGGGCCGCGGTCCTCACTCGCACGCTTTTGATTTGAATTCCTCGAGTGCTCGCGGTCAGCACGGTTCTGATGGCTTCATTAAGCCTGACCTTGCGGCACCGGGTACTGAGATTGTCTCTGCCGCTGTGGGCACGGGTAATAAGGGTGTTTCCTTCACCGGTACCTCCATGGCGACCCCGCATGTTGCCGGTGTTGCCGCTCTGGTGATGCAGGCGCATCAGGATTACAACCCGCAGATGATTAAGGCTGCGCTGATGAACGGCGCGTCCACCCCGATCAAGAATGAGCAGGGTGCGCAGTACGCGGTGGATCGTGTGGGTACGGGCATGGTGAATGCTCGCGCCGCCGTGGACGCGAAGGTTATCGCGTACGATGCGAAGACCCCCGAGCGTGTTTCGACCGCGTTTGGCGTGCTGGAGTACACCCCCGATTCGGGTATTCAGACTGTCCAGCGTGAAATCGTGCTGGACAACACCGATTCGCAGGCTCACACCTACACCCTGAGCTACGAGGCAAGCACGACCATCCCGGGTGTGGAGTACTCCTACCCGCAGCAGGTGAGCGTGGGTGCCGGTGAGCGTAAGAACGTAACCGTGACCGTGCGTATTGACCCGTCCAAGCTGGAGAAGACCATGGACCCGGCGATGAGCGCCGACCAGGTCGCTCAGGACTGGACGACCGGTAAGACTCTGGCTGCTGGTAAGCGCCAGTACATTGCGAGCGCTTCTGGTCGCCTGATTTTCTCTGAGAATGGTCGCGAGGCAATCCGCCAGTCGATTCACGTAGCACCGAAGCCCGTCTCGAAGATGCGTGTTGATGCCTCCCGTATTGATTACAAGGGCGTCTCCGATAAGGAGTCCACGGTGACTCTGCGCGGTACGACCCTGAACCAGGGCGGTTACCGTTCGCTGCTGGGTGCGTTTGAGCTGGGTGCGGTCAGTGACCGTATTCCGTCCGGTCAGCTGAAGCTGCCGTCGAACCAGGCTGTTGACCTGCAGTATGTGGGTGCATCCTCGGATGCTCCGGCGTTGAAGGCTGCCGGCAAGAACCCGAACGATGGTTCTCTGTTCTTCGGTATTTCGACCTGGGGCACCTGGGATAGCATGCACTGGGGCCGTCAGGTACAGGTGCAGATTGATACGAATAACGACTCCGCCGCAGATTACGTTCTGGAGGTGACCCGCGAGAAGGGTCTGGACTACCCGCTGGTGAAGGTCTGGTCCATCTCCGGTAACGCATCCACCGTGGTGGCTCGCTACCCGCTGAACAGCGCCTGGGGCGACACCGACACCAACATCATGGACACCAACACCATGATTCTGGGTGTACCGCTGAAGGACCTGGGCCTGACCGCTGAGAAGGCTCAGAGCATCAAGTACACGGTGCAGACCGACACCTGGTACAACGATGGCAACCCCTACGTGGACACCACCTCGGCTATCGAGTACTCCCCCTTCAACCCCGGTGTTTGGTTCACCGGTGAGGAGTCGGGCGTGCCCGGCCTGTTCGTGGACCGTGACGGCGGTCAGCTGACCGTTCACCGCAAGAACAACAACAAGGAGCGTCAGGCTCTGTTCCTGCACATGCACAACGCGACCGGTGACCTGAGCGGCCGTAAGACCGCTAACGGTGTTGCCGCTGGCGACCGTGCGCAGATCGTGAAGGTGGCGCGTACCATCCACGATGCACGTTTCACCGACGTTCCGGCGGATAACCAGTTCTACCGTGAAATCACGTGGATTGCTGCCCGTCAGATTGACCGCGGCTACCAGGACGGCACCTTCCGCCCGCTGAACAACATGGACCGCGCAACCATGGCTGCGTACTTCTACCGTATGAGCGGCTCGCCGCAGTACACCGCACCGTCCACCCCGAGCTTCTCGGATGTTCCGCTCAACCACCCCTACTACAAGGAGATTGAGTGGATGAAGGCTCAGGGCATCACGACCGGCTGGCCCGATGGTACCTACCGTCCGGAGGGTTCGGTGAACCGTGACGCGATGGCTGCGTTCTTCTACCGTTACGCGGGTTCGCCCGAGTACACTGCCCCCGCGCAGGCTCGTTTCACGGACGTTCCGACCGACAAGCAGTTCTACCGCGAGATTTCGTGGCTGGCTGAGCAGGGCGTGACCACCGGCTGGCCCGATGGTTCGTTCCGCCCCGTGGAGCCGGTGCACCGCGACGCTATGGCGGCGTTCGTGTACCGCTACAGCACGGGTGTGCTGAAGGAAAGCCCTGAAATTTAGGGTTCCGGAATCTAAGAACCTATAGGTTCTACCGAGGGAGCCGTACCGTTGCAGTTTATCTGCGGCGGTGCGGCTCCCTTTTTCTGTGGTTGGGTGCTTTGTTATTTACGCGTAATGTTCCGTAATACGAGTCTGACTAGGTTATATAAAGAATCGTTGAGACAATAAGTGAAGGTTTCTTCACCATCGGCATGAACCTTGACGTTCACGCCGCATGGACACACTGGAGGCGCACTGGAAACACAGTGCAGACGCACCGTAGCACTCTCGGTGCAGAACCCCCTCGGCGTAGAACTCTCCGCGCAGAACCTCGGTGCAGAAACCGCTAAGAAACGCACCATCACTAAATAAGGAGCATTCAGTGGCAACCTTCCCTGAAGCTACCCCCGCGCGAGCCACCCGGCACACACAGCCGGGTCGCCTCAAGCAGCTGGCACGCGGCTGCGGCGCACTCACCCTGGGGCTCACCCTCGGGCTGACCGCCCTGCCGTTCGGTACCGCTGCCTACGCGGCACCGGGCGTAGTACGCGGCACAGACCGGGACGCACCCCACCAGAACACCGGCACCGGCGAGAACAACAACGAAGTTCTCTCCCCCAGCCTGGACGGCGCCACCGGCGAACGCGCCGTGTTCGTCCGATTCAAGGGTCAGGGTGCGTACGCCCAGACCCAGCCGGACGCGGTCCGCTCCCGCGCGCAGGCGCCCGTCAACGCGCAAGCACAGGTGCAGGCAATCCGCGCCAGCGTGCAGCAGCAGGGCGCCTCCGCGGCGAAGGAATCCGGCGCGCAGGTCCTGTACACCACCCACAACACGATGCGCGGCGTGGCGCTCTACGGTAACGTCGAGCAGATTCGTGCGCTCGCGAACCGCGACGATGTGGAACGCATCAGCATCATTGAGGACATGGCACCGCAGAACAGCGGCACCCTCATTGATACGGACACGCTCTCCGTGTGGGCGAAGAGCCCGGCGAACCCCGCTTCCACCGGCTACACCGGCAAGGGCGTGAAGATTGTCGTGCTCGATACCGGTATCGACTACACACACGCCGATTTGGGTGGCCCCGGCACGCAGGAAGCCTTCGAGAAGGCGAAGGCTTCCGACACGATTCCCGAGGGCTCCTACGATCCGAAGAAGTTCCTCGGCGGCTACGACCTGGTCGGCGACGACTACAACTCCGGTAAGAAGGAAACCTCCACGCCCCACCCGGATAACAACCCGCTCGACTGCGGCGGCCACGGTAGCCACGTGGCGGGCACCGCGGCTGGTTACGGCGTGAACGCGGACGGCAGCACCTTCCACGGCGACTACTCCAAGCTCACCGAAGAGCAGCTCAACAACATGAAGATTGGCCCCGGCTCCGCGCCGGACGCCCAGCTGATTGGCCTGCGCATTTTCGGTTGTAAGGGTACCACCGCGTTCGTCCCCAAGGGCCTGGACCGTGTGCTCGACCCCAACGACGACGGCGACTTCTCGGACCGCGCCGACATCGCGAACCTGTCGCTCGGCAACGAGTTCGGCGTGTTCGATGAGACCGTGAACTACGCGGTCGGCTCCCTCTACCGCGAGGGCATCCTCTCCGTGGTTGCGGCGGGTAACGCCAACAACTACAACGCCGTGGGCGACACCTACTCCAACTCGGGCGGCCCCGGCACCAGCGCCTACGGCCTGACCGTGGCGAACTCCATCGGCTCGACCCAGCTGGTGGACCGCGTGAAGATTCTCGCCCCCGCGAACGAGGCGGACACCTACGGCGACTACTCGGTGAGCTTCGACTATTCGAAGGCGACCGAGGAGCAGCTGCGCGGCACCGTGGTGCGTGCCGCCTCCCGCAACCGTTACGCCTGCGAGGCGTTCACCGAAGAGGAAGCCGCAGCACTGAAGGGCAAGTGGGCTCTCATCGACTGGGCGGACGCTGACGGCACCGCCCCCTGCGGTTCGAAGGTACGCTTCGACAACCTGCAGGCGGCGGGCGCGACCGGCGTGGTGCTCACCTCGAACACTGAGGTCGGTGACACCGCTATCGGCGGTAACTCCTCCATTCCGGGCGTGCGCCTGGCAAAGAGCCAGGTGGAGCGCCTTTCCGCGCAGATTGATTCGGGTGAGCTGACCCTGCAGCTCGGCGAGAACCTGCGCGACTCGATCCGCGTGCCCAACGGCAAGCTGGATCAGGCGAACACCTCCACCGCGCGTGGCCTGCACGGTTCGCACGGCATCACCAAGCCGGACGTTGCGGCACCGGGCACGAACATTTCCTCTATCGAGGTTGGTAGCGGCACCGGTTCGAGCGTGAAGACCGGTACGTCCATGTCCACGCCCTTTGTTGCCGGTGTTGCGGCGCTGATCATGCAGGCGCACCCGGAGTACGGTCCGCGCATGCTGAAGACCGTCATCATGAACACCGCCGACCACCACATGCAGGACGCCTGGGGCAACCCCTACGCGGTGGACCGTGTGGGTACCGGCCGCATCAACACCCCGGCTGCTGTAGCCGGCAAGGTGCTGCTGTTCAACGCGGCACGCCCCGAACAGGTTTCGGACACTTTCGGCGTGCTCGAGTACACCCCGAACGCCGGTGTGCAGACCCTGCAGCACCGCGTGAGCGTTGAGAACACCGACTCGGTGGCGCACACCTACACCCTGAACTATGAGGGCAGCACGAGCATCCCGGGTGTGGAGTTCTCCTACCCGCAGTCCGTGTCTGTGGGTGCCGGTCAGACCGCAACGTTCACCGTGACGGTGCGCATTGACCCGTCGAAGCTGGAGAAGACTCGCGACCCGTCCATGTACCCGACCCAGGATTCGGTGAACTACTCGACCGGTGCGGTCACTATTTCGGGTGCCCGCCAGTACATTGCGAGCGCTTCGGGCCGCCTGATCCTGACCGATGCTGACTCTTCGGTTGCGGTGAAGACCCTGCGCATGCCGCTGCATGTGGCACCGAAGCCTGTCTCCGCGATGCGTGTGGCTGGCTCCGATATCGCCTTCGATGCGGAGGGTTCCGGCGCGACCGAGCAGACCCTGACCCTGCAGGGTACCGCAGTGGATCAGGGCGGTTACCGCTCCCTGCTGGGTGCCTTTGAGCTGGGCGCTTCGAGCCCGCGCATCCCGACCGCGAAGCTGGGTGTGGGTTCGGATTCCCGCATGGACCTGCAGTATGTGGGTGCCACCTCGAACGTGGCGGCGTTGAAGGCTGCCGGTGCGGACACCTCGCAGGCGCACCTGTCCTTCGGTATTTCCACCTGGGGTAACTGGCAGGAGGTGACCCCGCGCGGCACCTACTACGTGTTCGTTGACACCGACAAGGACGGCACGAGCGACTACCGCCTGCAGACGGTGCGTGAGAAGGGCCTGGACTACCCGCTGGTGAAGGTTTCTAAGCGCAGCAACGGCAAGTGGCAGGCAATTGAGAACGCCCTGTACCCGCTGAACGGCACCTGGGGTGATACGGACACCAACATCATGGATTCGAACACCCTGGTGATGACTGTTCCGCTGAGCGTTCTGGGCCTGGACCCGAACGCCGAATCCACCGAGATTTCGTACTCGGTGACCACTTCGAGCGCGTTCTCCGCAACGACCGTGGTTGATACGACTGATTCGGTGGTGTTCAACTATGCGGCGCCGAAGCTGTGGTTCAGCGGCGAAGAGGCGGGCGTGCCGAACCTGTTCGTGGACGCGCCGGAGGCTCAGCTGGTGGCGCACCGTAACGGCGACGCGAAGAACGTTTCTGCACTGTTCCTGCACATGCACAATGCAACCGGCGACCTGTCCGGTACGAACGGTGCTGCGGGTGAGCGTGCGCAGGTTCTGCGTGTCTCGTCGAACTCTGAGGCTACCGCCGCGAGCGCGCACTTTACGGATGTTCCGGCGGACTATCCGTTTGCAAACGACATTAACTGGCTGGCTCAGCGTCGTATTACGACCGGCTACCCGGACGGCACGTTCCGCCCGAACGGTTCGGTGGAGCGCGGCGCGATGGCGGCGTTCTTCTACCGTATGGCGGGTTCGCCGCAGTTCACTGCGCCGAGCACCCCGAGCTTTAAGGATGTGCCGCGTGATCACCCGTTCTTCAAGGAGATTGAGTGGATGCGTGCCCGCGGTATTACGACCGGCTGGTCGGATGGTACGTTCCGTCCGAATGCTGCGGTGAATCGTGATGCTATGGCGGCGTTCTTCTACCGTTTTGCGGGTTCACCGGCGTATTCTGCTCCGGTGGCGTCGCCGTTTAGTGACGTGTCGGCCGGTAGCCAGTTCTATCGTGAGATTTCGTGGTTGGCTGAGCAGCGTATTACGACTGGTTGGGCTGATGGTTCGTTCCGTCCGGTTCAGCCGATTGAGCGTGGCGCGATGGCGGCGTTCTTGCACCGCTATAACGTGCGTGTACTGAATAACCGCTAGTCGGATGCGGATGTGAGGGCCGTGTCGGAGTGGAGTTTTCTGCCCCGGCACGGCCTTTTCTGTGGGCTGTTATGTCTGCGGCGTAGACTTAACTTATGCGTGAGTTACAGGTTCAGAACGGCGAGGATGAGACGCTGTCAGCTACTCGGGATGTCCTCGACCAGGAGGAGCTTCTGAACGCGGCGGTGGACTTCGTTGATCGCTATGAGAGCGTCTTTGAACATCTAAGCCGCTGATATTCCTTCGAAAGAAATACCCCCGGTAAACACCACAAGCCCTTAAACCCACATAAACCCAAGAAATTTTTATGAAAATATTTTATGAAAACCATAGAAAAGCACAAAATCAAACATATTTCAATGTAGTGCAATATGTGATATTTTCAACAGTATTTTTCCTGGATTAATCCACTCCAAATCTGCTAATCTATGAAACACAACACACCGTTAATTTTTCGATTTATTATTAGGAGGAAATTATGTCTAATATTTTTTCCAATCTTCGTTGGGGCGTTGATACTCATGGCAAAAAATAAAGAAGCCCTCTACGACGAGCTTGTTGACATACAGAACAAGATTGATCACCACCCAATGATTTCTGGGCCTCACGCCGAAGCTAGTAGCCTTGTTGAAATCATGAAAGAACAGGGTTATTCACATGAAGAGATTGAAAAATCCCTCAAAGACCAAGGACTTCCAAGTATTGTCGATATTGGCAAAAATACTATTAGCGGGATGTTTAGCCTTTGGTGGCTTAACTATAAAAAAAAATAATATAGAGGCGTCAATCGAAAAAATCTCCCGCAAGGAAGATCGTCGAAAAAATTAATACACCTAAAATGATTTAATACTATTAGGGATGTAATTTATTTTTTGACGCCATTCTCATTCTAGCTAAATACCCCCGGCGGATGCTGTACGCGTCTGCCGGGGGTATTTGCTTGCCTCACCCTGCCCGAGGTGGGCTAGTTAGCGCGGGCGGGTCTGAACGCACCGTGTGGAACACTACCTCGCCTCCCTCGGCGGTTCACCGCACGGGCTATAAGGTGGAGCGTACACTTAAGTCATGCGTGAATTACAGGCACAGATCATCCGTGAAATGGGCGTCAAGCCCAACATGACCGAAGAGCAGGCACGCGAAGAAGTGGAGCGCCGCATCCAGTTCATCTGCGACTACCTGGAAGCCACCGGAAGCCGCGGCCTGGTACTGGGCATCAGCGGCGGTATCGACTCCACCCTGGCGGGTCGCCTCTGCCAGCTGGCGGTGGACCGCCTCAACGAGCGTGGCCGCACCACCGAGTTCGTGGCGGTGCGCCTGCCCTACCGTGTGCAGCACGACGAAGAGGACGCGCAGGAGGCGCTGCGTTTCATCCAGCCCACCCGCTCTCTGACCTTCAACATTGCGGAGGCTGTCGACGGTTTCGACACCGCCTACACTGACGCAACCGGCGAACAGATGAGCGACTTCAACAAGGGTAATGTGAAGGCGCGCGCCCGCATGATCGCCCAGTACGCGATTGCTGGCGGCCCCGGCTACCTGGTGGTGGGTACCGACCATGCGGCGGAGTCCATTACGGGTTTCTTCACGAAGTTCGGTGACGGCGGCGCGGACCTGCTGCCGCTGGCTGGCCTGAATAAGCGCCAGAACCAGCTGCTACTGCGTGTTTTGGGTGCGTCTGAGCGTCTGTGGGCTAAGCCGCCGACGGCTGACCTGCTGGACGGCGTGCCCGGCCGTACCGATGAGGATGAGCTGGGCCTGACGTACCCGCAGATTGATGATTACCTGGAGGGTAAGGAAATCGACGAGGCGGCAGCTGCGAAGCTGGAGCAGATTTACCTGCGTAGCCGCCATAAGCGCACTACTCCGGTGACGATTTTTGATTCCTGGTGGAAGAACTAGCGTCAAAACACTAGCGCCTCAACCGGCGTAAGAACTAACGTAAAAGCCCTGAACTCCCTTGGTGGGAGTCCGGGGCTTTTACTATGCTTTCGCAGACCGAGGACTACGCCTTCTGCTCGGGCTGTGCGCCAGAAATCTGGGCAGCCTGAGCGTCAGACTCCTCAGAACCTTCAGCTTCTACCTCAGGCTCAGCGGGCGGTACCTTCGAGCCGCCCGTAGCAAGGAACAGCACCAGGCCCAGCGCGCAGGCGAGCACCTGGGTGAAGGGGAACGCCCAGGTCAGGCCCTTAAAGCCGAACCACATGTTGCCGAAGTACACGGCGGGGAAGAACAGCAACGCAATACCGATGGTCATCAGCATTGCCGGGCCGCCCTTACCGGACGCCTGGAACCAAGACACAAACACGATGCTGACCGCGTTGAACACGGCGGCGAGCATGAGCGCGATCATGACCTCTTCGCCGGTGTCGATGAGGCTTGCATCGCCAACCACGGCGAGCAGTTCACGGCGGAAAATCAGCACCGGAATGGTGATGATCGCGGAGGTCGCCACGGACAGGATCGTTGCGGTGCGCAGCGCCTCCTTCACGCGGGCGCCGTTGCGGGCACCGTACGCGTAGGCGTACAGCGGGATACCGCCCATACACAGGCCCATGCACAGCATTTCGGGCACCATGTTCAGGCGCATTGCCAGGCCGAACGCCGCGACGGTGTCGTCACCGTAGGAGGCGGCGAGGTTGTTCAGCAGCAGGGCGGCGAAGATCAGGTTGAGGCTCTGAATGAGCTCAGCGGCACCGACCGCGACCACGGGCTTGATAATGGCGGGGTCGAGGGAGAAGTCGCGGATATTCGCGGAGAAGTTCTCGCTCTGACGCATCAGGAACAGCAGGTAGTACAGCATGGATGCGCCGTTCGCCAGCAGCATCGCCCAACCGGCACCGGCGACGCCCATGCCCATGATGGCGATGAACAGCACGTCGAAGATGCAGGTGACGACGGTGCCGACGATGATGCCGTACATGGACTGCTTGGCGTAGCCTTCGGATCGGACGAGCTGTTCGAGGGTGAACATACCGATAGCGAGGGGCGCGCCGAGGAACATGAGGTGCACGTAGATGCGGGTCGGTTCGTAGGAGCCGCCGGATGCACCCATGATGCTGGTAATCGGGTCGGCGAGGATGAAGCCGATAGCCGCCGCGACGATACCGGCACCGAGCGCCGAGTAGAGGGCGAAGGAGGTGACGCGGTGAATTTCGTGGGCGGGCTGGCCTTCACCGAGCTTGCGGGAGGCGAGGGTTGAGGAACCCAGGCCGAACAGGCCTGCGATCGCCATGATGACGCCGAAGACGGGCACGCCGTAGCTGGTGGCGGCGAGGTCTTCGGTGCCGCCGTAGTGGCCGACGAAGTAGGAGTTCACCACGTTGTAGATGCTGGTGATGGCGAGGCCGAGCGCCATGGGCACGCCGAGGGAGAGGAGCGCCTTGAGGATGGGGGCGTCTTTGAGCAGGTAGATGTTCTGGGGGTCTTCGCTTGCGCCGTGGGGACCGTGCGGGCCGTGTCCTGCGGGTGCGCCGTTTTTGGGCGCGTTGTTTTCAGTCTGCTGAGGTGCCATAGATTCCTGTGGTTCTAGTCTGTGTTGTGTCCGGTGCGCGGTAAGAAGCGTGGTCCGCACAAAAAACGGGCTAGTGTATTGTACCGTCTACACGTAGGGGTGGGTCTAGAGGTTTGGACATAAAAGTAACGAGGCGCCCCTCCCCCGCTGTTCGGGGTAGGGGCGCCTCGCCTCATACGTATCGCATGTAGGAGTGTGAGCTATTCGAGCTCAACCGGACCAAGCACGCGAACCTCCTCAATATCCAGGATTTCCTGAATCGCGTGGAGCACATTCGTGTCGATTATGCGCTCATTACGCAGGCGCTTGAGCACGCTGCGTTGCTTCTCCAAATGCCGCAGGCGCAGCTCTTTCTCAAGGTCGCCCGCTTCAATAATGCGGCGGGCTTCTTCCGGCGCATTCGCACCGTCTTTACGAACAGTGTGCAGGTTGCGGTGTATACTCGCGTTGTACATCTGTTCGTCGGCAATGCGGTCGATAATCCACTGTGGTGCACCAATTTCCTGGCCGATCTCAGCCACAGAGTCGAAGGACTCGGCAATGATCGTGCGGATTGCTTCATTAATCTCATCTTCTTCGGTGGTATCAACCGGAATTTTCGCCCACCTAATAACGAGCGGCAGGAGCATCCCCTGAACCACCATCGACAGCAGAACCACGCCCGCAACAACAAAGATAATAAAGTCACGCGCGGGAACATCAGTCGGCACGGAGAGAGCCACCGCGAGGGAAACACCGCCGCGCAGTCCCGCAAAAGTGTTCACTACACGACCACGGAAAGTTGTGCGCAGCTGCCTCTGCTTTTCTGAACGGTCAAGGGCACGAATAATACCAATCGAGATGTGCAGGAAGATAAAACGCACCGCAATGGAAACGAGCCATGCCACCACAATCACGGCGAACGTCAAAGCCCACGCATAGTTGTATTCACGAAGAACATCATCCACAGGCGCTGTGGCGCTGGGCAGCTGAACACCCACGAGCACGAAGAGCGCACCGTTCATGACATAGGAGACAAACGACCAGATGGGCAGACCGTAGAAACGGTTTTGGGGTTTGATGGTATCCGGTCCGCGATAGGTCAGGTAGAAAGCGGCGACCACCACAGCCACCACTCCGGAACCTTTCATGCCCTCAAAAGGCTCGATCTCTTCAGCCAGGAAGAAAGCAATAAACGGCACGGTAAACATGAACACGCTGAAGTTCATGGGGTTGCCGATGTGCGCACGCAGCTTATCTACACCCCATCCGACGGCCAGGCCAACGAGAGTTCCAATCAGGAACGAGAAGAAGAACATTCCGGATGCAGTCCCCAGGGTAAGTTCATGACCACCCGCAAGCTGCAGGGCGAGTGCGAAAAGAACTAGGGTGGTGCCGTCGTTAATGAGTGCTTCCGCTTTAAGGGTGGTGATGGAAGATTTGGGGAGTTTGCCGTTGAGCGTTGCCACGGCCACAGCATCGGTGGGGGCGAGCGCCACACCGATAATCAGCGCCACATGCCACAGGTAGACGCCCATAAATGTGTGAAGCACCCAGGCGATAACGAACGCCGTGAAAATTACGAGCACCGTGCCCGAGAGCAGAATGCCGCGCAGACGAGCGCGCGCTTCACGCCATGAGGTGTTGCGGGCTTCCCAGAAGAGCATGATGGGCAGGAAGATTTCGAGGATGACGTGCGGCGGCAGGCCGATACTCTGAACTTCGTGCAGTTCGTGGGCGGGCATAATGCCGATAGCCAGGCCAATGAATATCAGCACAATGGCGGGGGTTATCCGTATTTTATGGGCGAGGATATTACCCAGAAGAATCGCCAGCGATAGGGCAATGATGACTTCAAGCAATTTGGTGTGTTCCTTTTGGATGTGGCGGCTGGTTCATGGTGTGCGTCTGATAGACGGCTGATGTCCGCGAGTGTGCGGGTGCCAGGGTGCCCAAAATGTTTTGCTCGTTCCCTGGGCCGTGAGGCTTCCGCGTGGGGACGAGTGCGGGCGTAGCTTCTGTATTTTACCGTTGTTCAGTGCGGGTGGGTGGATGTTTACCCTGAGCAAAACCTTGCCTTATGGCCGCTCGGGATGTGAGTTTATGGGAGGCGACCTGCGTGCATCCGGCGGGTCTGCTCAGCCGGGCCTGCTCAGCCCATGAACCGCCCTACTCTAACCGCTTTTCATGACGTTTTGTGTCGTTCTGACGTGAACTTGGGGTCGTACTGTGTCAGAGAACAGAAAATCCGACCCCGTGAGTGCGCGCGAACACTCAGAACGTGAGAAGATAAGGTCATGACTGATAACAACACCGTAACCGGCAGCCCGCTTGTTAAGCGCGGCCTGGCCGACATGCTCAAGGGCGGCGTCATCATGGACGTCGTCACCCCCGAACAGGCTAAGATCGCTGAAGATGCTGGCGCTGTTGCCGTCATGGCTCTCGAGCGCGTGCCCGCGGATATTCGTGCGCAGGGCGGCGTGGCTCGTATGTCTGACCCGGACATGATTGAGGGCATCATTGATGCTGTTTCGATCCCGGTCATGGCGAAGGCACGCATCGGCCACTTCGTTGAAGCTCAGATCCTGGAGACCCTGAAGGTCGACTACATTGACGAGTCCGAGGTTCTCTCCCCCGCTGACTACGTGAACCACATTGATAAGCACCAGTTCAAGGTGCCTTTCGTGTGCGGTGCTACCAACCTGGGTGAGGCTCTGCGCCGTATCACCGAGGGTGCCGCTATGATCCGTTCGAAGGGCGAGGCTGGCACCGGTGACGTCTCTGAGGCGACCAAGCACATCCGCACCATTAAGCGTCAGATTGCTGAGCTGCAGGGCCTGTACAACACCATGCCCGATGAGCTGTACGTGAAGGCTAAGGAACTGGCTGCACCGTACGAGCTGGTTCGTGAGGTTGCTCAGACCGGTAAGCTGCCCGTGGTGATGTTCACCGCTGGTGGTGTGGCTACCCCCGCTGACGCTGCGATGATGATGCAGCTGGGTGCTGACGGCGTGTTCGTTGGCTCCGGTATTTTCAAGTCGGGCGACCCGGTTGCTCGTGCGAAGGCTATCGTGAAGGCTACCGCGTTCTACAACGACCCGGAGAAGGTTGCTGAGGCTTCTCGCGGCCTGGGTGAGGCTATGGTCGGCATTAACGTTGCTGACATTCCGGCACCGCACCGCCTGGCGGAGCGCGGCTGGTAATTCGTGCGCGCACCCCGTCTGTGGGGTGAGTGTTTGATGAGGGGGTGGGGTTCGCTGAGGCGGGTCCCACCCCTTCTTGTTTTGTTGTTTTTGTGAAGGGAGCGGTGATGGTTGAGAAGGTTCAGCCTACCGGTGTTTTGCCGGGTGAGGGTTTGACGGTTGGTGTTTTGGCGTTGCAGGGCGGCGTGAGTGAGCATGCGGAGATGCTGGAGTCTTTGGGCGCTCAGGTGCGTTGGGTGCGTACTGGTGAGCAGCTTGAGGGTCTGGATGCGTTGGTTTTGCCGGGTGGTGAGTCGTCGACGATTGACCGTTTGACCCGTATTTTTGGTGTGCGTGAGCCGCTGATTGAGGCGATTTCTTCGGGTCTGCCGACTCTGGGTACCTGTGCTGGCCTGATTATGTTGTCGGAGCGTATTGATGATCCGGCGCCGGGTCAGCAGTCGCTGGGTGTTTTGGATGTTTCCGTGGGTCGTAATGCGTTTGGTTCGCAGGTTGATTCTGCGGAGGTGCGTCTGCCGTGGCTGACCCCTGCCGGTGATGAGGTGGTTATTGATACGGCGTTTATTCGTGCGCCGATTGTGACTGGCACTGGTGAGGGTGTGCAGGTGACGGCTCGTCATGAGGGGAAGATTGTGGGTGTGCGTTCGGGCAACCTGATTGGTATTTCTTTCCACCCGGAGGTTACGGGCGATACGACGGTGCATGAGGAGCTACTGGCTCTGGCACGCGAGGTGAAGGGCAAGTAGCCCCTCCCCCAAAAAATAAGCCCGGTAATGACCGTTTAAAGAGTTGTGGCGATGACCGTTGTTCGGTCACCGCCACAACTGT
>NZ_KV821851.1:0-5058 GCF_001815755.1 Rothia sp. HMSC061C12
AATGGTTTCAAATTTAGTCAGCTTGAGTCACGCACCCCCGTGTGTGATTCGCTGTTTGAGATCAGATTATCAAGCTTTTCTATTTTTTCAACGGAGAGTTTGATTCTGGCTCAGGACGAACGCTGGCGGCGTGCTTAACACATGCAAGTCGAACGATGAAGCCTAGCTTGCTAGGTGGATTAGTGGCGAACGGGTGAGTAATACGTGAGTAACCTACCTTTAACTCTGGGATAAGCCCGGGAAACTGGGTCTAATACCGGATACGACCAATCTCCGCATGGGGTGTTGGTGGAAAGCGTTATGTAGTGGTTATAGATGGGCTCACGGCCTATCAGCTTGTTGGTGAGGTAACGGCTCACCAAGGCGACGACGGGTAGCCGGCCTGAGAGGGTGACCGGCCACACTGGGACTGAGACACGGCCCAGACTCCTACGGGAGGCAGCAGTGGGGAATATTGCACAATGGGCGCAAGCCTGATGCAGCGACGCCGCGTGAGGGATGACGGCCTTCGGGTTGTAAACCTCTGTTAGCAGGGAAGAAGAGAGATTGACGGTACCTGCAGAGAAAGCGCCGGCTAACTACGTGCCAGCAGCCGCGGTAATACGTAGGGCGCGAGCGTTGTCCGGAATTATTGGGCGTAAAGAGCTTGTAGGCGGTTTGTCGCGTCTGCTGTGAAAGGCCGGGGCTTAACTCCGTGTATTGCAGTGGGTACGGGCAGACTAGAGTGCAGTAGGGGAGACTGGAATTCCTGGTGTAGCGGTGGAATGCGCAGATATCAGGAGGAACACCGATGGCGAAGGCAGGTCTCTGGGCTGTAACTGACGCTGAGAAGCGAAAGCATGGGGAGCGAACAGGATTAGATACCCTGGTAGTCCATGCCGTAAACGTTGGGCACTAGGTGTGGGGGACATTCCACGTTTTCCGCGCCGTAGCTAACGCATTAAGTGCCCCGCCTGGGGAGTACGGCCGCAAGGCTAAAACTCAAAGAAATTGACGGGGGCCCGCACAAGCGGCGGAGCATGCGGATTAATTCGATGCAACGCGAAGAACCTTACCAAGGCTTGACATATACTGGACCGCATCAGAGATGGTGTTTCCCTTCGGGGCTGGTATACAGGTGGTGCATGGTTGTCGTCAGCTCGTGTCGTGAGATGTTGGGTTAAGTCCCGCAACGAGCGCAACCCTCGTTCTATGTTGCCAGCACGTTATGGTGGGGACTCATAGGAGACTGCCGGGGTCAACTCGGAGGAAGGTGGGGATGACGTCAAATCATCATGCCCCTTATGTCTTGGGCTTCACGCATGCTACAATGGCCGGTACAGAGGGTTGCGATACTGTGAGGTGGAGCTAATCCCTAAAAGCCGGTCTCAGTTCGGATTGGGGTCTGCAACTCGACCCCATGAAGTCGGAGTCGCTAGTAATCGCAGATCAGCAACGCTGCGGTGAATACGTTCCCGGGCCTTGTACACACCGCCCGTCAAGTCACGAAAGTTGGTAACACCCAAAGCCGGTGGCCTAACCCTTCGGGGAGGGAGCCGTCTAAGGTGGGATTGGCGATTGGGACTAAGTCGTAACAAGGTAGCCGTACCGGAAGGTGCGGCTGGATCACCTCCTTTCTAAGGAGCACATTTAGTTGGCCATGCTGTCCGCGAGTGTCGGGTGGGTGGTTTTGCTCATGGGTGGAATGTTGGTTTTGGGTTGGATGAGGCGCATTGTTGGGTTTTGGGGTAACACATTAGTGTTGTTCCTTTGTTTGCCTGGCATGGTGATGATGCAGATGTTTTTGTTTGTGTTGTTGTTGTGTTGTGGGTTGTTGTTTGAGAACTATATAGTGGACGCGAGCATCTTCTGGAATTTGCGTTGAATCAATGCTTTGGTGTTGGTTTGATTGTTGATTTTAGATTCTTATTTTTCTTGATTGTGTGTAAGTTATTAAGGGCACACGGTGGATGCCTTGGCATTAAGAGCCGATGAAGGACGTGTGAATCTGCGATAAGCCTCGGGGAGCCGATAACTGGGCTGTGATCCGAGGATTTCCGAATGGGGAAACCTGGCTCATCTTCATGGTGAGTTACCGCCAGCTGAATGTATAGGCTGGTTGGGGGGAACGCGGGGAAGTGAAACATCTCAGTACCCGCAGGAAGAGAAAATAAAGTAATGATTCTGTGAGTAGTGGCGAGCGAAAGCGGAAGAGACTAAACCTGTGGTGTGTGATAGCGGTTAGGCGTTGCATCATGGGGGTTGTGGGAGTCACAGTGGCAGTTCTAACTGGCTGCCGGCATGATGTTCAGGATGGTAGGTGAACGACTTGGAATGGTCGGCCGTAGAGGGTGAGAGTCCCGTAATCGAAATTGTTCTGTCCGTGGTGTGGCCACCCGAGTAGCACGGGGCTCGTGGAATCTCGTGTGAATCTGCCAGGACCACCTGGTAAGTCTAAATACTTCTTAGTGACCGATAGTGAATCAGTACCGTGAGGGAATGGTGAAAAGTACCCCGGGAGGGGAGTGAAATAGTACCTGAAACCGTGTGCTTACAAGCCGTTGGAGCCTTTTGGGGTGACAGCGTGCCTTTTGAAGAATGAGCCTGCGAGTTAGTGTTATGTCGCGAGGTTAACCCGTGTGGGGTATCCGTAGCGAAAGCGAGTCTGAATAGGGCGTTTGAGTGGCATGACCTAGACCCGAAGCGGAGTGATCTATCCATGGCCAGGTTGAAGCGACGGTAAGACGTCGTGGAGGACCGAACCCACTTCAGTTGAAAATGGAGGGGATGAGCTGTGGATAGGGGTGAAAGGCCAATCAAACTCTGTGATAGCTGGTTCTCCCCGAAATGCATTTAGGTGCAGCGTTACGTGTTTCTTGCCGGAGGTAGAGCTACTGGATGGCCGATGGGCCTTCACGGGTTACTGACGTCAGCTAAACTCCGAATGCCGGTAAGTGAGAGCGTAGCAGTGAGACAGTGGGGGATAAGCTTCATTGTCGAGAGGGAAACAGCCCAGACCACCAACTAAGGCCCCTAAGCGTGTGCTAAGTGGGAAAGGATGTGGAGTTGCTTAGACAACCAGGAGGTTGGCTTAGAAGCAGCCATCCTTGAAAGAGTGCGTAACAGCTCACTGGTCAAGTGATTCTGCGCCGATAATGTAGCGGGGCTCAAGTACACCGCCGAAGTTGTGGCAATGACCTTTTTTGGTTGTTGGGTAGGGGAGCGTCGTGTAGCCGGTGAAGCTGCGGTGTAAACCAGTGGTGGAGGCTATGCGAGTGAGAATGCAGGCATGAGTAGCGAAAGATGAGTGAGAAACTCATCCGCCGGATGATCAAGGGTTCCAGGGTCAAGTTAATCTGCCCTGGGTTAGTCGGGGCCTAAGGCGAGGCCGACAGGCGTAGTCGATGGATAACGGGTTGATATTCCCGTACCGGTGAAAAACCGCCCATACTGATATTGTGATGCTAACCATGCGAAGCATGATGTGCAGGCTTTTGTTTGTGTGTTGTGTGGGTTGTGGGACCCGATCTTTGGAGGTAAACGTGTTAACAGGTGTGACGCAGGAAGGTAGCCAAGCCACGCGATGGTTGTCGTGGTCTAAGCGTGTAGGGTTGTCGGTTGTTAAATGCGCCGGCTGTGTGCCTGAGACGTGATGGGACCCCGTTTTTGGGGGATTTGGTGATCCTATGCTGCCGAGAAAAGCATCGGCGTGAGGTTTTAGCCGCCCGTACCCTAAACCGACACAGGTGATCAGGTAGAGAATACTAAGGCGATCGAGAGAATCATGGTTAAGGAACTCGGCAAAATGCCCCCGTAACTTCGGGAGAAGGGGGACCTTGAGCGTGATGGGCACTTGCTGCCTGGAGCGTGTATGGGTCGCAGAGACCAGGGGGAAGCGACTGTTTATCAAAAACACAGGTCCGTGCGAAGTCGTAAGACGATGTATACGGACTGACTCCTGCCCGGTGCTGGAAGGTTAAGAGGATTGGTTAGCTCTTTTGAGCGAAGCTGAGAATTTAAGCCCCAGTAAACGGCGGTGGTAACTATAACCATCCTAAGGTAGCGAAATTCCTTGTCGGGTAAGTTCCGACCTGCACGAATGGAGTAACGACTTCCCTACTGTCTCAACCATGAACTCGGCGAAATTGCAGTACGAGTAAAGATGCTCGTTTCGCGCAGCAGGACGGAAAGACCCCGTGACCTTTACTATAGTTTGGTATTGGTGTTTGGTTTGGCTTGTGTAGGATAGGTGGGAGACTGTGAAGCATGGACGCTAGTTTGTGTGGAGTCGTTGTTGAAATACCACTCTGGTCAATCTGGATGTCTAACTTCGGGCCATGATCTGGTTCAGGGACAGTGCCTGATGGGTAGTTTAACTGGGGCGGTTGCCTCCTAAAGTGTAACGGAGGCGCCCAAAGGTTCCCTCAGCCTGGTTGGCAATCAGGTGTTGAGTGTAAGTGCACAAGGGAGCTTGACTGTGAGACTGGCAGGTCGAGCAGGGACGAAAGTCGGGACTAGTGATCCGGCGGTACGTTGTGGAACGGCCGTCGCTCAACGGATAAAAGGTACCTCGGGGATAACAGGCTGATCTTGCCCAAGAGTCCATATCGACGGCATGGTTTGGCACCTCGATGTCGGCTCGTCGCATCCTGGGGCTGGAGTCGGTCCCAAGGGTTGGGCTGTTCGCCCATTAAAGCGGTACGCGAGCTGGGTTCAGAACGTCGTGAGACAGTTCGGTCCCTATCCGCTGCGCGCGTTGGAAATTTGAGAAAGGCTGTCCTTAGTACGAGAGGACCGGGACGGACGAACCTCTGGTATGTCAGTTGTACCGCCAGGTGCATGGCTGATTGGCTACGTTCGGGAGGGATAACCGCTGAAAGCATCTAAGCGGGAAGCCTGTTTCGAGATGAGATTTCCTGGCACTTTTGGTGTGTGAGGCTCCTTATAGATGATGAGGTTGATAGGCCGGGTATGGAAGCGGGGACTGAAGACTCGTGGAGTTGACTGGTACTAATAGGCCGAAGGCTTACTTTTCAAGAGAGTTTGTGTGTTTGCGTTCACTGTATGGTTTTTGGATAA
>NZ_KV821852.1:0-20527 GCF_001815755.1 Rothia sp. HMSC061C12
GGGCGGAGCCTATCCAGCTGGCGAGGGCGGCTCGTCGTGGTGATCGGGCGGGCGCGTCGGTGCGTCGGCTCATGGGTGGCTCCTTCGGTGCTATACCCGTTGGGAGGGGCGGGGCCGCGGTGTGGGCGGCCCGTGCGGTTTGTCATTGTGTCCTTCCAGTGTAGGGAGCACCCCGCCTGTTTTCCATAGGGTTACCTAAGTTCCCAGGGTTTGAAGTAGTAATAGCGGGTGGACACCTCCAGCCCCCGTCAGTTCATGAGCAATAAAAAATGAGGGGTTGAGCATAACTACTCGTTTGCTCAACCCCTCATCATTTATTTATTAAATATTCTCCAGCTCAGCATTGCCGCTATTCGACACAGAACGCGCCTGCCACACCATCGCACCCAAATGTACTAGCAGGCCAAGAATCGGCCCCACATACAGGGCAAGAAGAGTGCGAGTCAGAAGAGGCAACGGCGACACAGCCACCACACAAGCAACTACAGCCGCCAGCACCCAACCAGCCACATACGACCGGTGCATATTCAACGCAATCACCAGCGACCCCGACAACACCAGAAGCGCCAGGAAAGCAGAAGCAAACACCAAAAGCGCAAGCACCGGAGAAGTCACCACATGGGCGTACGCTCCAACCTCTGAAGGCTTCGGCGGGTAAAGCAGACCAAACAGCCACGGGCCAAGCACATAAGCCGCCGCAGCGCCCACAAGACCCACGCCCAACAGCGCACCAGCAGGCTTCGCAAAAGCACGCAACGGATGGTTCTGTTGCTTCAAGAAAGCAGACACCGCCACGCCCTGAAAAGCCTGCAAAGGAATCATAATCGGCGAGCGCGTAATCGAAATCGCCAGAATCAGAACCGCCAAAATAACCTGCTGTAGCGGGTCGTTTGAATCGATGCTAACGTTCAGCAGAAGCGGCAAGCCCATCATAAGAACCGCGTTAGCAGTCGACGACCCCATCGACAGCGTGTAGTTATACAGCAGACGGCCCGAGGAAACATCCGCACGAGAGCTAAAAACTCGCCGAGCTTCTGGAAGCAGAAGCACCATCAGCAGCCACAGAAGTACCGGAGAAACCGTTGCGGCTTCAAGACCGATTAGATGTGCAGAGACCAGACCGACCGCACAGATAGCTACGATACGCCAAATAGCGTCGAACCCCGACACACTCGCGAAGAGGTACCAGCTTTCCTGGCCAGCAGACGCACCGTAGAGAGTCATGTGCATGGCGTAGAGGGCCACACCGGCACTCAGGAGCAGCACACCGCTAAACCCGCTCAAAGGAATCTGGGCAGGAGCCCACAGAGGGCTCGTCACTAAGGTCAACCCGCCCACAATAAGACCCACCAGAGCACCCACGGGGGCAATACGTGCACCAGTTTTACCGTCGCGGCGTGCAGTGCCCACAGCGCGGGTAGCTTCCTGCTGGATACCTACCACCACACCGTAGAGGGCAAAAAGAAGCGACCAGAAGAGAAGGAACTCCGTCAGGCTTTCGCCCTCCAGAAACCGTTTCACCACAACGGTAATTCCTAGAGAAGATAGTGCAGCTAAACCGGACGATCCCAAAATTGCCATCGAATGACCACGAGTCATTTTCTTCGGCTGGGACTCTGCCGATGATTCCACGCTATCTCCGTTCTCTACTGGTCGCACCTATAAGATTGAAGTCTTTACTTTACGACGTGCTCGGCAAGGTTCTTAACACCCTGCCATTTCTTCGCCAGAGCCGCCTTCGGCAGCAGAGTCAGCGCGTGAGCACGCGAAGAGAAGCGAATACGAGCCACGCGAGCAGCCTTCGTCCAACCCAGGGCAGTCATCTCTTCAACCATGGTGTTGTAGTAGCGGCGCTCCTCCTCAAAGCGGGTACCCTCCAGGGCACGCCAAGACGAGTCAGAACCACCGTGGCGGCGGTACATGAACGCAACCTGCGGGTCGTAGTACAGGGAGCCGCCGCGCATCGTAATGTCGAGGATCAGCGCCATGTCCTGGATAACGTTCAGGCCCTCACGGAAGCCGGTGCCCACGATAGCGTCCTTACGCCAACCTAGGGACGGGAAGTAGAACCACGCGCCGCGCAGCAGGGAGGTAGCCAGCTCCTCCCCCTGCAGAACAGCCTCACCCTTGGGGCGGTAGAACGCCTTAGTCTGCTCCACCAGAGTGTTCGACAGGCCATTGTTCTCATCAATCACGACCACGCCGGGCTGGAAAATGGACGCCTCGGGGTGCTTAGCCGCCGCATCCACGAGCCACTGCACATAGTTGGGGAGCATGACGTCGTCAGCACCCATGACGGTGACCAGCTCGTTCTCCACAAAGGTCAGGCACTTGCGGTAGTTCGCGTTCGCACCCAGGTTGGTTTCATTACGCATGTAGGTGATGCGCTCGTCCTTCAGCGACTCGAACCAGCCGGGAATCGAGTCGTCCGGGTAGCCGTCATCAACAACAATCAGACGCCAGTCCGGGTTGGTCTGACCGACCACAGACAGCACAGCCTGCTTCATCATGGCGACGTCGCCGTAGTAGGGGAACAGAATATCAACGGTCATGAGGTATTACTCCAACTCACAAAATGGAAAGTCTCGACAGTAAAGCTTTAAGAATCCTGCTGGTTACGCTTCTTCGCACCGGCGGCGCCCCCCGGTTGCTCCTGAAGCGCCTTCAAAATGGCGACTTCCTCAGCCAGGATGCGGGTCTTCTCCGACAGGCGCGACAGCTCCAGGGTCAGGTGAATACTCACACCCATCAGCAGCAGAATCGACAGGAGGAACAGCAGGTTCACCGGCAAGGCGACGCCCACAAAGTCCGCCACACCATTGAGAAGAGTCGGGAAAGCGCCCAGCACAATGATGATGGCACCAATAATCAGCCACAGGGCGGCGTACCGTTCCTTCATGCGCTGGTGACGCACCTGAATAATCACAAAAGTGCAGACCAGGATGGCAAGAATCAAGAAGAAAACACTGGCGCTCACGGCTACTTCTCCTCGGGGCGGCGGCTCACCGAAATGCCGTAGGCAAACAGTGAACGAACCAGATAGACAGCAGACTTCAGCGGACCGGAGGAGGGGGTACCTCCCTGACGTTCACGCATATGCACCGGCACCTGACGCACCTTCAAACCATTACTAATGGCCATGGCGGTGATATCGATTGTGTCGCCCAGGTATTCGGCGGGCAGGTTACGGCAATAGAAGTCAATACCGCGGCGGTTCGCAATCTTAAAACCGCTGGTCACATCCGTGAACGGAGTACCCGCCGCGCGAGTAAACAGGAACGACAGCAGGCCCATCGCCCACTTGCGCGGGCCGGACACCTCATAGTCCGTCGCACCATCGGCAAAGCGGGAACCGATTACGATGTCGTAATCCTCCACCGCCTCAATGAGCGAGGGGATGCTCTCGGGGTGGTGCTGGCCATCTGAATCCACCTGCATGGCGTAGTCGTAGCCCATGCGCTGCGCGTACTTGTAGCCGGTGCGCATAGCGGCGCCCACACCCATGTTGTAGGGCAGGTCAATCACAAAAGCGCCCGCCTCACGAGCTACAGCGGAGGTGTTGTCGGTGGAGCCGTCATTGACCACCACCAAATCCACGTAGGGCACCGTCTCCTGCAGCTCAGCGATGGTGGCGGGTAGTGCCTCTTCCTCGTTCCATGCGGGCATAATCACCAGCGTACGAGGATACGTGCGGGGGGTAAGAGGCGATGTGGGAGAACCCATAGGGCAGCTACCCCTCCTAACGAATGTGTCTTACCGTGCGTGTGAAAGCCGGTATGCCCTAGTGGAC
This sequence comes from Rothia sp. HMSC061C12, assembly GCF_001815755.1. Lineage (NCBI taxonomy): Bacteria > Bacillati > Actinomycetota > Actinomycetes > Micrococcales > Micrococcaceae > Rothia > Rothia sp. HMSC061C12. The sequence goes on from NZ_KV821852.1 coordinate 3,791, forward strand.
ATACCGGCTTTCATCATATCAGTGGTTCCGCACCATCTCAGATTCGGCGACAGATTGTAGACTGCACCACTTATTCCCTGAGATGCATACACTCTCGCAGGTGTGCTGGCACACCGTTAGTTATCGCATTAGTTATCGCAGGCGCTGATGCGGTACAGAGTCATCGGACCCGAGGAATAGACTGGGGTTAGAACGTCCGTATCAATAGCAGCCACCATGCCGTCATAGTTCTTCTGCTGAGCAGGACCGAAATTACCCTGGTTCTCCAGGTGAACATACCAGTGAGCCTTGTACTCATTCACGACGCGGCAAACTTCCGGGTTCGTGCGGGCATCCTTCAAATCGTTCAGGATCGCTGCGTACTTCGGGGAGGTCTGGAATTCGAAGTGGTAGCTGGTCAGGTGACGGTCAGCCAGCGCATAAATGTAGGCGCTACCGTCCCAGGGGTTGTTCACAATGACGTCGTCCTTGGGCACAATCTTCGGGATCTCGTTAATGACGTTCATCTCATCCTGATTCAGGATGTCGGAGGTCGGGGTCACCTTGTACCTCTCCGCCACCTGCAAGGTTGCGTCATGCATCGCGGGAGTACGGGAGGACAGGCCCGCGACCACAAGCACCAGCACCATGGAGGCGCCCATCATTGCCGGGGCGACCTTCGCGTGCTTCTCACGCGGAATAGCGTGCATGATGCGCACGAAGAGACCCTCCACGGCGCCACCCAGGCCAATACCGGCAAGAAGCACTGCAGGGAACACCACCAGAGCCGCCAGGCGGAAGTGATCGGTGTACCAGGGAGCAACCATCAGCAGGCGGAAGTCACCGCGCGGCACCGAAGCCGCAATAATCCACATGTAGCCGACCAGCATCCAGCTACCAATCAGCCATAGGTTGCGGCGCTTATACAGCAGGTAGCCAACACCCCACAGCGCCAAGAAACCCAGCAGATATGCGGGAGCAAAGTTGCCGCCCAGCGGGTTTGCGTTCTCCAGGCCCAGGAACAGGAACTGGTAGACCGCCTCTCCTTCGCTCATGATGGCGGTCCACAGGTCGCTGGCTTCCTCGCTCGGACGCAACGACAACCAGATAGTGACGCATCCGGCGATGAGCGCCACCAGCACGCCGGTACCCACCAGACGCTCACGCCTGGACGCACCGCGGGTACGCAGCACCTGCACCACACCACCCAGGAGCATGGGCACCGCAAACACTGCGGCAGAAACCACCGCGTTCGGATGCACCAGAGCCAAACCGCCCAGACCCACCAGAATCGTCAGGGACAGGGACAGCACGAGGGAGTACTCACGGCGCGCCATGAGCTGAATCATGTGTAGTAGTAGTGCCACAAACGCGGGCAGTAGGGCGTAACCCAGAAGGTTCGGGAACAACACGCCCCAGAACAGCAGCAGGCCGGGGAACGCAAAGAAACCGCAGGTCAGTGCCGGAATGGCGAGCGCCTGCAGGGGGCGCAGATGCGGAATGCTCAAGCACATCGCCACCAGGGAGCAGGGCCAGATAATGCCCGCCGCCAGCAGAATCATGACGATGGTTGCCGTAGCAATGCTCGTGCCGGTCGTGCTGTAAATCAGGTATACAAAGTCGTGCCAGCCCGCAGGATAAAAAGTAGGTTCTTGATTCGCGGCGGCAACTGCGCCCAGAGTCAGGCTGGAGGCGTCACCGTGCTCCTGAATCCAGCGGATCGCGTTCATGTGGTAGGAGTTATCGAGGGTCTGCGAGAACGCCTCGGGGCCGAATACCATGTCCTCGGTTGCGTGCAGGGTCAAGAAACCACCCAGCACCGCACCAATAACGGGCCATGCGAGGGGCACGGTGTTACCCGCCCAGTTCTCTGCAGACTCGCTGGAGGCATCGGGTACGGCGGAGGGCCAGCGGCGACCCACCAGGTGCATCACACCCGCGGCGGCAGCCACCATCACGGCAGCGACCGGCACAAAAGAAATCAGGCTCCACGCGATGCCGGTCTTACCCAGCACAATCGCAGAGACAGCCACCAGGGCAAAAGTCAGCAGCGGCGCATAAAAAACGCGCAGACGTGCAGGAACACGCAACGCCCAGCCCATCGCATAGCCGGGACCGAAAGCCAACACGACCGCAAAAAGTAGCAGCGGAATAGTTGCCAACCAGCTCATTAACCCTCTTCTCCCCACAGTTCACGCGCCGAAAAACCCCTCAAATACGGGGCGCGGCGCGCTTTCGAGTACCTAGCAAGGATACCCCAGAGGCTTCTTTAACCCGGCGAAACCCCGCAGAAGAGAGAGGGACAGCACCCACAACCCGCTACTCAGACCCCGAAGCGGGACAATCGGCGGAGTGCATCTTCGAAGCTCCCAAAAGACGAAGATTATGACGTAATATTTCACGCTCAATGTCACGAAAGGGTCACCTAAGAAACATAGGGCAATAAATAAGGTGTTCACCACCCTTTAGCTTTACCCTGAAACATATCTCCCCTTAACAAAGGGTCGCCCAACGCATACACATCTGGACGAACCCTAAACGCAGCCGCAGAAGAAAGGGTCGATCATGACCGAAACCATTGCAGCACAGGCACCCATCGCCGACACCTCCGAGCAGTTCAAGCTCGCCTTCGGCCACCAGCCCGCCGGCGTCGCCATCATCACCGCCACCGACGAAAACGGCGAACCCGCAGGCTTCACCGCCTCCTCGCTGACCTCCGTCGCCGCAGAACCGCCCATCATCGCCTTCTCCCTCAAGGCAAACAGCGGCTCCGCAGCAAAGATCGCGGCTGCGTCCTCCTTCCTCGTGCACATGCTCGACGCTGAGAATGTGACCCTCGCGAAGAACTTCGCAACCCACGACTACCCCCGCTTCGACGACCCCAGCACCTGGGAATTCGTCCACACCGGCGAGCCCCTCGTCCACGGCGTACGCCGCGTACTGCGCGCAACCCCGCTCAGCCGCGTTGAGGCAGGCCCCGCACTCGTCTTCACCGCGCAGGTTGAAGAGTTCATCCGCAACGACTGCGAAGGCACCCCGCTGGTCTACCACTCGCGTAACTTCCACGCGCTGGGCGACCACTCGAACGTGAACAACTACAGCATCTAACCCCGCGCAGGGGTCACGGGGCGGTATTCGACGACAATGAGGCGACGAATACCGCCCCGCGGCGTACCCTGAACATAAAAGCGCACGCAGCACATGACAGCGCACAGCAACACAGCGCACCCAACACAGCACAGAAGGAACAGTCATGACGGCTCAAACCACCCAGCCCGCATCCCTCCCCTGGCTCGAAAAGCTCATCGCGTTCCCCACTATCTCCGGAACCTCCAACCTGGAACTTATTGAGCTCATCGAAGCCGAATTTTCCCGCTACGGCTACAGCGGCGTGCGCACCTACAACGAGGACGGCACCCGCGCCAACCTGCTGGTCACCGTCCCTGCCGCTGACGGCACCACCCGCGGCGGCCTCATTCTCTCCGGCCACACGGACGTCGTACCCGTCGCCGGTCAGGCGTGGGACGCCGACCCCTTCACCCTGCGTGTGGAGGGTACCCGCGCCTACGGTCGCGGCGTGTGCGACATGAAGGGCTTCCTCGCCGTGGCGCTTTGGCTGTTGCCGCGCGTTGCGGAGGCGAAGCTGCGCACTCCCCTGCACTTCGCGTTCTCCTACGATGAGGAAATCGGTTGCATTGGTGCACCCTCCCTTATCGAGGAGTTCGTGGCGCGCGACCTCGCCCCCGACTACGCGATTGTTGGTGAGCCCTCCAGCATACGCATTATCGACGCGCACAAGGGCGCACACCGCGGCCGCGTCACCTTCACCGGCGTGCCCAAGCACGGCTCCCTCGCCACCCATGGCGTGAACGCGGTTGCCGCAGCAGGCGAGTTCATCACCTTCTTCACCGACATGGCGGACCAGTGGGAAGAAGAAGGCCCGTTCGACGAGTCGTTCATCATTCCCCACTCCACCGGTAGCGTGAACCTGGCAACCGGCGGCCTGCAGTACAACATCGTCGCCGAGCAGGCTGTGGTGGAGTACGATGTGCGCACTCTGCCGCAGGTGACCACCGAATCCTTCGTGGAGCGCATTGACCGCGAACTTTCGGAGGTCATACTGCCCGACCTGCAGGCGCGCGCCGCACGCGCCGAAAAGCTGACCGGCGCAGAGCCCGGTAGCCTCACCTCCCGCGTGGGTGTGAAGCACGAACTGCTCGCAGCCGTGCCGGGCCTGGGTACCGAGGACGACGCACCCATCGTGCACCTCGCCCACGAGTGGCTGGGCACCAATGACGCACCGCAGAAGGTCACCTACGGCACCGAGGCGGGCCAGTTCCAGCGCGCCGGCGTGCAGAGCATCATTTGCGGTCCCGGCGATATTGCCCAGGCGCACTCCCCGAACGAGTGGATTGAGCTGGAGCAGCTGAGTGAATGCGAGCGCTTCTTCGAGGCGATTCTCGACTGGGCGAGCGCCAAGTAGTAACCGTGTAGCGGCGTAACAGCCAGTCCACCGCGGTTCGCAAGAGCCGCAGTTAGAGCCGCATAAAAATTACAGAAACTGCCCGGGTACCCCGTGAGGTGCCCGGGCATTTTTATGCTGATGGCAAGTGGTGTGGGCGGGGGTGAGTGTTGGTTTGATCGCGGGTTTATTCGTGAGTTTCTCCATGGGTTCAACCGCGAGTTTATGGAATGAGTCCAAGGTGTGGACTATGACCGATTTTCCCCTCATTCGCCACATTTATTTTTAAACGAAAAACCCGAAAAACCGCTTATGTCTAAGGGTGAAATAACACAAAAGTATTGCCCTTCTAGGGTATTCAGGGTTCCATAGATGCCAAAGGTTAAACACGCCACTCGGGCGGCATAGCCCCACACAAAACCACACCTCCCTCACGCTCGGCACTGCGCACCCGACCGAATCCCGGTTTACCACCCGCAGTTCACTACCTGAAGGACACCCCGTGTACACCATCAGCCCCTACCTCGCCGAATTCCTCGGCACGCTCATCATGTGCACCATCGGCTGCGGCGTCATCGCCAACGTCGAACTTCGCCGGTCCAAAGGCCACGGCGACAACTTCTTCACCATCGCCTTCGGCTGGGGTTTCGCCGTCACCTTCGGCGTCTACGCCTCCCACGCCTACTCCGGCGGCCACCTCAACCCCGCTGTGTCTATCGGCCTGGCAGCGTTCGGCGAGTTCTCCTGGGAGAAGGTCCCCGGCTACATCATCGCCCAGGTACTCGGCGCAATGGTCGGCGCCGGACTGGTCTACCTCAACTACCTGCCGCACTGGAAAGCAACCGCCGACAAGAAGATTAAGCTCGGCGTTTTCGGCACCGTCCCCGCTATTCACAACTACTTCACCAACGCCCTCTCCGAAATGATCGGCACGTTCATGCTGGTCTTCTCGGCACTGTACACCGGCGTAAACTTCAAGCCGTCCATCAGCGGCGGTGTGGAACTCTCCCTCAACCTCAACGACGTGCTCAAGCCCCTCGCCTTCGGCTTCATGGTCACCGTACTCGTCATCGGCCTGGGCGGTCAGACCGGCTACGCCCTGAACCCCGCCCGTGACTTCGGTCCGCGCCTCATGCACGCCCTGCTGCCCATCCACGATAAGGGCACTTCACGCTGGTTCTACGCGTGGGTTCCGATCTGCGGCCCGATTGCCGGCGGTTTCATGGGTGGCGCGTTCTTCAAGCTCTACTACGAGGGTCAGGTCAGCCCGTGGCTGTTCGTCTCTAGCGCTCTGGCGATTGTGGTTCTGCTCTTCGCGTGGTGGGCTAATAGCCACCTGTACCGCGCACCCAGCGCCGAGGTCATCCCCGAGTTTGAGGACACCCACGCTACCGCGGCGGCACGCGCGGCAACCTACACTCCGACCGGTTCCATGCCGATTCTGCTCCCCGAAGAGGTGAAGGGTAACCGCAGTACCCGCGTCGTGAACCGGCTGACCGAGGACGAGTAGTCTTCCCGCCCGAGAACTTCCCTGTCTAGGGTTTCATCTAAAAACGGCGAACCCCTCATTTTCATAACCTGCACAATATCGGTCAGGTTATGAAAATGAGGGGTTCGTTGCGTCTACCTCACGGAGGGAGGTTCATTCAGGGGTGCCGAAAAGAAATACAGTCTAGAAAGGTCCTAGCTTAGGAATAAAAAGAGTCATCTCCTGAACGATATACTCTGCATCTTCCAAAGCCTCTTCAGCTTCCTCCACAGCTATAGGCTCATAATCCAGACCGGGGTACTCAACCTCATGACGAGTTCGACGCAAGCGAGAATACAGCTTACCCACCGCATCATGATGGCCTCGCTGAGCACGCAAGGCATCACCCACCACGATATGACCTCCCCGAGTAGTCGGACGCAGACCCTGCACCGCCAAGGCGGCAGTCATCGCTAGTCTCGAAGCATCATAGAGGAGCGTATAGGCACCTTCCGAATCATCAACTACCAGACGATGCGCCGTCTTTAGATGCCGGCGAGCACGCAACAACAGGCCTTGAGCATGCTCACGATTTACAACGACCCGCTCCAGCTCGCCAGATTCAATCAGCTCAAGAATGCGTTCCCGGCCTACAGTCCAGGGACCCGGGGTTGGGGCATTAGGCTTCAGCGTGGACATCGTTTACCTCCAGCTGCCCAAAGAGAACCTCCATAGGACGCGACCGCACAGTCTGCACGAAGCCGTCCTGCGAGTTCCAAGCCTCAGGAGATAGCCGCTTCACGTTTACCTCATAGCCAAGCTTCTGCTCAGCATCATCGATAGCCTCATACAGCTTCTGCCGTGAAGGGGAGCCCACAACCAGCACATCAATATCATTCGGCACGTGCCCCGCCACCCCAGAACGACGGCTAGCCCACGAACCATAAATAGCAGCACCCTCAATATTGGAAACGCCCTGCAAAGTATCCCGGAGCACCGGAACGGGGCCATACGTTACCAGAATCAACTGACGCATCGCCTGGCCCACCGGATTATCAACCTTGGCTTGCACCATACGGGTCCTACCAACATTCTGGACAGCCACCAAACCGGACTGTTCCAGACGATTCACCTCTCGGGAAACAGTCGGCAACGATGCACGTGTCGCATCAGCAATCTGTGACACCGTGTATTGCTGCTCAGGGTGAGAGAACAGCAATGCCATCACTTCACCCTGCAGGTCACTACGCAAGATGGGAAGGAGGCTAGGAGCAGACGTTTTCATAACATGAATTATATCAATCATGTTATGAAAACATCTGCTAATTTGGAGGGGTACTAGGCCGCGGCGGTAGCCATTGCCAGCGCCCGGTCATGCTTAGCCGCGCGGCGCTTCTGAATCGCGCGCACCACCCAGATGCAGACCGCACCCAGGACCGCGCCAGCAGTATTATTCACAATGTCATCCACATCAAAGGTGCGGTAGGTGAAGCCCGCCAGACCCCAGTTGCCGGTCAGCTGGCTCAACTCAATGAAGGTCGACAGCGCGAAGCCACTCAGCGCCGTGGCGCGCAGACCCCAGCGCAGGCAGCCCGCAGTAAAGAAGCCCAAAGGGATGAACATGGCGACATTGAAGAAGAGCTGCGCATACACGGTCGTTGCGAAGCGGCGCAAACCCATGCCGGCAGTCAGATCCCACGCCTGCTGCCAGCTCCAACCCACGTAGAAACGCGGGTAGTACAGCTCGGGGTTCGTGACACTATTGGAAGAGCCAATCGGGGTCAGCGTCAGAGAAAGAATAGAAGCAAGGAACAGCGCAAAAGACGCGGTCAACAAGTACTGGCGGATGCTGTGCGCTCGACCGGTCTTCTTGGCACGCAGGCGCATACCAATAAATCCGATAATGGAGAGCGCGATAGTAAGCGCCGCAATCTCGATGGCGAAGGTGCCAATCATGTGTTTACTGAGCAGTTCCTGCATGCCGCGTGTTCCTTAGGTCGTGAGAGTGAGTTATATGAACCCCACCTATATATATGCCTGTTCTAACATATATTCCCGGTGGTATATAGCGGGTTACCGTTCATACCCGCCGCATATCGTTCACCACCAGTGTAAAAGACCGCTCTATGGCTCACCCTAGGCGAAACTGTGAAAAAGCTGTACATGCGCCCGCACACCACCACAGCCGGCGCCGTCAGTACAGAACATCCGGCGGGAACACCGGCGCAATATACCGACCAAACAGCAACACAAACAAGAGCGCACCCGCCAGAGCTGCCACCATCGCGCCCACAACCTGCACCAGCCACAGCATCAGGAACTTCACCATCTTGCCCTCAGAGCGGGCGGTCAGCGCCTCCACCATGGCGGTCGAAAACGTCGTAAACCCACCCAGCAGACCGGTCGTAATCACCGTGCACCAGAACGCCACCTGATCCGTGGCGTTATAGTGCACCCCCAGCGCGCGAGGATTAGACACCGGCATAATCAGCAGGCCGTACAGGAACGAGCCCACCAGGTTAATCACGAACACCGGGCTAATAATCGACGACTCCGTACGCAGGCGAGGCGACATCGCCTTATCCAAGAAGAAACGGGTCATCGCACCCAAACCGCCGCACAGGAAAACCATCAGAGCGAAAAACATTAGCGGCCCTCCTCAACATCACGGGCGGGCACCAAGCGGGACGCCACAAAACGACCCGTCAGCATGCCCGCCGCGGCGGCAACCAAACCACCCACCAGCAGCACCGCCACAGCCAGCATCATATATTGAGCATGCACCGTGTACGGCAGAAAAATCGTCTGCGCCAAAACCGCCGCAATCGACGAATACGTCGTATAGCCGCCCATCATGCCAGCACCAAAAAGCAGACGGAACGAATGAATCCGCTCCTCACCGTCACGGCGCGCGTAGGCGTTCCACACCATCGTCAGCAGGCCCAGCGTAAACGAACCCAGCAGGTTCGCCACCAGCACGCCGCCGGGAGTGTACACGCGGCACAGCGCACCCGTACCGCCTCCCAAAAAGACAAGAAAAGGGGCAGGCACACGGCTCAGAACGCCTCCTATCCACTGTCGGATACTCGCGCGGTTCCTCATCGCCGTGCACCTGCCCTTTCATCTCGTATTAGTCTTCAGAGTGCGCCGTGGCGCACAAACGCACACTAATACTTTACTCTGACCCGAGCTTGCCACCCGAGTCGGCGGCAGCAGACTCACGCTCGTGCTGAATATTCTCGCTCATCTTCTCGCTCAGAGCGGCGCCCTCAACATCCATATTCGGAGTGAGGCGATCCAGCCACTTAGGCATCCACCACGCCTTATCGCCCAGCAGAGCCATAATCGCCGGGGTCAGCGTCATGCGCACAATAAACGCATCCACGAGCACACCGAACGCCAGACCGAAGCCCATCGGGCGGATCATGGTCGAATCAGCAAAGATGAAGCCACCAAACACCGAAATCATGATAATCGCGGCAGCCACCACCACACGCACCGCATGGTTGTAACCGCTCACAATGGCGGTCGCCGCATCCTTGCCGTGCACGTACGCTTCACGCATGCCGGTCACCAGGAACATCTGGTAATCCATCGCAAGACCGAAAAGAATACCGATGAGCAGGGTCGGCAAGAAGGACAGCACCGGACCCGGGTGGTCCACGCCGAAGAGGGAGCTCATGAAGCCCAACTGGTAAATCGACACCACGGCACCGAAGCTCGCCAGCACCGAGAAGAGGAAGCCAACCGAGGCAACCAGCGGAACCATAATCGAACGGAACACCAGGATCAGCACCAGGAAGGACAGGCCCATCACCACGCCCAGGTACAGGGGTAGCTTCTGCGCGAGCACCTCGGAGACGTCAATATTGCCGCTGGTCTGACCCGCAATGCCTAGAGACACCTCAGAGCCCTGAACCGGAACGGTCACGGCTCGCAGCTCGTGGACGAGCTCTTCAGTCTCCACAGAACTTGCACTGTGGGCAGGAATCACCTGGAAAATCATCAGGGTACGGTCATCGGTCATACCGCCGGGAACCACAGCCTGCACGTTCGCGCCGCCGCGCTCCTTCACCGCAGAGACGATATCAATCTGTGCCTGCTGAGCCTGCTCCTCGCTCATGTTCGCGGGCGTGTGCGCGACCGCAACCAGCGGGGCGCTCATGCCCTCACCGAACTTGTCCTTGACCAGCGCATACGACTTGTACGCGGCGCTATCGGAGGGGTAGTTCGAGGCGTCCGGCAGACCCAGGCGCATCTGAGACATAGGGGCGGCAACCGCCAGCAGCGCCAGCGTACCGGCCACCAGGGTCAGTAGCGGACGCGCCAGCACGAGGCGCAACCAGCCGTTCGGTTTCTCGGTGCGGGCGGCATCCTGCGCGCGGCGTTCCGCAATCTTCTGCGGGGTATCGATGGAAGCCCACAGCTTCTTCGACATGATTTTGGTACCCGCCAGGGACAGCACCGCCGGGGTGAGCGTCACCGCGATCAGGGCGGCAACAACCACGCAGAACGCGGCGGCATTACCCATCACGCCCAGGAAGGGAATACCGGTCACGTTCAGCGCCACGAGCGCAATAATCACGGTACTCGCCGCAAAAATCACGGCGTTACCGCTCGTGCCGTTCGCCAGAGCAATCGCCTGGACCTTCGGCATGCCATCCAGCAGGTTCGTGCGGTAGCGGTTCAGAATGAACAGCGAATAGTCGATACCGACCGCCAGACCAAGCATCAGACCCAGGGTGTAGGCGGTAGAACTCATCTCCACGACGGAGGAAAGCGAAAGCGTGCCGAGCACACCCACCACCACGCCCACCAGAGACATCAGAATCGGCAGGCCGGCAGCAACGAGAGTACCGAGCATAACCATGAGCACGATGAAGGCGATGACCATACCCGCAACCTCACCGGTGTGCGAGCCGCCGCCAAGCGCGGATTCGCTCAGGTTCGCGTCGAACTGGACGGTCGCCCCGTGCAGGTTCGCCGACTCAATGTCGGACATGACCTTCTGCAATTCGGCGGACGGCACCTCGTAAATCTTCTTCTTAAACGAGACAGTCGCAATCGCCGTGGACTGATCCTCAGAGACCATACGGTAGCCGGCGGTGAAGTCGTAGAGCTTCTGCTGACGCTCCAGCTGCTCACGCTGTGCAGGCAGGTCACTCTCGGTCTTCTGAAGCTGGTTGCGCTGCTCGTCCAGCTTCTTCTTGCCCTCAGCCAGCTCGTCCTTCTTGGAGGCGATTTCTGCGCGACCCGCGTCAACCTGCTTCTGGCTCTCGGTCAGGGTATCGCGCTGCTGATTGAGTGCGTTCTGCTGCTCGGTCAGCTGCGCCTGCTGGGTGTTGAGCTGCTCCATCATGGCGGCGGGTGAGCCTGCCGCCTCCGCCTGGGCGTAGCCGTCCTTCAGCTGTGCCTGCGCATCGTCCAACTGCTTCTGCGCGTCGTCCAGCTGCTTTCGACCTGCGGTAATCTGCTCCTGCGAGTCGTCGAGCTTCTTCTCGTTGTCGGCAATCTGCTTCATGCCGCCCTCAAGCTGCGAGGTGGCGGCATTCAGCTGCTTTTTGCCGTCCTCGATCTGGGAGGGGGCGGCGTCAATCTTGGCGTGCGCCTCGTCGAGCTGGGTTTTTGCTTCTGCAAGCTTGGAGGTGGTGGTGAACGGGTCGGTGACCGCATCCACGGAGGGCACCTCGCTGGGCAGTGCGCTCAGTGCGGCGGAGAATGCCTGCTTCTGCCCTTCGGTGAGGGCGGTGCCGTCACCGGTGGTGAGAATGATCTGGCCGGAGCCGCGGTTGGCACTGGGGAAGCGTTGGGCGAGCTCGTCGGAGAGCTGCTGGGTCTGCGTTCCGGGCATGGTGAAGGTGTTGCTGAGCTTGCCGTGGAACGCGGTGTAGGCACCCGCTACACCGGCGACGATGAGTACCCAGGTGAGGATGACAGCCCATGCGCGGCGGGCGGCAGCTTCACCGATGCGGTAGAGCCATGTAGCCATGATTCAGTCCTTTGAAGTTGAGTGAGTGAAGAGTTTGGGTGTTGGGTGCGTGTGAATGCGGCGTGTGGTTTGCCCTGTACTGCGATTGCTGTGCCCTGTTTTTGGGCAAAAAACACCCCGCTTCGGGCACCTGCAGGTGAGGTGCCCGAAGCGAGAGTTTTTGAGCGTGAACGCTTTGGGGCTTAGCTTGCGAATTCGCCCTGGACCAGACGGCCCAGGTAGTCGAGTGCCTCGAGTACGCACTGGCGCATCGCTTCGATGGCGAGTGCTTCGGGGTGGGTGCCTTCGGGGGCTTCCGCTGCGACCTTGGCGGTTACTTCTTCGGCGCGGGTGAGGTAGTAGTAGACGCCTTCACCGATGGTTTCGGCGAGGTTGGAGGCGAAGACTGCCACGCGCAGGTAGGGCAGGTCGGGGTATGCCGCGAGGTACCGTTCGAGGAAGATGTCGTAGGTGCGCTCGAGGATGACGTGCGAGTATTCTTCGAACTTCGCGGGGCTGTCCATTTCGAGGGCGTAGAGCAGGTGCGCGAAGGGTGCGATGTACTCTTCGAGGGTGTTGCTCTTGAAGACCTTGCGGGCGATGGAGAGCATTTCGGCTTCCATGCTTGCGTTTTCACCGGAGACGGTGAAGTCGCATTCTTCGAAGATGCGGTTGAAGTACTGGTTCATGCGGGTGACCAGTACGTCGTCTACGGAGGCGAAGTGGTTGAAGATGGTGCGGCGGGAGACGCCTGCGCGTTCTGCGAGTGCTTCTGCGTTGAGGGCGCCGTAGCCACCCTCGAGGATGAGGGATTCTGCTGCCTCAACGATTGCGATGCGGTTCTCTGCCTTGCGGGCGGAACGCTTGTCCGTGATGTTTGCGGGAGATTCAACAAGATTAGCCATGTTTTTTACAATACGCGCATTGTTTCACTGGGGGTAACTATTTTGGGGTTAGATTCACCACATATTTGCACTCTAGGTAATAAACCTGAAGTGCAGATTTAACGTTTACTCAACAAGTAATTTAGCGTTTTAGCACGTCAAGGCGCTATAAACCCTCAAAAGCACCGCGGGGGAGCAGAGTGCACACCCCACCCCACCCCCTCGAATACTCACCCAAACTACCCGCCAGGCGAGTCGCTCAGCGAACCACAAATCAAGCGCACTAGGCGCGCGCCGCCTCCAAAGGCAGACGCACCGTAAAGACCGTATGCCCAGGCTGACTCTGCACCTGAATCGAACCGCCGTGCGCCTGCACAATCGCCTGCACAATCGCCAGACCCAGACCAGTCGTTCCATCCGAACCGGAACGCGCCTTATCGGCACGGGTGAAGCGGTCAAAAATCTTCGGCAAGAAGTCCGGGGCAATACCCGGACCATTATCGGCCACGGTCACCACAGCTTCACGGCGTGCAGCATCCACCGACAGGCCCGCGGTCACGCGCGTACCCTCATCGGTGTGCTTGCGAGCATTCGAGAGCAAGTTCAGAATCACGCGCTGAATCTGGGAGCGATCGGCAACAACCTCAACCGGCTCGTCGGGCAGGTTCAGGTGCCATTCGTGGGTGCGCGCTGCCGCCTGCATGTCGGAGGTGCATTCAAGCACCAGCTCGGTCAGGTCAACCTGCTCCAGCTTGGGCTCGCGACCCTCGTCCAGGCGAGCAAGGGTCAGCAGATCCTCAACGAGGCGGGACATACGCTCGGTCTGCGAATCGATACGCGCCAGGGAGGACTGGCCGGATTCGCTGAGCGGCTCGGTCCAGCGGAGCATATCGGAGTACCCCTTAATGGCGGCAAGGGGCGTGCGCAGTTCGTGGGAGGCGTCCGCAATAAAGGCGCGAATCTGATGTTCGGTGCGTTCGCGCACCTCCAGAGCAGAGTTCACGTTATCGAGCAGCTGATTGAGGGCGTAGCCTACGGCACCCACTTCGGTGCGCGGGTCGGAATCTCGCGGACCCACTCGCACCGCCGAGGAGATGGTGTGCTCTTCCAGGTCCAGGTGCGCCACATCGGTTGCCACCGCGGAGACTCGCTCCAGAGGCTTCATGGTGCCCCGAATAATGTAGGAACCCGCCACGCCGGCGCCGACCATCACAGCAATAGAACCAAGGGCTACCACAATCACGAAGATGGTGAGGGTCTGCTGTACGTTGGCGAGCGGAATACCAACCACCTGGGCGTCGGCGCTGCTATTAGCTTTCGGGGTGATTTTGATGAGGTACAGGCCGGATTCCAGTTTGACCTCTCGGACTTCTTCTTTGGTGGCGTTCAGCGCCATGGTTCCGAGGGTTACCTGGTCGTTGGCGGAGAGGGTTTGTACGGTGCCGTCCTTGGCGAGCTTGCTGGCAATTTCCACGGCACCTTCGGACTCAACACAGGTAATGATGGTTCCGGATGCCTGACCGGGCGCAAAGAGAGAGCTGCTCTTCTGCAGGTCACTGCAGTCCACTTCTTCTCGCTTGCCGTTTCGGGAGGTCGGCTGCACTACGCGGTGGCTGGTTTCTTTGAGGTCGCTTTGCGCCTGCTGATAGAGGGAGTTCTGCAGAGTCACATAGGTGGACAGGCCAATAATGAGGCAGGCGATGCCGAGGGCTGCCACGAGGATGGCGATAAGGCGCGAGCGAAGGTGGGGTACGTACCCGAGTTCTTCGGGGGATGCCTCGGGGTTCCTCATGCTCTTCCAGGCGGCGCGTAGGCGCACGAAGAAGTTCCCCGGGGAGGGCGCGGCACCGTCTCGTGCGGGGGTACCCGCGCGCAGGGGGCGGGTTGCTTCATTATCCGGGGAGGCGGGTTCACCGGGTGAGTAGGAGCCCACGAGCATCCTTTCTTTCCATATTCGAAATACGGAATATAACTGATATGGCGCGGTATAACCGGGTGTTATACCGCGCCATATGAAGAGCAGAGAATAAACTTAGACAGCGGGACGCAGCACGTAACCGGCACCGCGCACGGTGTGAATCATCGGTTCGCGACCCACGTCAATCTTCTTACGCAGATAGGAGATGTACAGCTCCACAATATTTGCCTGACCACCGAAATCGTAGTTCCAGACATTATCAAGAATCTGACTCTTGGAGACCACACGCTTCGCGTTCTCCATGAGGTAGCGCAGCAGGTCGAACTGGGTTGCGGTGAGATTAATCTGCTCGCCACCGCGGGTCACCTCGCGGGTGTCCTGGTTCAGCACCAGGTCGCCAACGACCAGCTCAGCATCATCAATGGCGGCAACACCGGAGCGCTGCACCAGGCGGTGCAAACGGATCATGACCTCTTCCATGGAGAAGGGCTTAGTCACGTAGTCGTCCGCACCGGCGGCAAGACCTTCGATACGGTTATCGACCGAATCCTTAGCGGTCAGAAAGAGGCAGGGAACCTCGGGGTAGAACTTGCGGATACGGGAGAGTAGCTCCAGGCCGTCAAAGCCGGGCATCATAATGTCCAGCACGAGCACGTCGGGGCGCCAATCGCGGGCAATTGCGAGCGCGGAGGGGCCGTCCCCTGCGGACTGCACATCCCAGCCGATCATTTTCAGACCCATGCTGA
Organism: Rothia sp. HMSC061C12; assembly: GCF_001815755.1. Classification (NCBI taxonomy): domain Bacteria; kingdom Bacillati; phylum Actinomycetota; class Actinomycetes; order Micrococcales; family Micrococcaceae; genus Rothia; species Rothia sp. HMSC061C12. The sequence goes on from NZ_KV821852.1 coordinate 19,216, forward strand.
CGAGTTCCTTGAGCATCTCCTCATCGTCAACAACGAGGGCGCGGATGGGGCTGCCATCCGGGTGCTCGAGGGTGGGAAGGTTCTTTGCGATTTCGGTTGCTTTGCTGCTCATGTGATTAAGAGTATCGCGATTTAGGGTTCGCGGTGAGGCGGGAGCCGGTTTTCAGCCGCAAACTTATGGAATGCTTGCCCGCGTCACAGCTGGGGCACAGTTTCGTGCCGCCCATTATCCCAACCATGCGCGTTAACCCTTCAATACGGGTTCAATCTTTCGGTAAAATTTGTAGTAGCTTAGGTGATACTCAATCACCGTTTATCGTTTCAGTGTGCCACCCCGACACAGGCGCCCCGACACCCGCAGAGGAGGACACATGCGCATTAGCCGTATTTATAACAATAATGTTGTCCTCACGGTGGATCATTACGGCAAGGAGTCCGTGATGATTGGTCGCGGCATTGCTTTTGGTAAGCGTAAGGGTCAGCTGATTGACCCGTCTGCGGTGGAGCAGACGTTTGTGCCGGAGCAGGGCATGTCGGGTGAGCGCTTGAGCATGACTCTGTCTGAGATTCCGGCGGAGATTCTGTCGATTGCCACACTTTTGGAGTCGAAGGTGCGCGCCGAGGGTGCATTGGAGCTGTCGAACTCGTTTATTCTTCCGCTGGCTGATCACCTGCACTATGCGGTGGTTCGTGCGCGTGACGGGGTGCGGGTGCAGTATCCGCTCGCCCCGGAGGTGACTGTCCTCTACCCGCGCGAGGTGGAGTACGGCCGCACGGTTTTGGAAATGGTTCGCGAGCGCCTGCAGGTTGAACTGGACCCGAACGAGGCTATCCCCCTGGCGTTGCACCTGGTCAACGCGCAATTTGCGACGGCGGATATGTCTCAGGCATTCCGCATGACCGAGGTTTTCGCGCAGGTTTTTGAAATTATTGAGGCAAGCTACGAGCGGAAGATCGACCCGGATTCGATGAGTGCGGCACGTTTTGTGACGCACCTGCGGTACCTGTTTGTGCGGGCGAGCCGCGCCTCCGCGAATCGCGCGGAGGATGCAGATGAGGTGTCGCAGCCGAGTTTGTTGGCGGCTCTTCGTGAGGATGCACCGCGTGCCTACGCGTGTGCGCAGAAGGTTTTGTTGGTACTGCAGATGCAGCTGAAGCAGAGCCTGACTCGTGATGAGTTGACGTATTTGACGATTCATATTGCGCGTCTGGCGCGGGATATGTGGGGCATTAACGCGTAGCGCATGTTCGATAGAAAGCGACCGGGAGGGTTCTCGGTCGCTTTTTCTATTCTCCCCCCCCCCCCCCCCCC
>NZ_KV821853.1:0-4243 GCF_001815755.1 Rothia sp. HMSC061C12
TGCGTCCAAGTTTCGGGGCGCAGTTCAGTAGCGTCAGGAGGCGGGGCTCATGTATTCCGAATTAGTGTTCTGCGGGCTTCATTTCGCGCGGTGCCTTGCGGATCATGAAGTAGCTAATGACGGCCATAACACCCATGAGCACGGCGCTGAATGCGGAGCTCAGCACCACGCCGGAGTCGAAGGCAGCGAATGCGGAGGAGAGCAGCTGGTTCGCCTGCTCGCCACCCACCTGGCTTGCGACCGTCACGGCACCGCCGAGGGTTTCGTGGGCGTGGTCGGCGAGAGTCTCATCCAGGCCGTCGGGTACAACCACATTTGCGCGGTAGACGGCGGTGAGCATGCCACCAATGATGACGGTGCCGAGCACCGTACCTGTCTCGTAGGAGGTCTCCGAGATCGCGGATGCCGCACCAGCCTTACGCGGCGGCACGCTGGAGAGCATCAGGTCGTTCGAAATGGTCTGCGCAATACCGATGCCGGTACCGAGCACAATGAAGATCAGGATAATCACCAAGTCGTTGTGCGCACCCATGAAGGCGAGCACCGCGAACGCGGCAGCGTGGAGCGCCAGACCGAAAGACACCACCTGCGCCGGGTGGAAGTGCACCGCCACGCGCGCAATCACCAGACCGGCGATAATGATCGCCAGGGTACCGGGAATCAGCAGCATACCGGCGTACATGGGCGGCAGACCGGAGACCAACTGCAGGTGCTGGGAGGCGAAGTAGATGAAGCCAACGTCCACCATCATGGAGATGAGGTTTGCGGTAATCGCGCCGGTGAACACGGTGTTGCGGAAGAGGCGCACATCCAGCATGGGCTGAATATCGTTCTTCTCGCGGTTGAGCTGACGCAGCACGAACAGGACGATGAAGCACAGTCCGGCAAGGATGGTGCTAATTGCCACCGCATCGAACCCGGTTTCGGAGGTGTGAGTCAGACCGAAGGTAATGCCGGTCATGCCGGTCATAATCAGCAGGATGCTCAGCGGATCCACCGGGCTGGGGTTCGGGTCCTTCGACTCGGGAACCATAATCGGGGCGAGAATCAGCAGAGGAATCAGAATCGGCACAGCGAGCAGGAACACCGAACCCCAGTCGAAGTGCTCCAGCAGGAAACCACCCACAATCGGGCCCAGCGCCGCACCCGCCGAGAAGCCCGAAGCCCACACGGCAATAGCGATGCGGCGCTCGGTCGCATCCACAAAGATATTGCGAATAATCGACAGGGTTGCCGGCATGAGCATGGCGCCAAAAATGCCAAGCAGGGCGCGGGCAACCACGAGCATCAGCGCGGAGGGCGCGAATGCCGCGAGCGCAGAGATTGCCGCGAAGCCGGTCGAGCCGATGAGCAGCAGCTTGCGGCGACCGATGCGGTCACCGATAGCGCCCATGGGCACGAGCAGGGCGGAGAGCACCAGGGAGTAGGAGTCAACGATCCACAGCTGCTCCGCGGAGGAGGGGCTCAGCGCCTTAGCGATTGCGGGCACCGCGAAGGCAAGCACTGTGTTGTCGATGGAGACCAGGAGCACCGGGAGCATGAGCACACCGAGTGCCGCCCAGCGCTTGGTCTTCTGGTCGGGGGCGTGAATGGGCAGAGCCGTGGTGTGCGGATTGTGATTCGTCATGGGTTGTTTTCGTGCGTCTATAAGGTGTCGGCTGATGCGGCGGACGCGGCGGCATCAGCTCGGCCTGTCTTTTGGGCTAGGTCTTTTAGTGAGGTTTTAGGGGTCCGGACGGGGCCATAAACGAAGATTAACTATACCAACTGGACGGTATAGTTTCAAGCGGTTAGACTGGTACACATGACCACCCCCAACCACCGAAAACAACGCGCCACCAACCCCCGCGAACACATCCTCGACACCTACGTCGACCTGCTGATTCGCTCGGGAGAACGCGCCGCGACCCTCGACGCCGTCGCCACCGCCGCCAAGGTTTCCAAGGGCGGGCTACTCTACCACTTCGCCTCCAAGAAGGCGCTACTTGAAGCGCTCGCAGAACGCACCCTCACCCTGGCTGAAGAGGACTTCGCGGCGATGGAGCAGGCACCCGAGGGGGCAAGCGCCTACTACATCAATTCCTCCACGCCGGATAACACCCCGTTCGACCGTGCCCTCATTGCCCTCAGCCGCCTGGCGCAGAACAATAATGAGCTCGCCCAGCAGACCATGAGCCGCGTGCAGGAGGGATGGCATGCACTCGTCCTCGCTGAGCTGGGTGACGAGCAGATTGCCCGCGCCGTGCTGCTTCTGGGTGATGGCATGTACTACAACGCGGCATTCGGAGGCGACTCCGCCAGCCCGCAGAGGGCTGCAGCCATCGCGGCAGACCGTGCGGCGCTGGAACGCGCCCTGCAGGTTCTCAAGGCGGCGGCTCATTAAACCCACAAAAGCCACCCGATACAGCGGTTAAAGCCACAAGCTAAAACCGCTGCCTCAAACCCTATTCTTCAGCGCCGGCGAGCACCCGGGGCTTAAACTGGAAGGGTACGTATCTACTCTTCAACCTAAGGAGTTCCGATGATTTTCATTGCTGTAAAGTTCCCCGTCAAGCCCGAATACGCTGACCAGTGGATTGAGAAGACCCGCGCTTTCACCGAGGCAACCCGCGCCGAGGAAGGCAACAAGTTCTTCGAGTGGTCCCGCAGTGTTGAGGACCCGAACGAGTTCGTTCTGCTCGAGGCTTTCAACGACGACGCAGCTGGCCCGCACGTGAACTCTGACCACTTCCAGCAGGCCATGAAGGACATGCGTCCGCTGCTAACTGCAACCCCGAAGATTATTTCTCGCCTGATCGACGGCGAGGGCTGGGAAGCTATGGGCGAGCTGCAGATCGACTAGTCTGCACCCCTACTCTGCACCTAAAACCACATAAGTAGACGTTGCATAAGTAGACCCTGGAGCGCCCCTCCGCATTGTTCTTGTGGACATGCCGGAGGGGCGCTTTGGTGTGTCCGGTACCTGAACTTTTTCCCCTTGACACGACGCGGATGGTATCGGTTTTCGGGTCAGCGGGTGCCTTGCGTGCATTTTTACCCTATTAACCCCTTAAAATGGGTAGAGTATGCACACCTATCGATACCCATTCGCACAGGAGGCCTGAATGAGCATCGCATCCCAGCCTCTTCCCGGCGCAGTCGCCACTGAAGAGCACAACGACGTGGACCACACCTCTGTATCTCTCGCTGTCTCGACCGTGATTCTAGCTTTGCGTCCCAAGGAAAACGAGACCCACCCGACCCTGTGGCTGCCGCTGGTTCGCCGCCTCCGCGAGCCCTATAAGGGTCAGTGGGCGCTTCCTGGCGGTCCACTCAACCCGAACCTTTCTCTGGAAGAGGCTGCCGCTTCGACCCTGAAGCGCGCCACCAACCTCCAGCCCGGCTATCTGGAGCAGCTCTACGCATTCGGTGATGTCCTGCGCACTCCCGAGGCGCGTGCCGCCCGCGTTGTGGGTGAACCCGACCCGGCGCCCGGCGCTGATCACGAGCGCGTGGTTTCCGTGGTGTACTGGGCTTCGATTCCCGCCACCGAGGTCGCAAACACCCGCGTGCACGAGAACATCCGCTGGTTCCCGGTGGATGAGCTGCCCGAGCTTGCCTTCGACCACAACGAAATCATTGAGTACGCACTCTACCGCCTGCAGAACAAGGTCGAGTACTCGCGTATTGCGCACTCGTTCCTGGGTGAGGAGTTCACCCTGGCGCAGCTGCGTGAGGTGTACGAGGCGATTCTGGGTCGCACCCTGGATCCGGCGAACTTCCGCCGCCAGATTGCGGCGTCGAAGTCGATTATTGACACCGGCCGCCGCGTGGAGGGCACCCGCCACCGCCCGCCGCGCCTGTACCGTTACAACGACGCTCAGGCGTACGCGGATGCGGGCCCGCTGGGCATGTACCGTGAGCGTCACGAGGCGTAGTAGCGTTTCGCGCGGTTTACGCGCGCAGATTTAATGCCTAAAAGGAGGGGCGGCACCGAGTGGTGTCGCCCCTCCTTTTGTGTCTTCTGGGATTACATCACCGGTTGCATCGCCCCTTGTCGGCGGGTTTTGCGTGGGGGTGCTTGACTCAGCACCCGTGCGCTTCCTATGCTGGAGACCTCAGCTCTTTATCCGTGTTGCCCCACCGTGGGGCAACCTAAGAGGCTGAACGCAATGTTTGACCGAAGCCACCCAAGGCACGACCGGGGTGGTATTCGGAATCTAGGAGGCATCAAAGAAATGACCCACCGAGCATAAGCCCGGAC
>NZ_KV821854.1:0-17403 GCF_001815755.1 Rothia sp. HMSC061C12
GTTTGCGTTCACTGTATGGTTTTTGGATAATAACCCTGGGCTTCCTTTGGGAAGTTGAGGCTTTTTATTCGGAAATTTTGAATAACGAAGTTATTCGCTAGATTTTCCGTGGTTATAGCAAGAGGGAAACGCCTGGTTCCATTCCGAACCCAGAAGCTAAGACTCTTCGCGCCGATGGTACTGCACTTTTGAGGGTGTGGGAGAGTAGGTCACCGCGGGTTTTTTATTCAAGAGGGGAAGACCTTATAGGTCTTCCCCTCTTTTTGTGTACCCAAAAACTCCTAGAACGAAAACTCCTGGAACGAAAGACACCTAACTCAGCAAAGGTGCAGAGACTCATAGACCCAGAGACGCAGAGATTCAGCAGAGAGGCAGCGGAACAGGGGATGTAGCCTCGCCAGACAGCGTGCCAACCTGATACAGAGGCAAGGAGATGGGGAGTTCACAGATCCGCCTGAATGACGAAATAGAGGGCACGGCAGAGAAACTCTTGGTACCTTAACAGCAAGAGCAGTCCATATCTCTACTTCAACGAGTAGAGAGCAAACAAAGGAGCATCATCATGGCTGATGAGAAGAGCATCTACGAACGCTGGAGCGAAGAACGCCTCGACCCGCCCTTCCCCAAAGAATGGGGACTGGACGAAGAAGACGAAGCTGAGCTGCTCTGGCCCATCTGGCCCCTGCTGTTCATGGGTGAATCTGATACTGAGCAGTACGTAGAAACGATCACCGATTATGTGATGGATGCACTCGAGCTGGAATACGATGGGGAGAACGAAGACAGCAAGCTCTGGGAAAAGCGCGTAGAAGACTACGTGGAAGAGCTCATCAAGCGTCGTCGTGCATTCGCCGCTGAGCTGGGCATTACCCCCGAAATGCAGAAGAACTCCAACCTCAACCGCGCCTTCGCAGCGCTGGAAGAAGAAGGAGTCATCGCACGACAGAACTTCACCTGCTGCGGTACCTGCGCATCCGCAGAAATCTGGGACGAGATCGACGACAGCCGTGAGTGGAAGGGATACATCTACTTCCACCAGCAGGACACTGAAAGCCTCGCTGAAAGCGGCGGCACCTACGTTGGGTTCGGCTCCTTCCTTGCCTACCCCAGGGACGAAAATGAATGGAACGCGCTGAGCGATGCGCAGAAGGAAGAGATCAGTGCCCTTCACAAGAAGCTCTCCGTGGAGCTCATGAAGGACACTATTATTCCCGTACTGGAGAAGCACGGTCTGAGTGTGAAGTGGAAGGGGAATTTCGATACTCGCCCGTTCATTGGGGGAGTGGAAGTCTATAACATTCCCTAACGGCTGGTGAACCGAACCGGGTGGGTGCCTCGGAGTAGCTTGTGGCAGGGGAGGAACCTCCCAACGCTACGAAAGTTTACGAGGAAAATAAGCTGAGAGCGTGAGAACAGACACCACGATATCTCAGTCAGAGTATTAACTAGCCGATACGGCACCCATTCGGTAGGCTAGACGGGTAGCGCGGTACGTCCACACTAGAGATTAGACGGAACCTATCCACGTGATAGGAACTGATCGACATAGCTTTCAGCTGCTATATACGGCAGAAGCTGAGCTCTAGAACACCCTATAGGGGATAAGAACAACCCCGGGCCGGAAGAGTCAGGTCGTCTGAGCTTTGCTCGGATGGACGCTCACTCCAACCGGAGTAGGCTAGAAGAAGTGGACGAACCGCCACCCATATTCCCAACCAAAGGAGCAGGCATGTCGACCGACGCTCGCGAAAAAGCCCGCCAGATTGCGGCCCAGCAGGCCAAGAAGAGCCCCAGCCAGGCAAGCCGCCGCTGGCTCCAGTTCGGCGTACTCGCCGTGGTCCTCATCATCGTAGGTATCATCGGCTTCGTCGTAGTCAACGGCAACAAGAACACCAAGGTAGCAGAAAGCGGCCCGGTGCCCTCCAGCGCCAACGAATACGGTGGCATTGTGCTGACCAAGGACGGCATCGTCCAGAACTCCTCCACCCAGGAGAACCGCGACTTCAAGCAACTCGCAACCTCGACCTCCTCCGTGACCCCCATGGTCAACGGAACCGCAGCAGCAGTCAACACCCTGCCCCCGGGCGTGCAGACCGCTGAAGAGGCATCCAAGAACGGCCAGCCCGTACGCGTGACCATCTTCCAGGACTACAACTGCGTGCACTGTGCAGAGTTCGAGAAGAAGTACGGTGAAGAAATCCAGAAGCTCGTCGAGGACGGCACCATCACCCTGGAAATCCGCAACCTGACCTTCCTGGACCGCTCCTCGCCCACCGCTTACTCCGCACGTAACGCGGCAGCAGCATATTCCGTGGCCAACCAGGTCAGCACCAGCGACTTCCTGAACTACCAGCGTGAGATCTTTACTCACCAGGGCCGCGGCGACATGAACAACCAGCAGATCGCCGACATCGCTTCTAAGCACGGTGCGTCCATCGGCTCCGATATGAACGATGGCAAGTGGCGCCCCTTCGTGGACGTGGTCAACGCTGAATCCGCAAAGAACGGTATTAAGGGTACCCCCACCGTCTTCGTTGATGGTGACCAGTACACCAGCAACGACTTCAGCACCTTCCTGAAGGAAAAGATCGAAGCTAAGAAGAAGTAACCGCTTCGATACGAAAACCCGGTAACCTCGGCGTGAGGCTACCGGGTTTTTCCATACACGGTGATAAGTACGAGGGGTGGGTGAGCAGCGTACAGAAGCGGTGCTCATAAGGGGTAAAACGAAGGAAACGAACATACCATCACCCCATAATTTAGAAGTATTCTCAACCAAACCCTAAAAGAACAACTAAGCAGACTCAACCAAGAGAATAGGGTACACTGGACAGGTTGCCTCCTTAGCTCAGTTGGCCAGAGCATCTGTCTTGTAAACAGAGGGTCACCGGTTCGAATCCGGTAGGGGGCTCAGAAAAATCCTGGTTCGCACCAGCCTCATAGCAGAGGTGCGGATCAGGATTTTATTGTACGAGTGTCCTGTAGTGTCTAAGGGACCCGCACTAGCACATCGACATCCATCCTGAGGAACCGAGAATGTCTGAAACCTCCGGAACCCCGCAGGCTCCCGCCTCGCAGGGAACCTACACCACCGCCCCGCGCAGCATCAAAGCACGCGAAGCCAGCGACTACCCCCTCGAAGAGTTCATCGAATCGCGAGGATTCCGCCCTGAAATTCAGGGCCTGCGAGCCTTCGCCGTGCTCCTCGTGGTGCTCTACCACGTCTGGGTCGGCAAAGTCTCCGGCGGTGTGGATGTCTTCCTCTTCATCTCCGCCTTCCTGCTCTCGCTCTCCTTCATGCGTAAGATCAACGAAGGCAAACCCCTCAATCTCTTCAGCTACTGGATGCACGTCTTCCAGCGACTGCTACCCGTAGCCACCGTGGTTATCGCGTGTACCACGATTGCGTCCTTCTTCGTGCTCGCGCCCAGCCGCTGGTCGCAAACCGTCACCGACGCAACGAGCTCCCTGTTCTACTTCCAGAACTGGAACCTCGCGTTCAGCTCCGTGGACTACTACGCCCAAAACGCTTCCGTGAAGTCACCCTTCCAGCACTTCTGGTCGCTCTCCATCCAGGGGCAGATCTTCATCATCTGGCCCCTGCTCTTCGCCGCAGTAGCCTACGTCGTGCACCGATTCCGCGGGAACCTTTTCACCACCGCGGTATTCATCTTCAACACGGTATTCGTAGCATCCCTGACCTTCTCCATCGTCGAAACCGACACCAACCAGGGATTCGCCTACTTCGACACCCGCACCCGCCTGTGGGAATTCGCCATCGGCACCCTGCTGGCGATGCTCACCCTCAAATGGAAGGCGCCCGAAAAGGCGCGAGTCGTCATGGGCTGGGTCGGCATCATCGGCCTGGTCACCTGCGGTGCAATCCTGCCCGTCGAACGAGCCTTCCCCGGCTACCTGGCGCTCTGGCCCGTGCTCTCCGGCGCCCTCGTCATCATGGCAGGCCGCACCAACAGCCGCTGGGGCATCGATCGACTGCTGGTCTCCGCACCCCTGCAGAACCTCGGCAACATCTCCTACGCCCTGTACCTGGTGCACTGGCCCATCCTCATCCTCTACAGCAGCGCCGTCGGTACCTCCCGCGTGAACTTCATCGAAGGTGCTGTCATCATCCTTACCTCCATCGGCCTGGCATGGTTGCTCATCCGCTTCGTCGAGAAGCCGCTGCGCTACCGCAAGGACCCCTTCGTACCCTGGCTCATGATGAAGATGCGCTTCAAGACCATCTTCTCGGTCAAGACCTGGGCAGACCAGCTCGCCTTCATCCTCGCGATCTTCCTGGTCGCAGGTGTACCCCTGGTAGCCGCACAGGCATGGGTAGGCTACCGCAACACCCAGTCCGAGCAGAACGCCGAACTGCAGGTACAGACCGCCAGCGAAAACTACCCCGGCGCCCGCGCTATCGGCGGCGCCCAGCAGGGACTCATTGACAACCCCATCCCCTCCGGTGGTGACGTCAAAACCCAGTTCGACGGACTGAGCGACCCCTGCGTTGGCAGCTTCGCGCCCTCCGACCCGGCACTCGCCAAGTACTGCAGCCTGCAGAAGTACGGACCCGAGGACGCACCGCTGACCATGGTCATCGGTAACTCCCACGCCGAACAGGCGCTGAGCATCTTCAAGCCCATCGCAGAACAGACCAAAACCAACCTGCAGACCTACCTGCTCGGTGGCTGCCAGTACCCGGTCCGCGCCGTCAACGCCAGCAACGAATGCTCGGAATTCAACACCAAGATGACCGAGGAAATTCTCAAGCGTAAGCCGCAGACCGTGGTGCTCATCGCCACCGTTGCCCAGGCACGCTCGAACGACGAACGAGTCGACCCGAGCCTCGATGAGACGGTCCGCCGCCTCACCGAAGCAGGAGTCCAGGTCATTGGCCTGCGCGATAACCCGCGCTTCGAGTACAACATCTACGAATGCGCTCAGAAGGCCGGCGCCGACAAGAGCTCCTGCGCACGACCCGCAAGCGACAAGTACGCCGCAGAAAACCCTGCAAAGGAAATCTTCGACAAGTACCGCAACCAGGGTGCCGTCATGGTGGACCTGAAGGACGTGTACTGCCCGGACGGCATGTGCAGCCCCGTGGTTGGAAACATCTACGTCTACATCGATGACAACCATGTCTCCAAGACCTACAGCCGCACCATGGCTCAGGAAGTCTTCCAGCGTGCAGCGGAAGGCGGCTGGCTCGTCAACGGAAAAGTGAACTTCTAAAGTTCGCCGATATAGCGGATCCCCCGTGCTGTTCTACAGAAGTGTGAACGGTTCGGGGGATTCGCTATATTCTGACCCGAAATTAGGATAGGCTAAGTTAGGAGGCTCCCGGGAAAAGCCTTAGAGAAGAAAGGACGCCATGAAAGAAATCACCGAACGCACCCTCAAAGTAGAGAACGTCAGCCTCGGCTACGGCGAAACCACCATCGTCAAAGACCTCTCCCTCGAATTCCCGAAGGGCAAAGTTACCGCCATCATCGGCCCCAACGGCTGCGGTAAATCCACCCTGCTACGCGGTGTCTCCCGACTACTCAAGCCGCTCAACGGCGACTTCACCCTCGACGGCAAACCCACCCACGAATACTCCATGAAGGGCTTCGCCCGCATGGTTGGGCTCATGCCCCAGCATCCCATCGCCCCCGAAGGAATTACCGTAGCAGACCTGGTCTCCCGCGGCCGCTACCCCTACCAAGGCCTCTTCAAACGCAATAGCGCCGAAGATGATGAGGCGGTCGCCTGGGCGCTAGAAGCCACCGACACTATGTCCCTCGCCGAACGACAGGTCACCGAACTCTCCGGCGGCCAACGTCAGCGCGTCTGGATTGCCATGGCGCTCGCCCAAGAAACTGACATTCTACTGCTGGACGAGCCGACCACCTACCTCGACCTGGCACATCAGGTGGAGCTACTCGACCTACTCTCGGACCTCAACGAACAGCGCGGCACCACCATGATCATGGTGCTGCACGAACTGAACCTCGCCGCTCGAGTCGCTGATTACCTCGTCGCTATGAAGGACGGCTCCATCGTCGCCCAAGGCGAAGCACACGACGTGCTCACCCGTGAGAACCTGCACACCATTTTCGGTCTGAAAGCAGAGGTCGCCGATCCGTTTAACGACGGCAGCGTCGTGGTTGTTCCGCATCCCCGGAGTGCGTCCACCGTTGCCGGTTCAGCTGTCGCATCCTAAGAAACCCCCGCTCATATCTGATGAAGTGCCCATAACAGTGGGATACTGGAAAGTAGGACGCACCGAAAGCTAAGCGAAGAAGCCGGTACACCGCGCGGGTGTGCCGGCTTCTTCCACAGAAGGGTCATTCTCTATAGAGGCCCGGAAAGAAGAACACAATGACGACCCCGCTCCTAGACTCCAACGGCAAGCTCAACGGTGAATCAGTACGCTACGTGGCAATCGGCGACTCCTTCACCGAAGGTGTGGGCGACGTTGACCGCCGCCGCCCTAACAGCCTGCGCGGCTGGGCAGACCGCGTTGCCGAAGGCATCGGTGCAGTAGACCCGCAGGCGCAGTACGCAAACCTTGCTATCCGCGGCCGCCTGCTCGGTCCCATCCTGGATGAACAGCTGCCTCGAGCCCTGGACCTCTGCCCCAACATTGTCACCTTCTACGGTGGCGGCAATGACATCATGCGACCCAACGTGGATATTGACCAGCTCATGACTCACGTAGACGAAGCCTTCGCCACCCTGCGCGGCGAAGGAATCGAAGTGCTTACCGTAACCGGCCTGGATGTACAGGGCCAGGGCCCCTTCGCCCGTACCCGCGGCCGTACCGCCACCTACAACGAGCTACTGCGTGGTATCGCTGAGGACCACGGCGTGCACATTATCGACTACTGGCGCTGGAACGACTTCCTTGATTGGCGTCTGTGGGCTGACGACCGCCTGCACATGAACGACCTCGGCCACGAACGCTTCGCATCTCGCGTACTGGCGCAGCTCGGCCTGCCCGGTGTGATCACCGAATCGGTACTGCCCCCGGAGGTGCAGCTGACCGCCCGCGAGAAGATCGAGCAGGAGGCACGCTGGGTCCGTGAGTTTGCCCTGCCGTGGATTGGCCGCCGTCTAAAGGGAACAAGCTCCGGGGACGGTGTGAGCCCCAAGTACCCGCAGTGGGTGCCCGCGGCAAGTCTTAAGAACTAGGCTGAAGAACTAGGGGCGCGGTGGCTCACGGTACGGCGTAAAACTGTACGCCGGGGGAGTGTCCTGCGCGGTATCTGTACCGTATTTGTGCCTGCATCTACGCCGTAACTGGAACGGTAAATCCGCCGTTACCCGTACCGTTGCGACCCCTTAAACCGCCCTTTAAAACCGGGGCGGAAGCGTTAAAACGAGAGTTAAAAGCTCTTTAAACGCGTATTTAAGCCCGTTTAATAGCCCTGCGCACACCGCAAGAAGCGGTGGCGCGGGGCTGTTTAAGGCTTAAATCCGGCTTAAGCTGTTAATCTCACAACATGAATTTCACCGGTGTAATTTATCCCCGGTCACATAGAGAACATCCGTTCTTAAAAAGGCGCATTAACGCCTGACTAGGGGCGTTAAAGAATTCCTTAAAAACATCTGGACTTGCAAAAACACCCATTTTTGATAGAATGGATAGGTATGTTTGCCGCTCGAAGGCAGGCGTGCATCCGCGAATCGAGCACTTCGCTTAAACGAGATGCAATTGGCTCAGAACACCGAGATTCCGCGGATTTTTAAGGCAAAATCCGGCGTGCAGGCTTGCACGAACCCCCGTATTTACCTAGAATTTAACGCTGTTCGTAGTGGTGGAAACGCCTCTCGACACTAATAAGCTTCACCGTTTTTCCCGCGGCGGGGATCGATGCGTGGCCTCTCACCCACGTGACGATCTCAAACACTCTAGCCCGGCGAATAACCCGGTGCTTCTACATTGGTGGCGGGACGCTCACGAGTAACATCGACTGCGTACCGTCATAAAAGTCAATCAATAAAGGAGTGAAACATGGCAGCAGTCTGCCAGGTGACCGGAGCTGTTCCCGGCTTTGGACACAGCATTTCGCACTCGCATCGCCGCAACAAGCGTCGATTCGACCCGAACGTTCAGAAGAAGACCTACTGGGTTCCTTCGCTGCGTCGTAAGGTAACCCTGAACGTGTCCGCTAAGGGCATCAAGGTTATCGATGCTCGTGGCATCGATGCCGTTGTTGCAGAAATCATCGCACGCGGGGAGAAGATCTAGTAAATGGCATCCAAGGCTAAGGACCTCCGTCCTATCATCAAGCTCAAGTCCACTGCTGGCACCGGTTACACCTACGTGACCCGTAAGAACCGCCGCAACAACCCCGACCGTATGGTGCTGAAGAAGTACGACCCCGTCGTTCGCAAGCACGTTGACTTCCGAGAGGAGCGCTAAGAATGGCTAAGAAGTCCAAGATCGCTCGCAACGAGCAGCGCAAGGTCATCGTCGCTCGCTACAACGAGAAGCGTATCGCGCTGAAGAAGACCCTAATCGACGAGAACGCTACCCCCGAGGAGCGCGAAGCAGCACGCGTGGCACTGCAGAAGCTGCCCCGCAACGCTTCCCCCGTTCGCGTGCGTAACCGCGACCAGATCGACGGCCGCCCCCGCGGTACCTTCCAGAAGTTCGGTATCTCCCGCGTGCGCTTCCGCGAGATGGCACACCGTGGCGAGCTGCCCGGTATCACCAAGTCCAGCTGGTAAATCTGGTATTTTAGTTCCTAAACGGTTTTCCGTCGTTACCGACGGTCACTCGCTTTAGACTCAAACCTTAAGTCTCTGGAAGGGGCACCCTAATGGCTAAGAACCGTACCGAACTCGTTGCAGAGGTTGCAGAGAAGTCTGGCAAGAGCCAGGCAACTGTAAACGCAGTCCTCGACGCAGTGTTCCAGGTTTTCGAGTCTTCCGTCTCCAAGGGCGAGAAGATCACCATCCCCGGTTGGATGGCAATCGAGCGCACCGACCGTGCAGCTCGTACCGGCCGTAACCCGCAGACCGGCGAAACCATCCAGATTCCCGCCGGTCACGGCGTGAAGCTGACCGCAGGCTCCAAGCTGAAGGCAGCAGTCGCTAAGAAGAAGTAATTCTTGAGACTTTGAATCTGCTAAAGACCCCCACCAATATGGTGGGGGTCTTTTAGTATGCCCAGATGCTCTCTTGACGATAGGGGTATGGGGTGCTGGGGGAGGGGGCGCGTCTGGAGGGCTGGGAGGGCACGTGCGGCGGGGAGCGTGCGCAAGGCAGGGAGCGTGCACAAGGTGGGTCTTCAAGACCCTAACCCTTAACTCGAGCATAAGATACAGAAAGTAGCTCGGTTTCACAGGGGAAGCTATGATGGGCTACAGAAAAAATAAAGAAAATTTATACATTTAAGCAGAAAGCTATGCATGAGCTGAGCGAAAAATCGCGATTATCAAACCCCGCTGGGAAAAATACTTATACATCCCCGTTTGGACACAGCTTAAACACAGCAAACTAAAGCTCAATCTTAGACTCACACCCTAAGCTGGAATCACCGGCGAAGGAAAAGCCACACACCATACGCGGCGGCCCCACCCAACCGGAAAATCAACCATACAAACCCCGGACGATTGACCCTCCGGGATGCACAAGGAGAACCACCTCATGGCACGCCCCGCACTGCACACTTCCGCACAGGCCACCAACCGTCGCTTCCGCACCGGCGCGGCAGCACTGTCCCTGGCAGCAATCGCAGCACTCGGCCTGAGCGCCTGCGGTACACAGAACACCTCCAACCCGGCACCCACCGCCACCGCGACCGCTAAGGCATCCTCCACCGCCGACGCAGCAGTCAACGCGGGCAACGGCAAGGTCACCGTCAAGGCAAGCGACGCAGCCTCCCCGAGCGCCACCGCAAGCAGCTCCCAGGGCACCGTCACCGTCACCGAAAACGGTGTGACCGTCAGCGGTGCTGATGGTACCGGGGTCACCGCAGACGCCAACGGTAATGTGACCGTCAACGGCGCGAACGGAACCGGCGTGACCGCCGATGTTAGCGGCAACGCAACCGTCAATGGCAGCTCGGCATCGAACAACTCGGGCTCCTCCGCAAAGGTCGACGAAAAGGCCGGTGAAACCACCGCCAAGAACGGCTCCAACGGCGCAGGTAACAGCTCCGGTAACGGCACCGTGACCGTCGACAGCGGAACCGTCAGCGCAGCCAACGGCTACACCCTCATCGAAATCAAGACCGACGGCGGCTGGTCCTACCACGCCCCCAACGGCGACATCATCGAGGTACGAGCTGACGGCTCCTGGGAGCGCGTTGGCGATGGAGGCGTCGTTGAGGTTGATGCTGACGGCTCCTGGGAACAGACCGGCGAGAACGGCGTAATCGAGGTAGAAGCTAACGGCACCTGGGAACAGACCGGCGGCAAAGGCGCGGTTAAGGTACCCAGCGTCCCCCTCAAGCCCGCCGGTGCTGTCGCTAACCCCGTCAAGCCCGTCACTCCCCGCCGCTAAGAAGCTGGCTGACAAGCTGGGTGAAAACGTAGGCTATCCCACTCGCTAGAATGCGGATAAACGCCCACACGCCCGGATAATCACACCCAAACTCGATAGAATTAACGCGGTTGGTTACACCGATAATCGTTATGGAATCCCACAAGGATTCTGCGCACGACGCGAATACGTCGTCAACTAGCCGCACCATACTAACAACCACAAGGAGAAACAATGGCAATCGCCCCCGCAATGAAGAAGACCACCGCGGTTCTGTCCATCGCTTTCGCAGGCGCACTGGGCCTGAGCGCATGTGGCTCCCAGTCCTCTTCCACCACCGCCACTGCATCCGCATCCGCTTCCGCTTCGGCAACTGCATCTGCAAGCGCATCGGCTAAGGCATCCTCGGCGGCAACCACCTCTGCAGCTTCCGCTTCTGCTACAGCAGATGTGAAGGTTGACAAGGACGGCAACGTCACCGTCAAGGCTAACGACGGCGAAGGCAACTCCGCAGACGTGAAGGTCGGCGCAGACGGCAAGGCATCCGTAGACGCTAAGGACTCCGAGGGTAACTCCTCCAAGGTAGAGTCCGACGAAAAGGGCACCAAGGCTGAGTCCAAGGACTCCGAGGGCAACGCAGCATCCTCCTCCACCGTTGAGGGCGACGTTATCGTTTCCGAGGACGGCGGCTGGTCCATTCAGGGCGACGAAGGTCAGGTAGCTGTACAGGCTGACGGCTCCTGGAGCCGCCAGGACGCAAACGGCCAGGTTGCAGTCAAGGCTGACGGCTCCTGGAGCATCCAGGCTAACAGCGGCCTGCAGGCAACCGTGGACGCATCCGGTGAAGTAACCTCCATCGTTGGCGGCGAGAAGGCAGATCTGAAGGCTCCGAAGGTTCCCGCAAAGCCCGCACAGGCTAAGGTCACCCCCGTCAAGCCCGTTCAGCCCAAGAAGTAATAAGCTGACCAGTGCATAACAAACGCCCCGTGCGCATCCGAACGTGATGCGTGCGGGGCCGTTTTGCGTCTTCAAGTTGCGCTGAACTCCTAGGGAAAATAGGAAGCTTCGCATAACTGTTGTTAGGATTAGGGAGGCGCTCAGAATCTAGCTCTCACTCAACTCTCACTCAACAAACAACCACACTATAGGTCTCCCCGGCATAGCACGGGGATCTACCAGAAAAGAGAACACAGTGAAGAAAACTATGGCTGTTCTGTCCCTGAGCCTCGCCGCAACCTTCGGTCTTGCCGCGTGCAGCTCCAACGCCAAGGCACCCGCCGAAAGCCAGAGTGCATCCGCGAGCGCGTCCGCTTCGGCAAGCGCGTCTGCCTCCTCCAACGCGTCCGCAACTGCAACCACCTCGGCAGCTACCTCAGCATCCACTTCGGCAAGTGCATCTGCTTCTGCACACGCAAATAGCTCGAGCTCCTCCGCTAAGGCATCCGAAAGCCAGAAGGGTGGCTTGTCGGGTGCTTCCTCCATGCCCACGGACGCCACCGATAGTAGCTACGGCCCGAAGGTCTACGAGCATTACAAGGAAACCGTCGAAGAGGCTAAGAAAGATCACTCCACCAAGAGGACTACGAACACTGAAGGTAACGTGTACGCTGACCCTGACGGAAGCATCGCTGTTGTCGAAGCTAAGAACGGTAGCTACATCAGCATTGAGAACGACGGCAGCTGGGTACGTGTGACCCCTGAAGGCGAGGTTATCGCCGTGACTGAGAAGGGCGGCTGGGCCGCTGTCAAGCCTAACGGTGAAATCATTAACGTTGATGAGAATGGCGCGGCTTCCATTATGAACGTTAAGACCTCGGAGATTTCGGACGACTACCAGTCCCTGGAAGTGCCCAAGACCCCGGCTCCGGTGGGAGATTTCCCCGCCCCGAAGACCCCCGTTAAGCCGACTAGCATGGCTGTGAACTAACCGTATCCACCGCTTAGCTGGCGACTAGCTAGATCCGTTCGCCCCGTGCGCATCCGAACGTGATGCGTGCGGGGCGTTTTTGCGTCTTCAAGCCGCGCTGAGAAGACCAGTAGAGCTGAGATGACCCGTAAGCGGGGGAGGGGGCACCGCACCATCTCAGGGAGCTTTCAGGTCGCGGTGCTAGCATGGTGGCGTACACCGGGCATACCGGAGTACAGGTCAACCACACTACGCACTGCGCCGTTGCAGAGCGGCGCATACAGAAAGAGAAAATACAGTGAAGAAGTCTATTGCTGTTCTGTCCCTGACCATTGCCGGTGCCCTCGGCCTCGCAGCCTGCGGCGGCAACTCCGGCGCCAACTCCAACTCCTCCGCATCGGCAAGCGCGTCCGCTTCTGCAACCGCTTCCGCAACTGCCTCGGCACCCGCAAGCACCTCCGCAGCAGCAACCACCAAGAGCACCGCCTCCGCAGCAGCTGAAACCACCAAGGCAGAAACTAAGACCACCCAGGGCACCATCAGCACTCCCACCGACCTGCCCAGCGAAGCAACCGAAGCACTCAAGAAGGGTCAGGAATCCGCCAATCAGGTAGCCTCCGCAGGCTACACCGCCAGCAAGAAAGCCCTGGAACAGCTCAAGGAGCAGTCCGGCGTGAAGAAGGTGCAGACCAGCGATGGCACCGTCTACTACACCGATGAACTCGCTGCATTCGAATCCAAGGACGGCGCTATCATCAGCATCCAGAATAACGGTGTGTGGACCAGCATGGACTCCAACGGTACAACCATCGTCGTGAAAGAGGACGGCTCCTGGATCAAGACCAACCCCAAGGACAACCTCTACACCGTTGTCAATGCAGATGGCACCGCATCCGTGCTGAACACCAAGACCTTTGAGCAGGCGACTGACGTCTCCACCATCGAAACCCCGAAGGCACCCGGCCGTATCGACGGCTTCAGCGGCACCGCTAAGACCCCGGTCAAGCCCACCAAGATTGGTGACCTCTCCGAGGTTGCAGGCGCCAAGTAAAAACTAGCTCCTGCCCACTGGGCAGAACAGCCCACCACACTAGGGATACCAACGCCCCGCGCGCATCTATACGTGATGCGTGCGGGGCGTCTTTAATTATTTCTCACTCGGGGATGGAGAGGTTTAAATCTTCGGAATGGGTTGCAGGCGGCGCAATTGCGTCACATGCTTGGGTTCGAGTTCCTCAACGCAACTGACCTGTAGCAGGCGCATTGTGCGGCGCACCTCTTCCGAGAGGATCTCAATCGTGCGATCCACACCGCGGCGGCCACCCGCCATGAGTCCGTATAGGTAGGCGCGGCCAATCAGCGTGAACTTGGCGCCCAAGGCCAGCGAGGCCACCACATCCGCGCCGTTCATAATGCCGGTATCCACCATAACTTCGGTGTCCTTGCCGACCTCGCGAACCACTTCCGGGAGCAGGTGGAAGGGAACCGGAGCGCGGTCCAACTGGCGGCCGCCGTGGTTCGACAGTAGGATGCCGTCCACGCCTAAATCAGCCAGCTTCTTGGAATCCTCCACGTTTTGCACGCCCTTAATGACAATCTTGCCGGGCCACAACTCACGGATTTCCTTAAGATCCTCGTAATTGATGGACGGATCCATGGCAGCGTCCAGCAATTCGCCCACCGTGCCGCCTGTCGAGGAGAGTGAAGCGAACTCCAATTTGGGCGTGGTGAGGAAGTCATACCACCACCACGGGCGCGGAATCGCGTTCGCCACTGTCTTCAGCGAAAGCTGGGGCGGAATGGAAAAGCCGTTGCGCTTATCGCGCAGGCGCGCCCCCGCAATGGGCGTATCTACAGTGAAGAAGAGCGTATCGTAGCCAGCCTTTGCGGCGCGCTCGACCAAGCCGTAGGAAATCTCACGCTGACGCATCACGTACAGCTGGAACCACAGGCGGCCATTTGGGTTGACTCGGCGCACATCCTCAATGCTGGTTGTACCCAGGGTTGAGAGGGTGAAGGGGATGCCCGCTGCCCCCGCCGCGCCGGATCCGGCAATCTCGCCTTCGGTCTGCATGAGGCGTGTAAAGCCCGTGGGGGCGATACCGAAGGGTAGAGCGGAGGTGCCACCCAGTACCTTCGTGGTGGTGTCTACGGTGGAAACATCCGTCAGGATACCCGGGTGGAACTCGACATCCTCGAAGGCCTGGCGGGCGCGGGTCATTGACAGTTCACCTTCCGCGGCGCCGTCCGTGTAGTCGAAAGCGGCGGCTGGTGTGCGGCGCTTTGCGATGCGGCGCAAATCGTAGATGGTCAGTGCGCTCTGTAGGCGGTTGCCTGCAAAGTCGAGGCTGGGCTTCTTGAATTGCATAAATTCAAGTAGTTCGCTGGGCTTGGGGAGCTGACGTTGCACCATGGGAGGCCTTTCTCTTGGGGGGGCGCCGCCTGCAGGGCGGGCCTTGGGTGGGGGCGGGGTCGTCGGCGAGTCCCGCAGAAGGGTGTGCGAAAAATCGCACCCTCCCAGTCTAAAAATTAAGGGTTAGATTAATCAATAGTTAGGTAAGGCTTAACTTATTAAGTTAAATATTTCGGGGGTGCCCCGGCGTATCGGTACCGGAGGGCATGGCGAATGAATGAGATGCAATGATTTCCAAACCCGTGCATACCACTTTCGCACTCCTCAACTCACGCAAATATGACGTAATATGACGAGCCGTTACCTCCCGCGTTCACAATGCTCAACTCCCAGCGAACCACCCCCACCACGCTGGCATAATGGGGACAGCAAACCGACGCGCCCACACACGGCGCACCCAACAGGAGAGAGAACCCATGAGTGAGAACACCACCCGCAGCGTACGCGTGCGCGCCAGCGAACTCGAAGGCCGCGCCTGGCTCAACACCGGCGACAAGAACCTCACCCTGCAGGACCTTCGCGGCAAAATCGTTATTCTCGACTTCTGGACCCTCTGCTGCATCAACTGCCTGCACGTCCTCGACGAACTACGCCCTCTCGAAGAAGAATTCTCCGACGTGCTCGTCACCGTCGGCGTACACAGCCCCAAATTCGAACACGAAGCAGACCCCGTAGCGCTCGCCGCAGCCGTCGACCGCTACCACATCACCCACCCCGTACTTGACGACCCCGAACTGACCACCTGGCAGGCCTACACCGCCCGCGCATGGCCCACCCTCGTCGTCGTCGACCCCGAAGGCTACATCGTCGCCCACCTCTCCGGCGAAGGCCACGTGCAGGGCCTCACCTCCCTCGTACGCGAACTCGTCGCCGAGCACGAGGCGAAGGGCACCCTACACCGCGGTGACGGCCCCTACGTGCCCCGCCCCAAGGCAGCCGGCACCTACGCCTTCCCCGGCAAGGCCATCGAACTGCCCGCCGAATTCGGCCCCGCAAACCTCTTCGGCAACCGCGAACGCACCTACCTCGTCGCAGACAGCGCACGCCACCGCATCCTGCAGGTAGCAGCCGACCTCAACACCGTCATCAACACCTACGGCGGCGGCAACGACCCCATCAACCACCCCGTCAAGGGCCACGTCGACGGCACCGGCACCGAAGCACGCTTCAACGAGCCCGCCGGCCTCGCCCTCGTACCCGAAAACCTGCGCGAACAGCTCGGCTACGACGTGCTCGTCGCCGACACCGTCAACCACCGCCTGCGCTCCCTCAACCTGAGCACCGGCGAAGTACGCACCCTCGCAGGCAACGGCGTGCAGCGCGTCATCGATGGCGACAACGCCATCACCGGCGACCCCAACCACATCCCCGCCGGTGTACCCGCCACCGAGATTGCGCTCTCCTCGCCCTGGGATGCCGTCTACTCCCGCGAAGCCGGCCAGTTCATCATCGCCATGGCAGGCACCCACCAGCTCTTCGGCTACGAACCCGTCACCGGCACCGTCAGCATCTTCGCAGGCTCCGGCGTCGAAGGCCTCGCCGACGGCCCTGCCGCCGACGCATGGTTCGCCCAGCCCTCCGGCATCATCGAAGCACGCGACGGTAGCCTCTGGGTCGCATGCTCCGAAACCAGCGGCCTGCGCCACATCACCTTCACCGAAGACGGCGTACAGGTCACCTCCGCCGTCGGCAAGGGCCTGTTCGACTTCGGCTTCGTCGACGGCGACTCCGACACCGCCCGCATGCAGCACCCCCTCGGCCTGACCGAACTGCCCGACGGATCTATCGCAGTCGCCGACACCTACAACGGCGCCATCCGCCGCTGGGACCCGGTTACCGGCACCCTCGGCACCCTCGAACGCGGCCTCGACGAGCCCTCCGACCTGCTCGTCGAAGAAGTACCCGGCGAAGAACCGCGCCTCATCATCGTCGAAACCAACGCCCACCAGCTTGTACGCGCCTCCATCCCCGCCAAGGCACAGCACGTCGACGAAGGCGCCATCACCACCGCACGCCCCTCCACCAAGCTCACCGGCGGCACCCTCGAATTCACCTCACGATTCACCGTGCCCACCGGCCAGAAGCTCGACACCCGCTGGGGCGACCCCACCCAGCTGAAGATCTCATCCACCCCCGAGAACTTCATCCTGGAAGGCGCCGGCACCTCCACCGGACTGACCCGCACCCTCGTACTCAACCCCGAAATCACCGAGGCAGTCCTGCACATCACCGCACGCGCCGCCGCCTGCGACGGCACCCCCGGCGGTGACATCCCCGAGCATGCAGCATGCCACCTCTACCAGCAGGACTGGGGTATTCCCGTCGTCGTGACCGGTGACGAAGCAGACGAAAGCGAACTCGTCCTGGACCTTCGCGGTATCAACTAGGGATCTATAAAAGAATCAAGGGTCAGTATTATCCTCGCTCCTACAGGGGCACCCGTCCTCGCTTCGCTTCGGACACCCTGATGTCGCTACGGATAATACTGACCCTTTTCTGCTGTGCCGCCCTGATACCGCTACGGATAGCGCCGGTTCCCTTTGTGCTTTTTAGGATTGTGGGACTCGAAAGGGCCGGGTCATCCTCGCTCCTACAGGGGCACCCGTCC
>NZ_KV821854.1:17503-37198 GCF_001815755.1 Rothia sp. HMSC061C12
CTTCGGACACCCTGATGTCGCTACGGATAACACCGGCCCTTTCTCAACCCGTATAAGCCACGAGCCAGTATGCTCTTCGCTCCTACAGGGGAACCCGCCCTCGCTTCGCTCGGGCACCCTGATGTCGCTTCAGAGCATACTGGCTCTCGTCGTTCGTTCTTAGAAGGAGACTCGGACCGCCTTCGCATCCGCCTCCACCGACGCCTTCAACGTAAACGGAATCTCCTTCTGCACCTGCGAACGCTCACCCGTATACAAATCCAACTGAGTAAACGACACCTTCGCCGTACCCGACATCGGCTTCAACGACCACACACCCGCCGAACTTACACTCACCTGCGGATCCGCAACCTTCACCACAGACCACTTCACCTCAGAATCCACACGACCCGTAAACGCATACTCAAAAGGGCACCCACCCGGATAAAGAGTGCTCTGCTGCGTACACTTCTTCAAATGATCCTGCACCTGCTCCTTCACCGACGACAACGCATTATCACTCGGCTTCAACTCCATACGCACCGCATGATTCGCATCCTGCGCAGTCACCACCTCATTCACCTTCTGCGCCGTATAAACCGTCGAATCATACGACACCGCATACACACCCGGATAAAACACCGGGAATGACGCCGCACCATCATCCACCGCAACCTTACGGTTATTAATCGTCGCAGCCTCCACACCCTGAATATTCACCTTCACCGACGGCAAAGACGCCTCATCAATAGCCCACTTATCAAAAAAGCCCCAATGCGTGCCCGAACGGTGCAAACGAAAATCCGTATGCTGCTGCGAACCCTCCAACGTATAGGACGCACGCACCGTCGCATGCTCCCCATCCTCGCTGGTCTCCACCACCTCATACGACACCTCACCCAACGAAGACACCGAACGCCTCAAAGCATCCCCATCCAATAAAGAGGCGTCACCCTCAGGAATCTGCGCACCCAACAGGCCACGCGCATACGAACCATTACCCGTACGCAACGCATGAAAATACTCCCGCACCTGACCCGTCGGACCATACACCAGCTTATTCGTCATAACCAGCGCCGCAGCAGCCACAGAAACCGCCACCACAACACCGACCATCCACATTGCCAGAACCCGCTCCACGGGAGAAAAATTACGCATAGAACCAGAGTAACGCAGGTAGTCCGCTAGGTTTCACGCACCGCACACACTAAAGTTGTGTATATGGCAGAACGCGCTCACGAAGTCCCCGCCAAATACGGCGAAGTCAACGAACTATTCCACCCCCGCATGCGCTCCTACGGCAGGCGCATCGAAGCGGCACTCCCCGGCACCATCGTGCTCCTCGCCGCGCTCGCCTTCATCCTCTACAAGCGACCCGCCCTGCCGTACACCATCCTCGTACTGCTCATCGGCACCATCGCAGGCGTAAACCTCTACTCAGTCCTCAAACCCACCATCATCGTCATCACCAAAACCCACGTGCTCCGCGCACGCACCTTCGGCTGGTTCGCCGTACCCCTCGAAAATATCGACCACACTATCTACGCCGAAAAGCTCTACCCCAAAAAAGCCTACGGCCAGAAACTCAAAACCGTCGCCGGCCGCCTACGCTACCGCAGCTTCCCCGCCATGTGGGCCGTCGACAAAGACGGCAAACAGCTCATGCGCATCGACGGCCGCGTCTGGGACGGCAAAACCATGCGAGAAGTCTCCTCCAAACTCTCCGCCCAAACCACCATCTACAAACAGATTAACGTGGTCAACATGGACAAAGAACACAAGGGACTCATCACCTTCAACGAGCTGCACCCCGGCTGGCGCTCCAGCCTTATGACCGCACTCGCCGTCATCATCGTGGCAATCCTCTTCGCCGCATCCTTCATGCCCGAAGAACTCGCACGCACCATCTACCTCATCCACTAGAACACCCGTTCTTCAACGGTGCTTCTTTTCGGATGCGCATCTTCAGGACGCGCAAAGGCCCGGCACCCACCCCACACGGGGTAGGCGCCGGGCCATTTGTATGCCTAACTCAAGACGCACTGCACGCTAGCTCAAAACGCACTGCGCCCAGTTTTAGATGCGAGCCTAGTTCGCCGGGCGCGACAGCACCGCCACCAAAAACTCCGAAGAACCCTCCACAAACGGGTGCATCTGCCATGAAGAGTAGGTGTTATCCACGTTCAGGCCAACCTCGCGGGCATCCGCCAAAAACTGCTCAAACGCATAATCACGGCCCGGACCCGAACCATAACCCACGACAGCGCGGCCACCCGGCGCCAACACGCGACGGAAATTCTCCACCACCGGCTTACGAGTCGAACGAGCCAAGAAACCCATCACATTACCCGCACACACCAGCAGCTCAAAACCATTCTCCGCCGTAGCCTCACCCTCAATGCCCAGCACCTCCGGCAAATCCACCAAATCGGCAGTAATCCACGTAGCATCCGGGCAGACGCGGCGCGCCTCCTCAATCAGCTCAGGATCAATATCCACACCCGTCACACGGTGACCCAACGCGTGTAGCTGCTTACCCACACGACCGGGACCCGAACCCGCATCAAGAATCTTCGCACCGCGAGAAGCCATAGCGTTCAACAGACGAGACTCACCCGCCATATCATTACCCTCAGCCTCCATCGCCTTAAAACGGTCAATGTACCACTGAGAATGATTCGGGTTGCTCTCCTTGCGGACCAGCCACAAGGACTTCTCACGCTCGCCCGGAGCGTTGAAACTCATCATTGCCATAAAAACTCCTTAGACAGGGTTGAGGATGCGCCAACCGCCACCAGGCAAGGTGACCGCGGCATATAAGCGGTGTGTGCGCTACGTTCTAGCATAGCCCCACCCGGCACCTGCGGGTAAGGGCAGTAAGAGCCGGATGGGGCTATCGGGACAGTACGAAAAGCAGAGAAGCTACAGGGGACGGTTAGAGGTGGTCGCCGCCAGTATTCGACGTATCCTCAGCAAGCGCCTTACGCATCTGCTCTTCACGCTCCTCCTCAGCCAAACGAGCAGCCTCAGCGAACTGCTCCTCAATATCAGTCAGCAGCGCCTCAACCTGCTCATTACCAGCCACCGGGCCGCCAGCAATCAGACCATCAGCACCCAAAACCACAGCCAATGGCACACCATTACCAAAATTCGCGCGCGAACCCGCCTCACGGTCAATCAACGGAGTCAAACCCTCCGGCAACGTACCCGCATTACGCGAGGTCTGCAACGACTCCAGGCTCGAATACACCGGATGCAACGCCACCTGCGGCAGACGCTCCTGCCACGAAGCCATCGTCTTCAAAAACTTCACACAACCAGCGCAGGTCGCCGACACAAACACCAGCACACGCGCCTGATTCTTAGCCAACGCACGCATATTCGTGTGACGGCCATT
Source organism: Rothia sp. HMSC061C12 (assembly GCF_001815755.1). Lineage (NCBI taxonomy): Bacteria > Bacillati > Actinomycetota > Actinomycetes > Micrococcales > Micrococcaceae > Rothia > Rothia sp. HMSC061C12. Next base: position 20,880 of record NZ_KV821854.1, read on the forward strand.
CTCCAGGTACAGCGCCGCATGCGGAATCGGCATGCGAACATACTGCTCCTCACCGTTCTCGTCATACACCGGCTCCGGCAAAATCACCTCAGCCTGCGGCTCCGGCTGCGCAAGAGCATCACCGCGGCGAACAGCCTCCAACGTCACAGCAATCAGCGCCGCACCAAAAACCCAAGTCCAGCCGCTATTACCCAGACCCAGCAGAGTCGACACAACGCCCGTGCCGCCCCTCAACGCGCTCGCATGCGCACCAGCCGCCGCCAACAGCAGCGCAATATTACGGACCAGCGTGTAACGGCTCACCGGCGCATTCGACTCAGAACCGAAACAATTACAACCCGCAGTACGACCCGTCGCCAGCGCGCGCGCAATCACCACCGTATAGAACAGCATCAGAATCAGCGCCAAACCTGAAGCAATCACCGCAGGCAAACGCACCGGCGACAGCAGCAGAACGGCGGCTAGGGCGATCTCGAACCACGGCAAAATCAGCGACACCGCACGGGTCGGCGCGATCTTCTCCAAACCAAGATTCTGAATACCGGTCACGGTACTCTGCGGGTCCTTCGCCTTAGCAATACCGCTAATCAACAAAGTCAACGCAACAAGTGCCGTACACAAAACAAGCGGCACAGTAGAGACGGTGAGCATAAAACTCCTAGAGTGAGTGTGCGAAAACAGGAGGCGGCAGCGGCAGTTTTTAGGCAGAACAAACCGCGCGACGAGCCGCCGTGTTATACACGATTTTACGCCCTGCACATGGGGAAACCATCTCTACAGTGCCGTGAGGCGCACCCCGTACTCGCCCGCCAGCTCCGCGTACGCCTGCACAAAGCGCTGCGCTCGCGCACCCGAGGCACAGAAAACGCCCACACGCTGATCACGCACCGACTCAAACAAGCTCAGCAGCTCCGCGGGCACGTCGGTTGCCGGCAACAGCGACCCCTCAGCGTCGCTCAGCTGCGATAGCGGCAGATGCAACGAACCCTCATGCTTCACCGACTCTTCACGCTCGGGCACCTCACGCACATCCAGCAGAACCTGCGGAACATCATGCGCCGACAAATCCACCGGCACCACACGCGCCGGATCCGGCACCGCCCCAAACGACGTACACGTACCCGACAAGGCATCATACGTCAGCAGAGTACCCGCCGCCGTCGGCAAACCACTCACAAACTTGAGCACCTCCGTCGCCATCAGCGAACCCACCACAGCTGTTGTCGCACCCAACACCCCGGCAAGCGCACACGACTCCACCGTCTGCGGAATCGTCGGAAAAATATCACGCAAATGCGCGCCATCCGGCTCAAAAAGACTCACCGACCCGCCAAAACGCAAAACCGTGCCCCACACCAGCGGCAGACCCGCAAGCTGCGCGGCATCCGCAATCAGATACTTCGACGCAAATGTATCCGTACAATCCACCACACAATCCGGTGCCGAGGCGGCGAAAAGATCCAAAATCCAGGACGCATCCACATGCCGAATCGTTGTCTCAACCGTCAACGACGGGCACAGCTCCAGGGCACGGCGCGCCGCAACCTCCGCCTTCGGCTCACCCACATCAGGCACACCAAAAAGCGGCTGACGCTGAATATTCGACAGCTCCACCGAATCAGAATCCACAATATGCAGATACCCCACACCAGCCGCCGCCAACGCCTGCACCACCGGACAACCCAAACCACCAGCACCAATTACCAACACGCGGGCAGCCGCCACCGCATCCTGATCAAAGCCCGGCAGGCGACGCTGACGGTCCGTGCGCTCGCGATCCAGGCGCGCATGCTCCGGATTCACCGGGGTAGGGGCAAGGTTTACATCCACGAGACAAAACCCTCCGACGGCGACGACGCCTTCGCGTGCTCACGCACCGGAATACGGCCGGCCTCACGCGCCAACGCGCCCGCCTGCACCGCAAACTTCATCGCCTGAGCCATCGCCACCGGATCCTCAGCACGATTCACCGCCGACGCCAACAACACCGCATCACAACCCAGCTCCATCGCCAGCGCCGCGTCGGAGGCGGTACCCACGCCGGCATCCAGAACCACCGGAACCTGCGCGCGAGAAGCAATCAGCTCAATATTGTGCGGGTTCAAAATGCCCAGACCGGTACCAATCGGCGCGCCCAACGGCATAACCGCCGCAACGCCCGCATCCTCCAGGCGAGCTGCAGCCACCGGATCGTCAGAGGTGTACGCGAGCACCGTGAAATCCTCAGCGACCAGCTGCTCGCAAGCGTTCAACAGCTCCACGGTGTCCGGCAGCAGGGTGTCTTCGTCGTGGATGATCTCGACCTTCACCCAGGAAGTGCCCAGTGCCTCGCGGGCGAGCATCGCGGTCATCACCGCATCGGCTGCGGTGCGGCACCCTGCGGTATTAGGTAGCGGCGCAATATTGAGCTTCTGCAGAAGCGGAAAAATGGGGGTGCCTGCGGCGTGACGGCGCATGGCAACGGTCGTCATTTCGGTGCCGGAGGCGATGAGCGCCTGCTCGAGCAGGTCCATGCTGGTTGCGCCTCCGGAACCCATGATAAGGCGGGAGTTGAAGGTGCGGTCGCCGATGGTGAGCGGTGTGAGGCTCATGGTGTTCTCCTCTGTGGGAACGTCTAGATAACGGGGTTTGCTGGTTGGTGCGGCTGGTTGGTGCGGGGCGCTACGGTGCGCCCGGTTTAGGGAACAAAAACCGAGAATATCTGTTCTTTTTTGCCGGTGGGTATTCTCCTGCGGGTATTTACCGGTGAGAATATTGCCGGTACAGGCTGGAAGATTAGCCGCCCTGAACGGCGGTGAGGGCATCCACCCTATCGCCCTCGCTCAGCGGCACATCCAGCCAGGTGGAACGCGGCACGATACTGCGGTTGAGCGCCACAGCCACGCCATTTTCGGTACCAAACTGGTCCATGACAAGGTCAAATACGGTGGGGGCGTTGGTGGTTAGCGGCTCACCGTTGTAGGTGATGATCATGCGAAATCCTTTCGTGAAGGTGCCGGGTGCACCCGGCGGGGACTGTGTTTAGTGGGTGAATCGTGCCGGGTCGCACGCCTGCATAATGGGCGGAATCTCAGCCCCGCAGGCGACCTCCGCGCCGACCTTGCCTGCGAGCGCGGCAAGCAGAATACCGTGACGGAAGTAGCCCGTGGACACAAGCTGGCGGGTGCCGTCAGTACGGGTGCGGTGCCCAAAGATGGGCAGGTCGTCCGGGGTGCCGGGGCGGGCGCCGACGTTCGCCTCCAGAAGCTCGCACTCTTCAACCGCGGGCACGAGCCGGATCGCGTCACGTAGCAGCTGGTGTACGCCGTCAATGGCGGGCAGCGTGCGGTGGTCTTCGCGGCTGGTTGCGCCGATGCATAGCTCCCCGTCAGGGCGGGGGATGAGGTAGACGGGGCGGGAGTTCACGTAGCCGCGCACCACATGTTTGAGGATGGGCCGCGGGGCGCGCAGACGCAGAATATCCCCGTAGACGGGGCGTAGCGGGTAATCCCCGTGCAGTGTTGCCCCTAGTCCAGTGCAGATAATGTCGCCCGCGTTCGGGTCGGTGACCCGTTCGGTGGTGAAGGTGACGCCGCGGTGGGCGAGGGCGTCTTTGAGGGCGCGCCTCATGAACCGCGGGTGCAGCTGGTGATCGCTGGGGATGCTCACGGCACCGGCAATGCGCGGCGCCAGGAGCGGTTCGAGGGTGCGCGCCTGCGTGGGGGTGACGGGGTCTGCGGGGCGGTTCATGTCCCGGTAGTAGGCGCGGGTGCGTTGCAGGTGCTCGGCGTCGGCGCGGTCGGCTGCGATGATGAGCGTGCCGGTGGTGTCGTAGCCGGTGGGCAGGTCGGTGGCGCGGCTGAGCCTGCCCATGAGGGAGGGGTAGGCGTCGGCGCTGGCGGTCATGAGCGGGAAGAGCGCATCCTGCTGGAATTGCACTTCTGCGATGGGCGCGAGCATGCCGCCGGCGTAGTGGCTGGCGGCGGGGTAGAGCGCGGTGCCGTCGGCGGCGGTGCCGTAGTCGCTGGTTTCGGCGTCGATGAGGTGCACGCTTTCGCCGCGTTCGGTGAGTTCAAACGCGGTGGTGAGGCCGATGATTCCGCCGCCAATGATGGTGATGGTCATGGTTATGCCTGCAGTGCGGGGTTGTCGACGAAGGCGCGGACCATGGCGATTCCGGCGACTCCGGTGGTGCGGATGGCGGGGCAGTCTTCGGGGGTGATGTCGCCGATAGCTACGGTGGGTACGGCGGACAGTTCGGCAAGTTCGCGGAGCCCGTCAATGCCGAGGGGCGGGCGGTTGGACTGCTTGGTGGGGCTGGGGCGGAACGGGCCGGTACCAATGTAGTCGATTAGGTGCGCGATCTTGTTGGACTCTTCGACGAGCTGCCGGGTGCCGGTGGTCAGGCCGATGATTGCGTCGGCGCCGAGGAGGGCGCGGGCGTCGGCTACGGGCAGGTCGTCTTGACCGATGTGCACGCCGTCAACGCGCACGCCGCGGGCACGCAACGCGAGGGCGACATCAACACGGTCGTCGACGAGGAGGGTCTGGTGCGGCTGGATGATGCCGGCGATAGCTTCGGTGAGCTGGTAGAGCTCGCGCGCACTGATGGGTTTGGACCTGACTTGGATGCAGGTGGCGTGTTTGGCTGCCTGGACGGTTTCGAGGGGGTTGTCGCCTGTGACGAGGTAGAGGTTCAGGTCGAGGGGGCGTGCTGGGGTGGTGTAGGGGTGTGTTTCGCGGGTCATGCGGGTCTACGATTCCTCGTCGAGTAGATGTTTTTTAGAAATTCTCTCATTGAATTTCTGTGGTTAGGTTAGCACAACTGTGTGGTGAGTTGAACATCCTTCAAGTGTTTTGAGGCGTCTTGCGGGGTGTGTTCCTCGCTCGGGTAGGGGACGACCGACACGCTACACACTTCCTTCGCTCCTACAGGGGCACCCGCCCTCGCAGAGCTCGGGCACCCTGATGTCGCTTCAGGAAGGTATAGCTGTGCTGCGCGCTCGCATGTGTATCGGCACCCCTTTGGGAAGGTACCCTGACCTCCCAAACTGAACCACCGCAATGCCTTGAACTCAACATTCATTCCCGGCGAGCTGTCTGCGGTACCTAACCCCAGTATTCCTTCCCCGCCTCCGCGCACACTCTTCCCAAACCGAGCGCCCGCGGTTCGTTCCCAGCCGCGCAGCCGCACCCACTACTCCACCTGCCCGGAGAAGGGGAGAGAGTTAGTAGGGGAGAGGCCGGTATGTTCCGTCGCGACATCAGGGTGTCCGAAGCGGAGCGAGGACGGGTTCCCTGCAGGAGCAAGGAACATACCGCCTCGACCCGTCTAACCCAAGCGGCATCCTAAACTCTTGGCCCAACCACCGCATCCAACCTAAAAAATAAAGCCCCGTGACGAAGTCCGGGGCTTGTGGAGCGGCTGACGGGAATCGAACCCGCGTATCAGGCTTGGGAAGCGTGCGCTCTACCATTGAGCTACAGCCGCATCTTTTTCAGTGTATCGCGCTTGCTTGTCGAGCGTGAAATATGTTGCGGCTGTTTGTGTGCGGGGTGGCGGGGTTGAAATGTGATGTAGGCCTGTGCGCTGGGGCTGGTGGATGCCTGCACGTGGGTGGTGTTTGCCAGGTATCCTTTAAGCGTGCTTATTTCAGATCGCGATATTCGTCAAGAGATTGCTGATGGGCGCATCGTTCTTGATCCGTTCGATGAGTCGATGATTCAGCCTGCAAGTGTGGACGTGAGGATTGATCGTTTCTTCCGTCTGTTCGATAACCATAAGTACCCGCATATTGATCCTGCTCAGCCGCAGGAGGATTTGACGCGCCTGGTTGAGGTGGCTCCTGATGAGCCGTTCATCCTGCATCCGGGTGAGTTTGTGTTGGGTTCTACGTATGAGAAGGTGACTCTGCCTGATGATGTGGCTGCCCGCCTGGAGGGTAAGTCGTCGTTGGGTCGTCTGGGTTTGTTGACTCACTCTACGGCTGGTTTTATTGATCCTGGTTTTTCGGGGCATGTGACGCTTGAGTTGTCGAATATGGCGACTTTGCCGATTATGTTGTGGCCGGGTTCTAAGGTTGGTCAGTTGTGTTTCTTCCGTTTGAGTAGCCCGACTGAGCATCCGTATGGTTCTGGCGCGTATGGTAACCGGTACCAGGGTCAGCGTGGCCCGACTGCTTCGCGTAGTTATTTGAATTTTCATCAGACGATGATTCCTGCGGATGGTTCTGTGGAGTCTTAGTCTTTCCCGCTTTGGGGTGCGGGCGTGCAGGCTGTGTGTTTGTGCGCCCGCGTTGGGCGGTTTTTCGCCTGTTGTGCTCGTGCGTTCACTCGCGTGCGGGTTTTTATCTCTCACTCTCTAAGGATTTTTGATGAATCTGAAGCCTGTTGTTCTGCGTGTTGCTGGCGCGGAAGTTTCTTTGTATCTGATTGATATGTCGGACTCTTTTGTGGAGCGTTTTAAGAAGGCGTGGGAGCCTCTTGCTCCGGAGTTTTTTGATACTCCTGATGAGGCGTATGCTTCGTTGTCTCGTTTTGATCAGGTGATGCTGGTTCATGCGCCGACTGATGAGTCGGTGATGGATTTGGCGAATCCGTTGATGGGTTCGTTTGATAAGGTTTCGACGCTGCGTGTGGCTGATGATGATTCGGGTATGCAGGATCTGACGAGCCGTATTACGTTGGCGATGATTGAGCAGCTGGTTGGTCGCGGTGTGATGCTGCATGCGGCTGTTATTGGTGACCCTGAGTCGAAGCGCGCTGTTGCGCTGGTGGGTGTTTCTGGTAGCGGTAAGACGACTGCGTCGCGTTTCTTGGGTTCGAAGTTTGCGTACCTGACTGATGAGACTGCGGTTATTTCGGATGAGGGTGTTGTGTCGCCGTATCCGAAGCCGCTGTCTGTGATTGTTGACCCGAATGCGCCGAAGGATCAGCAGAACCCGGTGGATCTGGGTTTGAACGTGGTTGATCGTGATGACCTCAGCTATGAGCTGTCGCGTATTGTGTTCATTTCTCGTGATGAGTCGGCTTCTGAGCCGTATTTTGAGCGTGTTCCGCTGCATGAGGCTCTGGTGTTCTTGAGTGAGCAGAGCTCGGGTCTGGCGCGTCACCCTGAGGGTGTTGTGTCGCTGGCTAAGCTGGTGGAGCGTTGCGGTGGCGTGTGGCGCCTGGTGTACTCGGAGATTGAGGATACTCTGCCGCTGGTTCAGGATCTGCTGAATGGTGATGAGCTGCCGAACGCTGATGAGGTTGAGAAGCTGGAGAAGTACACGGCTGAGGATCACCTGCCGGGTGTGTTCTTGAACGGTACGATTGCGGTTTCTCGTATGCCGGGTACTTCGGGTGTGCGTGTGGGTGAGGACGGCCCGTTCTTGCTGCTGTGTGACACTGAGCTGAATGAGCTGTCTGATTTTGCGGCTGAGTGCTGGCTGCAGGCTGAGGGCGACATTTCGTACGATGACTTGTTTGCGCGTTTGGCTGAGATTTTTGAGGGTCTGCCTGCGGAGGCGTATGACGAGAATCTGAGCGCTTTGGCGGCTGGTTCGATGCTGTGGGTTCGCGTGATTGATGATCCGCTGATTGATGATGCGACCTGGGCTCAGCTGACTAGCGATGAGGTTTTGGATGAGGAGGAGCAGCAGATTGCGCTGGATTCCTCTGAGGACGCTGCCTCTGACGATGAAGATGACGTGGTGGAGGACTAGCCACTGCGGTTCTCTGGTATAGCTCTCTGGCGCGGCTTACTGAGCTCCGCTTGATAAGCACTGCTTAAGCACAAAGGAGGGGCGGGTAGAAGATCATTCTTCTACCCGCCCCTCCCTTTGCGTTTACGGGTTTGCGCGGGGGTTCGCAAGGGCGGTTTGCAGGACGCTTAGCCCCGCATGCTTTACTGGGTTGCCTTACTGGGCAGCCTTGTCGCGGCGCTTCTGCTCGCGGCGAGCCGCACGCACACGCAACGGACCGGGTGCCTTCACCGGCAGCAGCAGAAGCAGACCCGCCACCACAACGATCAAAATACCGAGCACACCCCAAATCTGCGCGCCCATGATGCTCACGCACAGGCCGAACAGCATCGGCGCCAGGAAGCTGGTCGCACGGCCGGTGGTCGAGTACAGGCCGAACAGCTCACCCTCAGTACCGGGATCAGCCAGGCGAGCCAAGAAGGTGCGGGACGCCGACTGTGCCGGGCCCACGAACAGGCACAGCAGCAGGGCGCATACCCAGAACACGCCCCGTTCGGGGAAGAACAGCAACGGGGTAGCCGCCAAAATAATGCCGACCAGCGAGATAACAATAATCGCCTTCGGGCCCAGGTAGTCATCCAGGTAGCCGCCCAGAATCGCACCAACCGCAGCGACGGCGCTACCGGCAATACCGAACAGAATCACCTCGGAGGTGCTGAAACCGAACGTGCCCGCCGCAAGAATACCGCCGAACGTAAAAATACCGGACAGACCATCACGGAACACCGCCGAAGCAATCAGGAACCACAGCGTCTGCGGGGACGTCATCTTCAGCCGCTTAATGGTGCGCCACAGCGCCTTGTAGGAGGCGAGCAGACCGCCCTGACGAGCCGGGGAGAGACGCTCCATACCGAGCTCCAGGAAACGCAGCTCGCGGGTGGGCAGCACCTCCGGCAGGAAGCGCTCGCGGGTGCGCATACGCACCAGCAGCGGCACGCAGAAGATGAGGCACCAGGCGGCGGCGAACAGCGCGACCGCACGGATATTCAGGGCGTTATCGGTGGTCAGGCCGAGCACCTCGGGGGTAAGCACAAAACCCCACAGCACCACAGCCAGCGCCAGGATGCCGCCAATGTAGCCGGCAGCCCATCCAGCGCCCGAAATCTTACCGATATTGTCCGGGTTAGAGATGCGCGGCAGCACGGCGTTATAGTTCACGTACGCGAACTCGCTGAACACGCTCGCTGCAGAAATCAGGGTCACACCAAGCCACAGGTACTGCGGGGTGGGAGCCACGAAGAAGCACGCCGCCATCGAAGCGACCAGCAGTAGCGTGTTCACGCCGAGCCAGAAGATGCCGCGGCCAGACTTGTCGTTACGCTGACCGGTCACCGGCGCCAGAATCGCAATGAGGAACCCTGCAATGGTCAGACCCAGAGACAGCGCCGAGGAGGTCTCTTCGGGAGTGCCGAAATAGCTACTGGTCAGGTACACGGTGAAGATGAAGGTCATCATAATCGAGTCGAAGCTCGACGAACCAACATCCCACATGACCCAGGACGCGACCGAACGGCGGCTGTTCGCGTGGTCAACGACCCTACGCGGAGCCTTCGTCTTAGGGCGGGGAGAAGAAATAGTCATAGTTGTGCTTTCGGATGCCGAGGTGGCGCTTCAGCGTAGCGGCGGCATGAAACCGGCTGAAGTGGGGCGGGCGTGCTGAAGAGGGAACACCAGGCGGTACGTACCGAGTGGAGATACGTACCGCCTAGTTCATGAACTTTCGCGCGGAGAGCGCAAAGTCTTAGTTGAAGAAACGACGCTGCAGGCGAGCAATACCGAAGCTCACTACAGCACCGACGACGGAGGTCAGAACGGTCCAGAGGATGACCTGACGCAGGGTGTCTTCAGAGTCGTGGGAAATGGCGGGAGGCTGGTTGCCGGTAGCCTTGGTCCAGGCTGCGCCCAGACCCTTACCAACCAGGGCAGCAGCGCCCATGTTGATACCCGCAATGGCAAGCTTAGCGACGGGGTTCATGTGTATCTCCTTAGCTGTATACGATGCGGCGTCCTGCCCGTGAACCCCTTCGGGGTTGGGTGAGAAAAGAGCGCCACTCCCTAGCGTATAGGGTTTAAGGCGTTCGTGCCGCCTTGGAGCCTCTCCGTCCCAAAATTGTACACCGTGCAATTCTGTAATGTGGGCAGAAGAACGAAACAAAAAGCGGCAAATTGGCGCGAACAGCCAGACACGCCTACAATCGAACCTGGACTTCCGCCCGCACCAAAACGGTACGGACAAGGAAGCCCACAACGACAGGGGAGCGCCACCGAGGCGCTGAGAGTGCTAAGCAGACCCTCGAACCTGATCCGGTTAGTACCGGCGTAGGGAGTCGAATTTCTTCTCAATGCCCTCGTCCATTCAGAGGGCGAGGACATTCCCCTTCCAACGAAGGAAGGACCACCAATGTCGCAGAACGTAACCCCCGCCTCCAAGGCATCTAGCCAGGCAGAATCGAAGAAGCCGAACCTGCGCTGGCGAGTCAACGAAATCGTTATCGCCGCAGTTATCGCAGTAGCCTGCGCCGTCATCTTCTGGATCTGGGACATCGCAGTCGGCCCCGCCGCCAAAACTGCACTCGTAGCAGCACCCGAATTCCGCCCCATCGTCGCCGGCGCATGGCTGCTCGGCGGCACCCTCAGCGGCCTGCTCATCCGCAAGCCCGGTGCGGCACTCTTCGGTGAAATCGTCGCAGCATTCATCTCCGTGCTCTTCACCGGCGGCGCGTGGAGTGGTGAAATCCTGATTGCCGGCTTCTTCCAGGGCGTTGGCGCTGAAATCGCCTTCGCAATCTTCCGCTACCGTCGCTGGGACGCATTCGTAGCGGTCTTCGCCGGTGCGCTCAGCGGCCTGTTCATGGGTGTTAACGAAATCTTCATCTACTACCCTGACATGGAACCGGTCAAGGCAATCATCTACGTAGCGTGCGCCGTCATCTCCGGCGCAGTGATCGCAGGCTTCCTCGCGTGGATTCTCGTGCAGAACCTCGCCAAGACCGGTGTGCTCTCCTCGCTGGCATCCGGCAAGACCCGCCGCTAACCGTCAGCAACTAGCCACCCCTAGTCACTCACCACGAGTCACCACTCGGCACACTACAGCAGCCACACAAAGGCTAAGGAACCATCATGGAAGCAACACCGCGCGGGGCGCGCATCGAGCTCAACAACTTCAGCTGGCACCACCCCGGACGCCCAGAACCCGTCATCAGCGGACTCAACCTCACCATCAACCCCGGTGAAAAAGTCCTGCTACTGGGCACCTCCGGCGCAGGCAAATCGACGCTCCTGCACGCCATCGCCGGTGTGCTCCATGATGACGACGGCGAATCCGCCGGCGGCACCATCACCATCAACGGGCAAGCACCCGCCGAAGCGCGCGGCACCGCAGGCATGATGCAGCAGGACCCCGAATCCTCCATCGTCATGGCAACCGTCGGCAACGACGTCGCCTTCGGCCCCGAAAACCTGCGCGTACCCCGCGAAGAAATCTGGGACCGCGTCACCGAAGCCCTCACCGCAGTAGGGCTCAACCACCTGCCCCTCGACCACCCCAGCAGCGCACTGTCCGGCGGACAGAAGCAGCGCCTCGGCCTGGCGGGCATCCTCTCGATGCACCCCGGCGCCATGATCCTTGACGAACCCACCGCCAACCTCGACCCCTCCGGCGTGCAGGAAGTACGCGACAGCATCCTTGCCGCCGCGCAAGCCACCGGAGCGACCCTGCTCGTCGTAGAACACCGCGTGAGCATCTGGGCGCCGCACATGGACCGCATTATCGTGCTCGGCGAAGGCGGCACCATCACCCACGACGGCGTACCCGACACCGTACTCACCGAAGCCCGCCAAGACCTCATCGACGCGGGCGTGTGGGTACCCAACTACGTGCCGCGTGCACCGCAGAGCGACAGCGATAACCAGGGCGGCGAGCACGGCGAGGCGCTACTTCGCGCCGAAAACCTCAGCATCACCCGCGCACAACCCACCCCCAAACAACGACGCGCACGCCGACGCACCATCAAACGCCTCGGCGACACCCCCGCACCCGTACCCACCGACCTGCCCGTACTGCGCAGCGGCATCAACCTCACCCTGCACGCCGGCGAACACCTCAGCGTGCTCGGCCCCAACGGCGCCGGCAAATCAACCCTAGCCCTCACCCTCGCAGGGCTCCTCACCGCCACCGACGGCACCCTCACCGCCACCGACGCGCTGCGTAATTACGACGGCGAGCGCGGCAGCAACCACGGCGGCGAGCGCGCCCACTGGGACATTCCCACCTGGACCCCCGCCCAAATGCTCAGCCGCATCGGCTACGTCTTCCAAGAACCCGAATACCAGTTCATCCGCGGAACCGTACGCGAAGAACTCGAACTCGGCCCCCGCCGACTCGCCGCACTCACCCGCAGCCCCCTCAACGAAGACGACCTCACCGCCCGCACCAACGAACTCGCAACCCGCCTACGCCTCACCCACCTACTCGACGCCAACCCCTTCACCCTCTCCGGCGGCGAAAAACGCAGGCTCTCCGTCGCCTCCGCACTCGCCACCGCACCCAAAATCCTCATCCTCGACGAACCCACCTTCGGCCAAGACGCACGAACCTGGGCAGAACTCGTCGACCTCATCCGCGAACTCCTCGCAGGCGGCACCGCCATCATCTCCATCACCCACGACGAAGACTACACCGCCGCACTCGGCGGCAACCACATCACCCTCGAAGCCACCGCAACCCCCGGAAAGGAGAACGCATGAACACCGACTTCTTCGGCACCATCGACCGAACCAGCTACTTCAGCAACCTCAACGCCGGCGTAAAACTCATCGTCTCCTTCACCCTCATCATCGCCGCACTCATCGTGCGCGACCCCCTCACCTCCGGAATCCTCTTCGCCCTCGAACTGCTCGGATTCATCCTCGTCGGATTCCGACCCGTCAACGTCCTCGCCCGCTTCTGGCCCATCCTCATCGCCGTCATCACCACCGGCTGGTCCGTCGCCATGCTCAGCGCCAAAAGCGGCACCACCATCCTCGACCTCGGCTTCAACACCATCACCACCGACTCCGCCGCCGTCGGCGCAGCCATGATGATCCGCTCCCTCGCCATGGTCCTGCCCACCCTCGCATTCGTACTCACCACCGACCCCACCGACCTCGGCGACTCCCTCGCACAAACCTTCAAACTGCCCTCCCGGTTCGTGCTCGCCACCGTTGCCGCCCTGCGCCTCGTCGGCATCCTCTTCGCCGAATGGAACGCCCTCGGCCAGGCACGACGCGCCCGCGGACTCGGTGCAGGCCAATCCCTCGCCGGACGCGCCCAAACCTTCGGCGGGCAAAGCTTCGCCCTGCTCGTGCAGGCTATCCGCCGCGGCTCCCGCCTCGCCATCACCATGGAGGCGCGCGGCTTCGGCGCAGGCGAACGCACCTGGGCTCGCGTACCGTCCTATTCGCCGCGTGACGTGCACGTGAGCATTGCCGCCGCCGTCATTATCGCTGTTGCGTACGGTGCATCTATTGCGGCGGGTACGATCCAGTTCCTCTGGGGCTAGTCCGTTTCGTTTCTGGTTCCGCTTGGGAGACGGTATTCGTCCTCGTTCCTACAGCGCTTCTCCAGATATGCGAAAAGGGACGGCATCATCCTCGCTCCTACAGGGGCACCCGTCCTCGCTTCGCTTCGGACACCCTGATGTCGCTACGGATAATACCGTCCCTTTTTGTACGTGTTTAGCTCTGCTTGGGAGACGACACCCGCCCTTGCTTCGCTTCGGGCACCCTGAGGGCGCTTCCGGAAAACGCGGCTCCACCCGCTACTGCCGAACAGGAAGGTACAGGCACCTCCGGAAAACGCGGCACCCTCTGAGCCCTTTCAGGAACCAGTAGCGAACGTACAATAAAACTATGTCTAGTACCGTAATTCTTCTGAACGAGCAGAACCCGCAGGGCATCTTCGTTGACCCGTCCGTGCCCCTCATCAGCGTTGATGACCAGGGCTTCACCCGCGGCGACGGTGTCTTCGAGACCATGCTGTCCGTCAACCGTCGCGTGCGTAAGCTCGGCATGCACCTGTCCCGCCTCGAATCATCGGCGCGCATGTTGGATCTACCCGACCCGGAACCCGAGATTCTGCGTTCGGCGGTGGAGCGCCTCATGCGTGAGGCGGCCCCCGGTGCCGAAACGGCGCTGGGTGAAGAGCACATCGTGAAGATCATTATTTCGCGCGGCCCCACCCAGGCGGTGACTTCCATGCAGCCGGGCCCGTACACGCTGATTATGGCGTCGCCGGTGCCCGCATCCATCGTGAAGCGCCGCACCGAGGGCGTGAAGGCGATGCTGCTGCCGCGCGGCCACGAGCCGATGGACAACAGCGCCTACCCGTGGCTGCTGGCGGGCGCGAAGACCCTCTCCTACGCGGTGAACATGGCGGTCCTGCGATACGTGCAGGAGCGCGGCGCGGATGACGCTATCTTCATCACCGACGAGCGTCGCGTGCTGGAGGGCGCCACCTCCTCGGTGCTGGTCGCCAAGATTGAGGACGGCAAGAAGGTGCTGTACACGCCTGAGCCGAGCCACGGCATCCTGCCCGGTACCACGCAGGGTGCGGTGTTCGAGGCGGCACGCCAGGCCGGCTGGGAGCTGGGCTTCGGACCGCTCTACCCGCAGGATTTGTTCGAGTCGGACGGCGTGTGGTTGGCGTCGTCGGTGCGTCTGATTGCGCCGGTGACTCACCTGAACGGCACGGCACTGGCGCATGACCCGGAGCTGACCGCGACCCTGTTGAACTACCTGGCGCAACAGAGCTAAACGCGTAAAAAGGGACGGTATTATCCGAGCGAGGATAATACCGTCCCTTTGTGCTGTCTGCAGACCAAGTGCGGAGGTGTCGTACCTTCCTGAAGCGACATCAGGGTGCCCGAGCTCTGCGAGGGCGGGTTCCCTGTAGGAGCGAAGGAAGAGTGCGGGCGCCTCCCTAACTGCTACAGCAAATACAGCAAAGCCCCAGACGCGCAACCCTTAGCGGGTCGCCCATCCGGGGCTTTAGCTACACAAAAAACAACAGGTTAGTGGCCCGCCGGAGCACCCTGACCTTCACCAGCGCCGTGGCTCTTACCGTCAGCCGAGTAGTCCGAATCCTTACGCGGCGTAGTCCACAGCACCAGCGCCGTCAGGACCGCGAAACCCAGAATGGAGAAGCCCATCGGCAGGTACTCATGCTCACCAGCAAACGACACCAGCGGCGCCGCCAACGCACCCAGCAGAGCCTGAATCGTACCCATCACCGCCGACGCACTACCTGCCATGTGGCGCGCCTCGTTCAACGCCAACGCCGAAGCATTACCAAAAATCAGGCCGCACGAACTGGTCAGCAGGAACAGCAGAACCAGCGTCGGCACCAGCGAGATACCGATAAGGAAGCTAACCACCAGCAGCGAAGACACCACCAGCAGACTCACCACGCCAACATTCACAATGCGGCGCTGCGCCACACGGCCCACCAGCTTCGTCGCAATCGCACTGAACAGCACAATGCCAATCGAGTTCACACCGAACACGATAGTGAACTCAGTCTCGGACAAGCCCAGAATCTTCTGCAACACAAACGTCGAACCGGAAATATACGAGAACAGCGCACCAAACGCGAAGCACATCGTCAGCATGAAACCCAGGTAGCGGCGAATCTTGAAGACCTTCGGCAGCTCCGAGTACACGCTCAGGGCGGTGCCCTGGTAGCGTTCCTCCACCGGCAGGGTCTCCTTAATCACGAAGATCACGCCGAGCATCATAATCGCGGTAATCACGCCGAGCACATGGAAAATATCGCGCCAGCTACCCCACGACAGCACCCAGCCACCAAACAGCGGCGCAAGCACCGGCGCGAAGCCGTTAATCATCATCATGACGCCCATGAGCTTAGCGGTCGCCAGCCCCTCAGTCGTATCAGCCACGATAGAACGCGCCAACACGGCACCAATCGAACCGGTGAAGCCCATCATGAAACGCGCAAAAATCAGCAGCTCAATATTCGGCGCGAAACCACACGCCACCGTCGCGATGAAGCAGATGACCGCACCGATCAGCAGCGGCTTGCGGCGGCCCGTCTTATCAGAGAGGGGACCCACAATCAGCTGGCCGAGCGCCATACCCACCATGAACGCACTCAGAGTCAGCGATGCGTTCGTGCTGGTGGTGTTCAGATTCTCAGCGACTGCGGGCAACGCCGCCAGGTACATGTCCGTGGCGAGCGGTGCGATAGCGGTCAGCAGCGCCAGAACTACGATAAAAATGGGCGATAGCCCGAATGAGGTCTTAGTCGACTTCGAAGACATATGTCTTAGTTTTTCTTTCTGTGTGATGCGCGTGCAACGGCGCCTGCGGCTCTACAAGACGTGGATGCGGCGGTACCGCTCCGGGGGTGAGTTTGCGCAGGCTGGAAGCACAACTTGTTCACGGTAGCAGAATTGGGCGCGGCTTCGTAAGTTAAATGTTTGATATTTTTTGAGCTGGGTTGGGAGGGCTCCGCTTGGTTGGTTTGGAAAGCGGCGCTCGCCCGCGCAGGTACAGCAAAGGGACGGTGTTATCCTCGCTCCTACAGGGGCACCCGTCCTC
>NZ_KV821855.1:0-2132 GCF_001815755.1 Rothia sp. HMSC061C12
ATAGGTTAGTGTCTTTGGTCGTAGTTAAAAGCCATTGCCGAAGACACTAAACCATGGCACGAATTCTGTACGTGTTACAGCCCCATAGCGAGAAGCCACATGTGTTTCCAGAAGCCACTTATGATGTGGCTGTTCGAAACACATGTGGCTTCTCAACGTTTACCCTTGCGGATGCGTAGGCTGGGATTCTTCTGGGGTATCAGAATTTGGCACTTGAGTACCTTTACGCCCCAATTTTTCCTTCAAATCACCATTCAATAGCTCTTCTTTGTAGGATCCCCACAAAACACTATCCGCATTTTTAAAACCTTTTCGCACATAATAACCAGGACTAAAATATGTCACAATTTTCATAAAGATAGCAATTATGGAGTTCTTTCCTTCCCATGGGTAATAAACAGTATCAGGATTAACAGAATCTAATATCGAATTCCTCAAACGTTTCGCCATCATCTCCCTCTCCGAGTTAATACTGATTTCAAATTTCTGCCCACGAGAGACTATTATCCTTCGAAAGAAATAGTTGGCCTCTACAACCCCACTAATTCCATTAGGAAGAATTCCTATGAAAAATGGAAATAAAACTAACACAAAGATTATCTCGACGAACCAAAACAGTGCATCAGTGTTGTTTCCACTGGAAACATTCACACAAAGAAGAGTAAAGCATGTAACATACAGAAAACCCCAGAAAGAAAAACACATCCAATAAGGCTTGAAATCCGAGGGAACATAGACATCCATACATGACACAGAATCCCCATTTTTAAGATTTATGATTCGATAAATCTTTGAGGGGTTAATCTGCATAAGAAGTTTTTGAGCATTAGAATATGGACAAAATGCAAAAACTTTACGTTCCCAAACAGCACGTTCAAGAGATGCTTTTCGAGATGCTTCAATCTCCCTATATTCTTCAGAAGTTATAGAAAGCGCATCTACATTTCCAAACTTGACAAGCTCTTTATATTTTTCAGAAATTTCAAGCCATTCTTTATACCTCGTCAGCTCAGGAGGTGTTCCTTGTTTGGAGAGTTCCATCTGCTTAGTCTCCCTGCGGGCACTCAGTATAAGACTTAAAGCAGCAATGACCGCCGTTGCAATCGGTGCGATTGCAGAAATCAGCACTTTGCCGAGATCCTGGTCATGAGTCCAGTGCCAGAGATAGTTCCAGTCAAACCCAGCAGCTAGCACCTGCGTTAACAGTAGTTGGTTCGTCATCGGTGATTGTTCCTTTCCTAGCAGGCGGCCCCGGATGCGTGTGCGTCCGGGGCCGCCCTGATTTGTTGTGCCGAAGATCTGCCTTAAATTTGCTTTGACGGCTTTGAAAGGAATAGCAGATAGATTCCGAAGATGAGCTTAATCGCCGCGTCGATATATGCAATTACCTCTAACGGGATGTTGGTAAAAATATATCCCGCAAACACGTTAATGGCACAGATAAGACCCAGGTATATCATTGACTTTCCATGCACAAAATAGTATGGGAAGAAGTGCAGCGCGGTTGCCATCAGCGCTCCAAGCCAAATCAGTCTCCAATTTTCAGTTGCAAAGAATGGGCCACCCAGCAAAACCATTAAGACAAATAGCAAAACAACAGCATACGAGGATACTTTATTTTGAAATTCACTTGAAGGGCCATCGGATAGTCTATTCAGCACCTTTTTATTCATGTTGATTGAGAAAAAGCTGACGACGTACCCAATGCTGAATACTTGCATGTTTATTATTTGTTTTCCTCCGACCAATGTGGCTATTGCTATAACTGCCGCCACCACAATTAGCCACAACCCGCAGGCCCTCTTATAGTTAAATTCTAACTTTTCGTCTTTGTTGTAGCCCAGAAAAGCCATCGATTCCTCCAATAGTCTCTCGTAAAATTAGTTCTCTTGTCGCGCCACTAAATTTTATTGTAAAAAATCTGCCGCACATTAATAACATGTTCCAACCCTTCTGTCTGCTAATTATCCCCTCTAAAATTGTATCAAGATGACGATAAAATTCCCCCTAAGAAACGAGGTGGCGGCCCCGGATGCATGTGCCATCCGGGGCCGCCCCTCTTTACCGTGCCGCACTGCAAGTTGTGCCATGGTTTAGCGTCATTGGTCGTAGTTAAAAACCATGGCAGAAGA